>NZ_LGHK01000019.1 GCF_001908235.1 Bradyrhizobium sp. NAS96.2
CGGCCGGCGACTGGGCAGGCGCCGGGCTTGCCAATGCGATCGCGGCCAAAGGGAGCAGCGCGACCAGGGCCGCGCGGAGCGTGTTGATACGGTTCATTGATACTTCTCCATCCCCTTCCTCAGACGGCCGCTCGATCTGTCCCGGCGCGCGCGGTCCGCGAGGTGCGATATTCCTAACACGCGAGTTCTGCATTCGTCCCATGACAGATGTGTCATAGGGCCATTCAGACTGGCCTTCCGGCCACCACTCGCCATATAACCGGGCAGAATTTGGGAAAATCGATGAGCGCGCTCGCCAATCACGCATTCGCCAAGATGAACGGCATCGGCAACGAGATCGTCGTCGTCGACCTGCGCGATTCCGAAGGTCGGGCACAAGTCTCGGCGGCGGAGGCGCGCGCGGTGGCGTCGCCGGCCGGAGCGCCCTATGACCAGTTGATGGTGCTGCAGCCGCCACGGCTCGACGGCACCGAAGCGTACATCACGATCTACAACAATGACGGGTCGGAGGCCGGGGCCTGCGGCAACGGCATGCGCTGCGTGGTGCGGCGGATCTTCGAGAAGACCGGCCAGACCACGGCGACGTTCCAGACCCGCGCCGGCCTGCTCAATTGCTGGCAGGGGCCGGCGCCCGATCTCTACACCGTCGACATGGGTGCGCCGAAGTTCGGCTGGCAGGACATTCCGCTGGCTGAGGAATTTCGCGACACCCGCTACATCGAGCTGCAGGTCGGGCCGATCGACAATCCGGTGCTGCATTCGCCCTCGGTGGTCTCGATGGGCAACCCGCATGCGATCTTCTGGGTCGATGACGTCAATGCCTATGACCTCGAACGTTTCGGGCCTCTGCTGGAAAACCATCCGATCTTCCCGGAGCGCGCCAACATCACGCTGGCCCATATCGTCGATCGCGATCACATCACGATCCGCACCTGGGAGCGCGGCGCCGGCCTGACCAGGGCCTGCGGCTCGGCGGCCTGCGCCACGGCGGTCGCGGCGGCGCGGCTGAAGCGCGCCAACCGCATCGTCGAGATCACGCTGCCCGGCGGCAAGCTCGGCATCGAATGGCGCGAGCGCGACGATCACGTGCTGATGACCGGCACCGCCGATTTCGAATATGAGGGCCGCTTCGATCCGGCGCTGTTCGCCAGCGTAGCTTAATTGCGATGGGCGTCGATGTCGTCACCTTTGGCTGTCGCCTCAATTCGTTCGAATCCGAAGTGATTCGGCGCGAGGCCGAGCAGGCGGGACTTTCCGACACCATCGTCATCAATAGCTGCGCTGTCACCAATGAGGCGGTGGCGCAGGCCCGGCAGTCGATCCGCAAGCTGAAACGCGAACGCCCCGAGGCGCGCATCGTGGTCACCGGCTGCGCGGCGCAGACGCAGAGCCGGATGTTTGCCGAGATGGCCGAGGTCGATCGCGTCGTCGGCAATGACGAGAAGATGCGCGGCGACGCCTGGTGCGCGACACGTTCAGCATTCGATATCGGCGCAAGCGAGAAAGTCGCGGTCGCCGACATCATGGCGGTGAGGGAGATGGCACCGCATCTGCTCGACGGATTCGAGCGCGGCCTGCCGCGGGTGTTCGTGCAGGTGCAGAACGGCTGCGACCATCGCTGCACCTTCTGCATCATCCCCTATGGTCGCGGCAATTCGCGCTCGGTGCCGATGGGCGCCGTGGTCGACCAGGTCCGCACGCTGGTCGAGCGCGGCCACGTCGAGATCGTGCTGACTGGCGTCGATCTCACGAGTTATGGCGCCGACCTGCCCGGCGCGCCGAGGCTCGGCCAGTTGACCCGCCAGATCCTGCGCCATGTGCCCGAGTTGAAGCGGCTGCGCATCTCCTCGATCGATTCGATCGAGGCGGATCGTGATCTGCTCGATGTCATCGCCGACGATGCGCGGCTGATGCCGCACCTGCATCTGTCGCTGCAGTCCGGTGACGACATGATCCTGAAGCGGATGAAGCGCCGCCATTCCCGCCGGGACGCGATCGATTTCTGCGCGCAGGTGCGCCGGCTTCGGCCCGATATCGCGTTCGGCGCCGACATCATCGCGGGCTTCCCGACCGAGACTGACGAGATGTTTGCGCGCTCGCTCGATCTGGTCGAGGAATGCGATCTCACCTTCCTGCATGTGTTCCCCTATTCGAAGCGCCCCGGCACGCCGGCCGCCCGGATGCCGCAGGTCGCAGGCGGCGCGATCCGGGAGCGCGCGAAACGCCTGCGCGCAGCCGGCGAAGCCGCGCTGGCGCGACGGCTTGCGGCGGAAGTCGGCGCGACCCGCGGGGTGCTGATCGAAAGCGATAGGCAGGGCCGCACCGAACATTTCCTGCCCGTCGCGATCGATGGCGATGTGCCCGGCGTGGTGCGCCGGCTTGTGGTGACAGGCCATGATGGTGCCCGTCTCGTTGGGTCGTGCGACGACGCCACCTAGAGCACGATCCGAAAAGTGCGAAGCGGTTTTCCTCGCGACAAACGCGGAGCGTTTGCGGGAAGATCATGGTTAAACAACGAGCTGAAGCGCGATGTCCGGTCGATCATCCAGTTCGCTCAACGGTGTTGCAAGAGGGCAGAGCGCCTCCTTGATCGGCCTGGGTCATTGTTTTCACGCTTTGTGAACGCGTCCAGTCTGAGGTAAACCATGCTCCGGCCTCGTCGTATGAGGCCCGTAGTCGCCGATCGCCCGCAGTCGGACGGATCACCATGCCGGAGAAACAGCCAAGCGCGGATATGGAGGCTGCTCTCAAGCACTGGCTCGAAACCGTTGACCTCGGCCAGTACAGCGAGCTCTTTGTGCAGCATCGTATCGGTTTGGACGTCCTGCCCGATCTGACCGAGCAGGATCTGATCGAACTTGGACTTCCACTCGGAGATCGCAAGCGCTTGCAGCGCGCGGTCGCTTCCCTGACCCGTTCAGCAAAAAGTGCGGCCGGCAGTCGGAGCGATGTAGAAAGCGTAGCGGCGAGCGCCGAGCGGCGCCAGCTCACCGTGATGTTCTGCGACATGGTCGGATCGACCTCGCTGTCCGAACAGTTCGATCCCGAAGACGTCCGCGACATGATCGCGAGCTTCAGGGAAAAGTGCGTCAGCGTGGTCAAGCGGTACGAAGGCTTCGCGGCGCGCTACCTCGGGGACGGCATTCTGGTCTATTTCGGCTATCCGAGCGCCCATGAGGATGACGCAGAGCGGTCGGTGCGCGCAGCGCTCGAAATTGTGCGGAGCCTGTCGACGGCGAGAGCGAATGACGTCCACGGAGTCGCCAGTCATGGGCCCAGTGTGCGCATCGGGATTGCGACCGGCCTTGTTGTCGTCGGAAATCTGGTTGGGCGGGACACCGAAGAGCGCGATTCAGCAGTCGGCGAGACGCCAAATCTGGCTGCCCGTCTGCAGACCCTGGCACCTCCAGACGGCGTCGTCATAGCGTCTTCGACGCAAGCCCTGCTGAAAGGAAAGTTCGACTACCAGGACCTCGGATTTCACGCGCTGAAGGGGATATCCGCGAGGGCTCGGGCCTGGCTCGTAGTTCGACCCTCCCGCGCGGAAACGCGATTTGCGGCAGCCATGGGCCCCAGACTGACGCCGCTGGTCAACCGCACCGAAGAGGTGGCGTTGCTGCTCACGCGCTGGCAGCAAGCGAAAGCCCGTGCGGGCCAGGTCGTGCTGCTGACGGGCGAGCCGGGGATTGGAAAGTCCCGGATCGTCCAAGAGCTGCGGGAGCGGATCGCAAGCGATCCGCATGGACAGGTTTCGTTCCAGTGCTCTCCGTATTACAGCAGCACCGCCTTTCACCCCTTCATCGAGCAGCTCAAATTCGCGCTCGGCCTTGATGGCGAGAACGCATCTGCGCTGTGGCTGACAAACCTCGAAGCTGATGTCGCCGCCTCGAACGGAAATGCGGAGACAGTGGTACCGATCCTTGCGGCATTGCTTTCAATTCCCACCGGGGATCGATATGCAGCCCTCGATCTCTCGCCGCAACAGCAGAAGGATGCGACCGTTGCCGCGCTCGTCAACCGTCTGCTCGCGCAAGCACGCAAGCAGCCGCTGCTGATCGATTTTGAGGACGTGCATTGGATCGATCCCACCTCGCAGGACGTGCTCGATCTCCTGGTGGAGAACGTTCGCAACGCGTCGATCCTCATCGTGGTCACCGGTAGATCGGAGTTTCAGCCCGGCTGGACCGGTCACGCGCATACCATGACTGCGAACCTGAAACGCCTCGGTCGACAAGTCCGCACGACACTGGTCGAACGCGTGGCGGGAGACAGGCAACTCCCCCGGGAGGTGGTCGAGGATATCATCGTCAAGACGGATGGTGTGCCACTCTTCCTTGAAGAACTGACCAAAGCCGTCCTTGAGTCGGACGTCCTGACCGAGCAGCATGGACACTACGTCTTGTCCGGTCCATGGCATCAGCTCGCGATTCCCGCAACACTGAACGATTCCCTCATGGCCCGCCTTGATCGGATGGGGCCGTTCAAGAAAATCGCGCAGATCGGCGCCACCATCGGCCGTGAGTTTTCCTACGAGATCCTTTGCGCGGTTGCCGATGCGCCAGCGGACCAGATCGAAGCTGCCCTGGACCATCTGGAGGCGGCCGGATTGATCGTCCGCTTCGGTTTCCTGCCGGAGGCGTTGTACTCATTCAGGCATGTGATGATCCAGAATGCGGCGCATGAAAGCCTGTTGCACAGGGAAAGACGAACGCTGCATGCGAACATCGCGCGTGTGCTGGCCGATAAATATCCGGAAAAGACCGAACGCGAGCCGGAACTCCTCGCCTACCACCTGACCGAATCTGGCCAGAGCGAGCCGGCCGCGAGTTTCTGGCTCAAGGCAGGCAAGCAGGCCGCCATGAAGGGCGCCACTTTGGAGGCGATCGGCCATCTCCGTCGTGGGCTTGCCGTTCTGCAAGCCTCGCCCGGCATGCAGGGCCGAAACGAGTCCGAGCTCGAGCTTCGCATCGCCCTGGGCACGGCCCTGATCGCGGCCAAGGGATATGCCGTGCAGGAGGTCGAGGAAAATTATGTTCGAGCGCTCGAGCTCGGCCGGCATCTCGACGACAAGGCGAAGATCTTTGCGGCGACGCGCGGACTTTGGGTGTGCCATTTCATTCGCGGCGATCTCGCGCGGGCGCATGAGCTGAGCGCAGAGCTTCTGAAGTTCGCGAGGCGCGAGGCATTGAACCGAAAAATATCTCAGGCGCAACAGACCGGATATCTGATCGAGGCGCATCGGGCGATTGCGATGACCATGCTGTACCGCGGGCGATTTGTCGCCGCCGAACATCATCTTCGGCGCTTCAGGAGCCTGTACAGTCCGGAACTGCATGGCGCGCTCACGGCAACGCACGGCATCCACCCTGGCGTCGTCTCGCTGTCGTACATGGGATATCTCTTGTGGTTTCTCGGCCATCCTGACGCGGCGCGCCAGTATAGCCAGCAGGCCATTTCGGAGGCTGAAAACCTTCGCCACCCATTCACGCTGTCGTTTGCTTTGACTTTCGGCGCTTACGTTTGCCAGCATCTCCGCGATGTCGAAGGGACCCGCGATTACACCAACAGGGCACTAGCCTTGTCATCGGAACACGGCTTCCTGCATTGGAAGCATCAGACGACCATCCTGCGAGGATGGGCGATGACCGAGCTTGGAGATGTCGATGAGGGATTGAACCAGATGCGAATGGGCATCGACGGCTACGAGGACATGAATGCCTGGCTCGCCAGTTGCTGGTTCAGGAGCCTGCTCGCGAAGGCTTTTGCAAGTGCCGGCTTGCTGGATGCTGCCTTGCGCGAACTCGACACCGCATCGGCGATCGGCGGAAGAACGGGAGAGCATTTTTACGAAGCCGAGATCTATCGGCTGCAAGGTGAGATGACCCTCAATTACGCGAAACCATCGTCCGTCGAATACGCCGAGCGATTATTCCTCGCCTCGGTCGAGCTGGCGCGCAGGCAAAGCGCGCGGTCCTTTGAGCTGCGGTCAGCTGTCAGCCTGGCGCGCCTATGGCGGCATTCCGGCAAACACGCGCGAGCGAGCGAGCTGCTCCTACCCGTCGTCCGAACGTTCACGGAAGGTCTGCTTACGTCCGACGTCAAGGAAGCGCTCGAGCTGGCGAATGAACTTGGCGCGGAAATGCCCGGAGATCATGAATGGAGCAGGCGTGACTGAGGCTACCGAGGTACCCTAGGGCGGGCGACCCAGTACGCCGCGGCCTCTCGATTCAAGCTCCGGTGTCTCTGCATGCGCGGGTGATGACACCGAGAGCGTGGCTGTTTGACAGGTCACGTCGGAATGGGGCCGCGTCATCGCGCATGATGTACTCGGCGTGACGCACTCAGTGCGTGCGTCCGCCGGGTCTTGCAGGCTGCGACGAGCGAACCTGCCAGAATCGCAGCAGGCGATCGGCGTTTTCGCGGGTCATTTTCGTGAACTGGCCTTTCGCATGGGCGAGCTCGACGGGGCCCATGGAGCCGGTCGTGTACCGGCATTCCATCACCGCGGCGGTGGTTTCCCAGCTCAGGCCAGCCGCGCGGCACGGCACCAGCAGGCCCTCACTGCGCAGGCTTTGCATCAGCGAGCGGATCACCTCGATGCTCGACTGCGCAAGATCCGCCAGCGCGACGACGGTCTCTTCATATTTTCGCTGCCTGGCAAAGCCGAGCAGGGCCGCCTCGTCGAGCTCGCCGCTGTCTTTGAGCTTGGCGATGTGGCGCCTGGCCGCGGTGAAATCGCGGACCTGCGACATATCGCGCTCGACGCCGGCGGCGACCGCGGCGATCGCGTGCCGGATTTCCTCGAACAAATACGGCGGGGCGCGTTCCAGCAGACGGCCGCGAACCTCTTCCGTCGCGCGGCGCAGGAGCTGAAGGCGGAGCTCCGACGGCAGGTCGGCGCGGATGCCGGTCTCGACGGCGAGGACCGGATCGTACTCGGCCTGCGCGAGGATGACGGCAAATCCGTCCGGCGATACCTTGGCGCCGGGATTGCTGACCAGGCGGTGGCTCACGCTGGCAAAGCGACGCGCCAGAAGCGCATCGGTGACGACTTCCTTCAACCACCAGCGGCCGGCGACGGCGAGCAGATGCTGCTCGCTCTTGGTCTGCGCGATCTCGACCAGGTCGTCCGCGCTGAGCCGCGACGACTCCTGCAGAACCGGCCGCGCGATCCTGATCTCGTCATTGCCAGCGAGACGGCGAATGATCGCGGGCGGAGCCTGGGTCACCGGTGCGAGCTGCTCGCTGATGTCGGTGAGCGCCATCCGGGCGCTGATGTCGGCGAGCGCCCTCAGCTCGATGGTCTTGACCAGCCGATCAAGCACGTTGTCGAACAGCTCGACCTGCTCGCTGTTGAAACTGCCGGCGGAGGCGAGGAAGAGGTCGGTGACGCGCTTGGCGCTCGCGATGCATTTTTCGGCGGAGCCGGCGCGTATCGCCGCCTCGACTTCGTCGATAATTGCCTGCCCGGCAGTCAGCATTGCTCGTCCTGAGCCCGTCGTGATGCGCTTTTCTAAGCCGCCTGCAGGACTATCGGACGAGGCTGAAAGTTCCGTAAAGGATAATGGTCCGTAAAACCCCGGAGATCACTGGCCGGTCCAGCCGCAGGCCCTGAGCCGCTGCCACATATGCTCCGGCGCCGGTGCGACCACATGGACCGGGTCCTTGTTGCGGGAAATCGGGATGCCGATTTCGCGGGAATGCAGATGCAGGGTCGGTTCGCCGAAGCGGGGGCCATTGCCATAGATATTGTCGCCGACGATCGGCCAGCCCATCGCCGACGCATGCACCCGGAGCTGATGGGTGCGGCCGGTGACCGGCTCCATCGCCAGCCAGGCGAGACCGTCGCCGCGTCCCAGCACCTTCCAGTTGGTGATCGCCTTCTGCCCGTCCGGATCCGGCTTCTGCCACCAGCCGCGCTCGGCGTTGAGCCGGCCGAGCGGCATGTCGATGGTGCCCTCGTCCTCGGCGGGGCCGCCCTCGACCACGGTCCAGTAGGTCTTCGAGATCTTGCTGTGCTTGAACAGCAGCCCGAGCGAGGCGGTCGCCTTGCGGTGACGTCCGAGGACGAGGCAGCCGGAGGTGTCCTTGTCCAGCCGATGCGCCAGCACCGGCGGCCGCGGCAGGCCGAACCGCAACGCGTCGAAGGAGGCCTCCAGATTGGGGCCGCCCTTGGGGCCGCGATGCACCGGCATGCCGGCCGGCTTGTCGATCACCAGCATCAACCCGTCACGGTGGAGCACCCGGCCCAGGATTTCTTCCGCGGTCAATTGGGGAACATCGATCAATTCGTCGAGACTTTCGTTTGTGAGCCGAAACGGCTAACACGTCCGCGCCATGAACGATACCACTGCAGGAACTCCAAAACAGAGCTGGTGGCAGCGCCTGAAGGGCGGCCTGAAGCGGACCTCGAGTTCGATCGGGACCGCGGTCGCGGACCTCGTCACCAAACGCAAGCTCGATTCGGCCATGCTCGATGACATCGAGGATGTGCTGCTGCGCGCCGATCTCGGGACCGATGTCGCGGTCCGCATTGCGGAGGCGGTCGGCAAGGGCCGCTACGACAAGGCGATCTCCGCCGACGAGGTCAAGGACGTCGTCGCGACCGAGGTCGAGAAGGTGCTGGCGCCGGTGGCGAAGCCGCTCGAGATCGATGGCTCGAAGCAGCCGTTCGTCATCCTGGTCGTCGGCGTCAACGGCTCCGGCAAGACCACGACGATCGGCAAACTGTCAGCCAAATTTGCCGCCGAGGGCCGCAAGGTCATGCTGGCCGCCGGCGACACCTTCCGCGCCGCCGCGATCGAGCAGCTGAAGGTCTGGGGCGAGCGCACCAAATCGCCGGTCATCGCGGGCGCCCAGGGCTCGGATTCGGCAAGCCTCGCCTTCAGCGCGCTGACCGCGGCCAAGGAGCAGCAGCGCGACGTGCTGCTGATCGATACCGCCGGCCGGCTGCAGAACAAGTCCGAGCTGATGAACGAGCTCGAGAAGGTCGTGCGCGTCATCAAGAAGGTCGATGCATCGGCGCCGCACGCGGTGCTGCTCGTGCTCGATGCCACCGTGGGACAAAATGCGCTGTCGCAGGTCGAAGCGTTTCATCGTACGGCAGGCGTCACCGGCCTCGTGATGACCAAGCTTGACGGCACGGCGCGCGGCGGCATCCTTGTCGCGCTGTCGGAGAAGCACAAACTGCCGGTGCATTTCATCGGCGTCGGCGAAGGCGTCGAGGACCTCGCGCCCTTCACGGCGAAGGATTTTGCCAAGGCGATTGCCGGGATCGAGGCATGACCTCGAAAATCATGCCTCAAACCAACACAGAGAATTAATGGACAAGACCCAGCCGCATCCGCTGTTCAAACTTGCGACCGAGCTCGGGCCGCTGCTCGTGTTCTTCATCGCGAACGCCAAGTACCATCTGTTCGTCGCGACCGGCGCATTCATGGTGGCGATCGTCGCGGCGATGATCGCATCCTATGTGGTGACCAGGCACGTGCCGATCATGGCGCTGGTGACCGGCGCGATTGTGCTGGTGTTCGGCACGCTGACATTGGTGCTGCACGATGAGACCTTCATCAAGGTCAAGCCGACCATCATCTACGGCCTGTTCGCGGCCGTGCTCGGCGGCGGGCTGTTGTTCGGGCGCTCCTTCATCGCCGTGATGTTCGACCAGATGTTCAACCTGACGCCGCAGGGCTGGCGCATCCTCACCATGCGCTGGGCGCTGTTCTTCGCCGGCATGGCCATCCTCAACGAGATCGTCTGGCGCACCCAGACCACGGATTTCTGGGTGAACTTCAAGGTGTTCGGCGTGACGCCGCTGACCATGATCTTCGCCATCGCGCAGATGCCGCTGACCAAGCGCTATCACCTGGAGCCGGTCTCGCTGGAAACCAGCGAGGCCGACGCCGGCGATTTGCGGAAGTAGATCGAAACGCAGCGCGGGCAATTGCGCCGCGCTGCGTTCGAGGTCTCAAAGCGCGATGAGATTGGGTTGAATCGGCATCGCGCTTTGGCTTCGTGTTTGAGCATGATCTCCGCGCAAACGCTTCGCGTTTGTCGCGAGGGAAAACCGCTTCGCACTTTTCCGGATCATGCTTCAGAGCTCAGCTCCTCTGCTTGGCGACGATCTTGTCCTTGATCTTGTCGTAGGTCGCCTGCGGCAGGATGTTCTTCTGCACCAGTTCATCCTTGCCCTTGTAGGGGCGGCCCTTGATGATCGCGGCCGAATAGGCCTTGCCGACGCCAGGCAGCGCGTCGAGCTGGTCGGCGCTGGCGCTGTTGATGTCGAGCAGGTCGTCCTTCGCCATCCCCGTCGTCTTCGCGTCGGGTGCCGCCGTCTTCGGCGCCGGCGCCATCTTGCCGGTTTCCGATTTGGTGGCGGGCGTAGCCGGCTGAACGCTCTGGGCTATCGACGGCGTGGCCGTCAGCATGCCGAGCGTAAGCGCGGTGGCGAGCAGTGAAGCGAGCGTGGTCTTGCGCATATGTCCCCTCCAAAGGAACGTTGATGTCAACGCTGCTGAGTTGGGGTTGCGTTCGTGGCGTTGCCGTGGCCGCGAAATGAACCGCAGATAAACGTGTCGAATTATTTTGTCGCAGGCATTTCGCTCGCCATTCACCAGCGGTTCACGGCACCGCTGAATGACGATGCGCTTACTGTCCGGCGCGCAGCGCCTTCTCGATCTCGGCCTTGAGCACGCTGTTGACGTTCTCGTGCGTCACCGGTCCGACCAGCTTGTAGATGATGGTGCCCTCGCGTCCGACCAGGAAGGTCTCGGGCACGCCATAGACGCCCCATTCGATCGAGGCGCGGCCGTTGCCGTCGACGCCGACGATGCCGAACGGGTTGCCGTAGCGGCCGAGGAAGCGCCGCGCGTTCTCGGGCGAGTCCTTGTAGTTGATGCCGATGATCTGGAAGCGCTTGTCCTGGCCGAGCTCGGTCAGCAGCGGCGCTTCGTCGTGGCAGGGTACGCACCAGGACGCCCAGACGTTGACGACCGAGACTTTGCCCTTGAACGCGGCGGGATCGAGACCGGGGACAGGTGCGCCGTCCTGCACCAGCCCGTCGAGCGCGGGCAGCGCGGTCTGCGGCGCCGGCCGTCCGATCAGCGCCGACGGAATCCGCGAAGGATCGCCGCCATAGAGCCGCAGCAGGAACAGCCCTGCGAGGCCGAGGAAGATCAGCAGCGGCAGCACCACCAGCAGGCGGCGGGCTTGCGGCGGGCTGTTGGTCGCCTGTTCGCTCATCTGATATCCGCCGCGCTGCGGCCGGAGCGGCGCATGACGCCGCTGGCCTCGATCTCCTTGAGGCGTGCCTGCTGGCGGCGATAGTCGGCGATGATCCAGACGATCAGGAGCAGCACCACGGCTGCGACCAGCGCATAGGACGTCACGATGAAGGAAGCGTAGGGACCAAGCGACATCGTCACGCCGCTCCAATTTCTTTCGAGGCGCCGGCATCACGCGAGCCGGCACCCGCCTCGCTCGTGAACGAGACGCGGCTGGCCTGCATCATCTGCAGGCTGCGCACACGCCGGCGCAGGATCTCGTTGCGCATCGCCGCGAGGTGCAGGGTGATGAACAGCAGCGAGAACGCGATCGCCATCACCAGCAGCGGCCACAGGAACGCCTTGTCGAGCGTCGATCCGCCCATCCGGAGCACGGATGCCGGCTGATGCAGCGTGTTCCACCAGTCGACCGAGAACTTGATGATCGGGATGTTGATCGCGCCGACCAGGGTCAGCACCGCCGCCGCCCGTGCCGCGCGCGAGGGATCCTCCACCGCGCGCCACAGCGCCATCAGGCCGAGATACATCAGGAACAGGATCAAGACCGAGGTCAGCCGCGCATCCCACTCCCAATAGGTGCCCCACATCGGGCGGCCCCACAGCGAGCCGGTGACGAGCGCAAGGAAGGTGAAGGCGGCGCCGATTGGAGCTGCGGCTTTCGCGGCGACGTCGGCGAGCGGGTGCCGCCACACCAGCGTGCCGAGCGCAGCCACGCTCATGACGCTCCAGACGAACATCGACAGCCAGGCGTTCGGCACGTGGATGAACATGATCTTAACCGTGGCGCCCTGCTGGTAGTCGTCGGGCGCCATCGCCGACTGGTAGAGCCCGATCGCGAGCAGGAACGCGGTTGCACCCGCGAGCCAGGGCAGGATGCGCGCGGTCAGCGCCAGAAACCTGGTCGGGTTGGCGAGGTCGGTCAGCGTCTCGGTCAGCTTCATGGCACCCTGATAGTCGTCCGCTGTGAGCGAGGCAATTGGCCGAATTCCCCTCGGCGAGATTTGATCAGTCCAGCCCGTGCCGCAGGCTCGCGGCGGCCGCAAACGGGCCGATCACGAGGCTGGCAAGCGACAGCGCGCAGAGGATCGAGAACGGTGTTCCAAACGGCAGCGGCCCCGAAATCGCCGCCTGCGAGGCCGCGACGCCGAAGATCAGCACCGGGATCGACAGCGGCAGCACCAGCACCGCCAGCAAGAGGCCGCCGCGATGCAGCGTCACCGCCAGCGCTGCCCCGATCATGCCGGTGAAGGTCAGTGCCGGTGTTCCCGCCAGCAGCGTGGCTCCGACCGCAAGCGTCGCGGTGCCGTCGAGATTGAGCAGCAGGCCGAGCACCGGGGTTGCGACGATCAGCGGCAGCCCGGCGGCGATCCAATGCGCCAGCGCCTTGGCCGCGCAGGCGAGTTCCAGCGGTGTCCGGCTCATCACGATCAGGTCGAGCGAGCCGTCCTCATGGTCGGCCGTGAACAGCCGGTCGAGGGTCAATAGGCTCGCCAGCAATGCGCCGAGCCACAGGATGGCGGGGCCGAGCCGCGACAGCAGCGCGAGATCGGGCCCCACCGCAAACGGCATCAGCACCGTGACGGTGAGGAAGAACAGCACGCCGATCAGCGCGCCGCCGCCGACGCGCAGCGCAATGCGGATGTCGCGGCGGATCAATGCGGCCAGCGCGCTCATGCCGCGCCTCCGTGTTGATGGCCGTGTGAGCCGATATCGTGCCGCGCGACTGGTGCGCTCCCTCCCCCACGCAACCGGGGTTTACCCCGGTTGCTCGTCGTAAGTTTGCGCAAGTCGGGCAGGCCCGACTTGCGTCGGGGGGAGGGCTGGGGAGAGGGGTGGCCCCGGGCGAGATCGTCGGCAGAGATGTCGCTTTTGCAATCTCGGTCGCTTGACGTTGAAGGTTGTGCGGGGAGCGCGTGCCGTGTGGCACCCCCCTCCCTGACCCTCCCCCACAAGGGGGGAGGGAACGGAGAGACCGGTGCTCGGCGCTGAGACGTGCTGCTTGCTCATACCGTGCCTCCCATCCGCAGGTCGCGCGCTTCGATGCCGAGCGGCAGATGGGTCGCGGCGACGATCAGGCCGCCGCTGGCCAGATGGTCGCGCATCAGGGCGACGAACAGCGCCTGTCCGGCCGTATCGAGCGCCGATGTCGGTTCGTCCAGCAGCCAGACCGGCCGCCGCACCGAGAGCAGGCGCGCGATCGAGAGGCGGCGGCGCTGGCCCGCGGAGAGGTAGGCCGCCGGCAGATGCGCGGCGTGGTCGAGCCCCACGGCGGCAAGGCACCGGCCGGCATCCTCGGTCTTGCCGCCGAGGAATTCCCGCCAGAAGGAAAGATTTTCCGCGACGTTGAGCGCCGGCTTCAGGGCATCGCGGTGGCCGAGATAGTGGGCCTGCTCGGGCAGGCTGAGCTCGGCGTCGCCGCCTTCGAGCGCGACCGTCCCCTCGGCTGGAACCAGGAGCCCGGCGAGCACCCGCAGCAACGAGGTCTTGCCCGCGCCGTTAGGGCCGGTGACGGCGAGCGCCTCGCCGGCCGTAGCCGAAACGTCGAGGCCGGAAAACACCTCGCGTCCGCCGCGCACGCATTTCAGATTTCGTCCCGAGAGCCGCATGGTTCGTCTTGTCACAGCCCTCTGAAATCTTTCGCTACCGCGTGAGAATTTTTGGGTCGCGCGATGCCGGCGCACGCTTGTCGGTGTGGCGGTGCCTCTAGAAAGGTTCTATAAGCCCGGAACTTGATGCAGCACACACAATCGGCGGCCGCAACCCACCCCCCGGGCCATCCCTCGGCCAGTGTCGTTCGCCGGTGTTTAGTTACCCTTGCCGGGTATAACTGAGAATTGGGATTCCTCGTATGACCTCACTCGACAGCTTCAAATGCCGCAAGACCATGAAGGTCGGCGCCAAGTCCTACGTCTATTACAGCCTGCCCCAGGCAGAGAAGAACGGACTGAAGGGTATTTCGAAGCTGCCGTACTCGATGAAGGTTCTGCTCGAGAACCTGCTGCGCAACGAGGATGGCCGCACCGTCAAGAAGGAAGACATCGTCGCGGTGTCGAAGTGGCTGAAGAAGCGCCAGCTCGAGCACGAAATCGCATTCCGTCCAGCGCGTGTGCTGATGCAGGATTTCACCGGCGTCCCGGCCGTGGTCGATCTCGCGGCGATGCGCAACGCGATGCAGAACCTCGGCGGCGATGCCGAGAAGATCAATCCGCTGGTGCCGGTCGACCTCGTCATCGACCACTCGGTGATCGTCAACTTCTTCGGTGACAACAAGGCGTTCGCGAAGAACGTCACCGAGGAATACAAGCAGAACCAGGAGCGCTACGAGTTCCTGAAGTGGGGCCAGAAGGCGTTCTCGAACTTCTCGGTCGTGCCGCCCGGCACCGGCATCTGCCACCAGGTCAATCTCGAATATCTCGCCCAGACGGTCTGGACCAAGAAGGAGAAGATGACGGTCGGCAAGAAGACCGGCACCTTCGAGGTCGCCTATCCCGACTCGCTGGTCGGCACCGACTCGCACACCACGATGGTCAATGGCCTTGCCGTGCTCGGCTGGGGCGTCGGCGGTATCGAGGCCGAGGCCTGCATGCTCGGCCAGCCGCTGTCGATGCTGCTGCCCGAAGTGGTCGGCTTCAAGCTCAAGGGCCAGCTCAAGGAAGGCGTCACCGCGACCGACCTCGTGCTCACCGTCACCCAGATGCTGCGCAAGCTCGGCGTGGTCGGCAAGTTCGTCGAGTTCTTCGGCCCCGGCCTCGACTATCTCTCGGTCGCGGACAAGGCGACCATCGGCAACATGGCGCCCGAATACGGCGCGACCTGCGGCTTCTTCCCGGTCGATGCAGCGACCATCGATTATCTGAAGACCTCGGGCCGCAAGGCCGATCGCGTCAAGCTGGTTCAGGCCTATGCCAAGGCGCAGGGCCTATTCCGCACCGCCAAGTCGACCGACCCGGTGTTCACCACCACGCTGACGCTCGATCTCGGCGACGTCGTGCCGTCGATGGCCGGACCGAAGCGTCCCGAAGGCCGCATCGCGCTGCCGGCGGTGTCGACCGGTTTCGCGACCGCGCTGGTTGGCGAATACAAGAAGCCCGAGGGCGAGCAGAAGCGCTACGCCGTCGAAGGCCGTGACTTCGATCTCGGCCATGGCGACGTCGTGATCGCGGCGATCACCTCCTGCACCAACACCTCGAACCCGAGCGTGCTGATCGGCGCCGGCCTTTTGGCGCGCAAGGCGGCCGCCAAGGGCCTGAAGGCCAAGCCGTGGGTGAAGACCTCGCTCGCGCCGGGCAGCCAGGTGGTGGCCGAATATCTCGCCAATTCCGGCCTGCAGGCCGATCTCGACAAGGTTGGCTTCAACCTGGTCGGCTTCGGCTGCACGACCTGCATCGGCAACTCCGGCCCGCTGCCGGAGGACATCTCGAAGTCGATCAACGAGAACGGCATCGTCGCCGCCGCGGTGCTCTCCGGCAACCGCAACTTCGAAGGCCGCGTCTCGCCCGACGTCCAGGCGAACTACCTCGCCTCGCCGCCGCTGGTCGTCGCGCATGCGCTGGCCGGCACCGTGACCAAGGATCTCGCAGTCGAGCCGCTCGGCATCGGCAAGGACGGCAAGCCGGTGTTCTTGAAGGACATCTGGCCGACCGCCAAGGAGATCAACACCTTCATGAAGAAGTACGTCACCGCGACGATCTTCAAGAAGAAGTACGCCGACGTGTTCAAGGGCGATACCAACTGGCGCAAGATCAAGACCACGGAAAGCGAGACCTATCGCTGGAACATGGGCTCGACCTATGTGCAGAACCCTCCTTATTTCGAAGGCATGAAGAAGCAGCCGGACCCGGTCACCGACGTGGTCGACGCGCGGATCCTCGCGATGTTCGGCGACAAGATCACCACCGACCACATCTCGCCGGCCGGTTCGATCAAGCTGACCTCGCCCGCCGGCAAGTTTCTCAGCGAGCACCAGGTGCGTCCCGCCGACTTCAATCAGTACGGCACGCGGCGCGGCAACCATGAAGTGATGATGCGCGGCACCTTCGCCAACATCCGCATCAAGAACTTCATGCTGAAGGGTGCCGACGGCAATATTCCGGAAGGCGGTTTGACCAAGCACTGGCCCGACGGCCAGCAGATGTCGATCTACGACGCCGCGATGAAGTATCAGGCGGAAGGCGTGCCGCTGGTGGTGTTCGCCGGCGCCGAATACGGCAACGGCTCCTCGCGCGACTGGGCCGCGAAGGGCACGCGTCTGCTCGGCGTGCGGGCGGTGATCTGCCAGAGCTTCGAGCGCATCCATCGCTCCAACCTGGTCGGCATGGGTGTGCTTCCGCTCACCTTCCAGGACGGCACCTCATGGTCCTCGCTCGGCCTCAAGGGCGACGAGAAGGTCACGATCCGCGGGCTGCAGGGCGATTTGAAGCCGCGCCAGACGCTGACTGCGGAAATCGTGTCCGCTGACGGTGGCAAGCGGGATGTCCCGCTGCTCTGCCGCATCGATACACTGGACGAGCTCGATTACTATCGCAACGGCGGCATCCTGCATTATGTGCTGCGCAAACTCGCGGCCTAAGGCCTTTTGTTTGAGCATGGTCCATTCGGGCCATGCTCCAACGCGGATTTGTGATCGGTGCCTCACTGCTTAGTGAGTAGCGGCTAAAAAGAAGGCGGCCTATGAAAA
Source organism: Bradyrhizobium sp. NAS96.2 (assembly GCF_001908235.1). Classification (GTDB taxonomy): domain Bacteria; phylum Pseudomonadota; class Alphaproteobacteria; order Rhizobiales; family Xanthobacteraceae; genus Bradyrhizobium. The sequence continues at coordinate 16,960 of NZ_LGHK01000019.1, forward strand.
GGCCGCTTTCTCGCGTTTTGGGGCACGCAAGTTCAGGGACAGACTTCATGCTCCGTACAATTACGGATGGAAATCATCACGACTGGTTCGCAGTATGACAGCGATGATGGCCTATAATTCGATCTCGCGATGGTCCAGTGCGCTCGGTATCTGCGCGATCGTCGCGATCATCCGCCCCGCTCACGCCGATCCGCGTGCTGTCGTTGAACTCTTCACCTCGCAGGGATGCTCGTCCTGTCCGCCCGCGGACAAGATCATCGGTGATCTCGCCAAAGACCCCAACGTCATCGCGCTCAGCATGCCGATCGACTATTGGGACTATCTCGGCTGGAAGGACACGCTGGCCGATTCCCGCTTCAGCGCGCGCCAGAAAGCCTATTCCCACATGCGCGGCGATCGCGACGTCTACACGCCGCAGGCCGTGATCAACGGCTCCGCGCATGTCATCGGCAGCGATCGCGCCAGCATCGAGGACGCCATCGAGAGCACCGAGAAGAGCGGCACCGTGATGTCGGTGCCAGTGACGATGACGCTGACCGGCAAGCAGATCAACGTGTCGGTCGCGGCGTCGAAGTCGCCCGCGGTGTCGCGCGGCGAAGTCTGGATCTGCTCGATCTCGAAGTCGGTGCCGATCTCGATCTCGCGCGGCGAGAACCGTGGCCACGAGATCACCTACCACAATGTGGTGCGCAATCTGCTGAAGGTTGGTGACTGGAACGGCTCGTCCGGCAGCTGGACTGTGCCGCTGGAGAACATCACGCGCGATGGCGTCGATGCCGCCGCGGTGTACGTCCAGGACGGCAATCGCGACAAGCCGGGCCCGATGCTCGGCGCCGCATTCACCTCGCTGCACTAGCGCGTTGCTGCGCGTTAGTCGCGTCGTTGAGCCGCACGCAGCTGCCGTGCAGCCTTTGCGTGGCGGCGAACATGCATTCAGAAATCTGCTGCAATGAAAGCGCCGAGGCTTGCGAGCCTCATCGCGCTGGTCGAGCAGGCCCCAAAAACAAAAAGGACCAACTTTCGTTGGCCCAGTGTTGGGATTTAACTCCCCTGCGAACAGGCCCGATCCCGACGGCCCCGGGGGGCTGGGGGCTGAGGAATCCGGAACCGAAAGGACCGGGCCAACGCAGGATTTCCTTTTCGCAGGGCAGCGGGGCGGGCGATGGGCGGAAGTGGGGCAGCAATATGATTCCGCTAACGTTCCCGTGAATCTTTTGGCGCGGCCCTGATTCAATCCCGCGGGGCCTAATTCGTGTTTGGGCGGCTTAATTCAAGCGGCCAGCCCCCTGGCTCTCGATTCCCGATCTGAACCAAGTACCGCAGCCGGTATTGTTTCAGCGGGAATTACTGAGGAGGAAGCCATGACGAAAGTTTTGGCGCTTGTTGCTGCGGTCGGCCTTATGGCCGCGACGTCTTCAACCGGCTACGCGCGCGGCGGAGGGGCCTCAATGGTCGCGCCCGGAACATCGTTCCATACACGTGGAGCGGTTGCAGGCCATCCGGGAGCGTCGGGTTATGCGCCGGGTCATTTGTTCCGCGCGCATGGTAGCCTTCGCGGCCATCCGGGCGCTTCGGGCTACGCGCCCGGACACAGGGCTATGAGGTAACGAAGCCGGACCAAGGCGCAGATGGCGGGGGCCGGACTTGCGATGGCGTCGTCAGTCACCGACTGGGCACTTGCGGCGCCCCGCGCTTAGCGCGATCATGTCACTCTCGTGGCGATCCCGAAGCAGGGGGCACCAGCCTTCGGAACCGATCGTCACCGGGATGACAGGAGGCGCTCGATGAGTTTGATCTCGGAGGACACCGATCCGAGCGGGAGCCGTGCCGCGGCGCGCCCCGCCGCCGCGACACCCCAGCCCAACCGCGTGACATTCAATCGACTTGAGCTCAACCGCATTCTCAATCTCTACGGCCGCATGGTCGCCGACGGCGAGTGGCGCGACTATGCGATCGACTTCCTGAAGGACCGCGCCGTGTTCTCGGTGTTCCGGCGCGCCTCCGAAATGCCGATCTACCGGATCGAGAAGGATCCGCGGCTGGCGCGCAAGCAGGGCATGTACAGCGTGATTTCGGCGACCGGCCTGATCCTGCGCCGCGGCCACGAACTCGAGCGCGTGCTGTTCGTGATCGACCGCAAGCTGTCGCTGGTGTAGGCCGCGCCGGCCAGCTTCGTAGCCCGGATGCAGCGAAGCGCAATCCGGGGGCTGTCCCCGCGGATGATGCTGCCCCGGATTACGCGGAGTCCGTCATCGGGCGCGCGTTCGCGCGACCCGTCGGCTTCATCCGGGCTACGCCGTCTCTGATCTCATCCTTTCCACGCAAAACAAAAGCCCCGGCCGTGCGGCCGGGGCTTGGATCCGTTTGCCTTGCTCGGGCGCTTAGTCGCGCTGGCCGAGCAGCTGCAGCAGCAGCGTGAACAGGTTGATGAAGTTCAGGTAGAGCGACAGCGCACCAGTGATTGCCGCACGCTCTGCCATCACGCCGCCCTGCGAGGCGTAGCCGTAGATGTAGTCGTTCTTCAGCCGCTGGGTGTCCCAGGCGGTGAGGCCCGCGAACACCAGCACGCCGACGATCGAGACGATGAACTGCAGCGCCGAGCTCGCCAGGAACAGGTTGACCAGGCTCGCGATGATGATCCCGATCAGGCCCATGAACAGGAACGAGCCCATGCCGCTCATGTCACGCTTGGTGGTGTAGCCGTAGAGGCTCAGCGCACCGAACGTCGCCGCGGTGATGAAGAACACGCGCACGATCGAGGTGTGCGTGTACACCAGGAAGATCGACGACAGCGACAAGCCCATCAGCGCCGAGAACACCCAGAACAACAGCTGGGCGGTCGCAGGCTGCAGGCGGTTGATGCCGGCCGAGATGACGAACACCATCGCAAGAGGGGCGAGGATGAACAGCCACTTCAGCGGGCTTACGAACATCGCGTAGCCGAACTGCGTCAGATAGGCGTTGCCGAACTTGGCGACGGCGGCCGACTGATCGGTGGTCACCGCGCCCATGTAGACGCCGAGCGCGGCCAGGCCGGTGATGGCGAGGCCGATGCTCATGTAGTTGTAGATGCGCAGCATGTAGGCGCGCAGACCGGCGTCGACGGCCGCAGCGTCAATGCGCCCGGCGGCCCGGCCGAAAGGAGAAGCGTAGTTGCGGTCTAGGTCCGACATGGTCGAATTCCCGTGGTTGGTCCCGGTGGAGCGCAAGGGATTTGCGGCGCCGGTTATAAATCTATCTCAGATGGCTCGGTTTGCGGAGCATTAATTCCGTGTCATTCAAACCGACTATCCGACCCGATTGGTATGTGGGAAATTAACACATCCGACGCAAGCTTCCACGCGCGGCCGAATGTCGCTCTGGCCTAGCATGACAGGCAAAAATGGCGCTTCCGCCGCTACAAATTGTCACAAATTCCGCAACACCGAGGCCGGCTTCTGGTTCAGCGCGAGCAGCGTCCCGGCCAGCCCCAATCCGACGGTGACGACCAGCGCGGCGGCCACGACCAGGGCGGCGCTGCCGGCCTGCCAGATGAAACTGAGCGTCATCAGCCGCGTCACGATCAGCCAGGCCGCGACCGAGCCGGCGATCACGCCGAAAATCGCGGTTGCAAAACCGATCATCAGATACTCCAGCGCGTAGGCGCCGAGCAATCGCACCCGTGTGGCACCGAGCGTCTTGAGGATCACGGCATCATAGACGCGGTGGCGATGCCCTGCGGCGAGCGCGCCGCCCAGCACCAGGATCGCCGAGATCAGCGTCACGGCGCTGGCGCCGCGGATCGCGAGCACGAGGTTGCTGACGACGCTGCCGATGGTCTCCAGCGCCTCGCGGACCCGCACGCTGGTCACCATCGGAAATGCGTCGGCGACCTGCTTGATGATGCGCGCGTCGTCGTTAGGGCTGGCAGGTTGTTCCGTCAGGGTCGCGACGTGGCTGTGCGGCGCGCCCTTGAAGGCGTTCGGCGAGAACACCAGCACGAAGTTGATGCCGAGGCCCTGCCAGTCGATGTTGCGCAGATTGGCGATCTTCGCCGGCACATCGCGGCCGAGCACGTTGACCACGATCTCGTCGCCGATCTTCAGGGACAGGCCGTCGGCGATCTTCTTCTCCATCGAGACCAGCGGAGGCCCGCTGTAGTCCGGCCCCCACCATTCACCCTCGACGATCTTCGATCCCTTGGGAATTTCACCGGTATAGGTCAGGCCGCGGTCGCTTTGCAGCACCCACTCGGAATCGACCGACGGCTTGAGCTGGTCGGCCTTGACGCCGCGCGCGGCGACGATGCGCCCGCGCAGCATCGGCACGTCCTCGACGGTCGAGCCGGCGGCGATCTGCGCCAGGAAGGCATTGAAGCGGTCGGCCTCGGTGGAGGGAATGTCGATGAAGAAGAACGACGGCGCCCGTTCCGGCAATGCGGCCAGGAATTGCCGGCGCAGATTGCCGTCGATCTGGGTGATGGTGACGAGCACGGCGAGCCCAAGGCCGAGCGACAGTACGACCGACGGCGTCAGCGCGCCCGGCCGGTGGATGTTGGCGATGGCGAGCCGCAGCATGGTCATGCGGCTGCGCGGCAGCCGCCGTGCCACCGCCATCAGGATCTCGGCAATCCCGCGCAGCAGCAGGAACACCGCGATCGAGGCGACGACGAACACGGTGGCGACCCGCTTGTCATAGGCAAGCCCGATCGCGACGCCGATCAGCAGCGCGACCACCACGGCCATCAGCGCAAGATAGCTCCAGCGCGGCCGGTGCCACTCGCTGGCGACGGTCTCGCGGAACAGCGCGGCGACCGGCACGTCGTGGACCCGGCCGAGCGGCCACAGCCCGAACGCCAGCGCGGTGAGCTGGCCGTAGATGAAGGACAGCGCGAGCTCGTCGGGATGCAGGGCCGGCACCACCGGCAGCGGCAGCAGCTTGCCGAACAGGCCGACGATGACGAAAGGCAGCGCGGCGCCGAGCACGAGGCCGATCACCGAGCCGATCCCGGCCAGCACCACGACTTGCGTGCAGTAGATCGTGAAGACGTCGCGGCCGGTGGCGCCGAGCGCCTTGAACGAGGCGATGACGTCGCGGCGGCGGTCGATATGGCTCTTCACCGCGTTGGCGACGCCGACACCGCCGACCAGGAGCGCGGCAAGACCCACGAGGGTCAGGAACTGGGTGAAGCGGTTGATGGTGCGCTCGAGCTGCGGCGAGGCGTTGCTGCGGCTACGGACCTCCCAGCCGGCCTCCGGTGCTGCGGCGCGCGCGCCGTCGATCAACGCGGTGGTGGCGCGATCGTCGTTGGCGCCGTCGGGCAGCTTTACCCGGTAGATCCAGCGCACCAGGCTGCCGGGCTGCAACAGGTCGGTGGCGCGCAGGCTGGCTTCGCTGATCAGGAAGCGCGGGCCGAGGCCGACGCCGCCGGCGAGCTTGTCGGGCTCGGCCGCCACCACGCTGCGGATCTGGTAGGTCGCGCTGCCGATGGTGACGCGGTCGCCGAGCTTCAGGTCGAGCCGCGCCAGCAGGGTCGAGTCGGCAGCCGCGCCAAAAACGCCGTCGCGCTCAGTGAGCAGATCGGCGATCGGCATGTTCGGCTCGAGCGTCAGCTCGCCGAGCATCGGATATTTGCCGTCGACCGCCTTGAGCTCGACCAGCGCCAGCTTGCCGTCGCCGCTGCGCGCCATTGCGCGGAGCGTGGCCGCAACCGAAACCTCGCCGCGGGTGCGCAGGTAGGCGACCTCGTCGGGCTTGGCCTCGCGTGAGATCAGCGAGAACGCGACGTCGCCGCCGAGCAGCGTGCGGCCCTCGCGCGACAGGCCATCGCCGAGACTCGCGGCGACCGAGCCGACGCCGGCAATCGCCATCACGCCGAGCGCGATGCAGGCGATGAACACGTAGAAGCCGCGCAGGCCGCCGCGCAATTCGCGCAGCGCGTAACGGAAGGCAAGCGACGACGCGCGGCCCTGGGTACGGACCTGCACCGCGACTTCGGACGCGATGCTCATGTCGTGGATTGTCCGTCGATGCGGCCGGAGCGCAGCCGCACCACGCGGTCGCAGCGCTGCGCGAGCGCGAGATCATGCGTCACCAGCACCAAGGTCATGCCGCGCTCGGCGTGCTTGGTGAACAGCAAATCGACGATCTGCTTGCCGGTCGTCTCGTCGAGATTTCCGGTCGGCTCGTCGGCGACCAGGATCGCCGGATCGGGCGCGAGCGCACGTGCGATCGCGACGCGCTGCTGCTCGCCGCCGGAAAGCTGCGTCGGATAGTGATGCAGCCGTTCGCCGAGACCGACCGATTGCAGCTCCTGCGCGGCGCGCGCGGCGGCATCGGGATTGCCGGCGAGCTCGAGCGGCACCGCGACGTTCTCCAGCGCGGTCATGGTCGGGATCAGATGGAACGACTGGAAGACGATGCCGACCTGGCGGCCGCGGAAGCGCGCCAGCGCATCTTCATCGAGGGCATTGAACGAGGTGCCGTCGACGACCACCTCTCCGCTGTCAGGACGTTCAAGCCCCGCCATCACCATCAGCAAGGTCGACTTGCCCGAGCCCGACGGGCCGATCAGGCCGATGGCCTCACCCGCTGCCACACGAAGGCTGATATCTTTCAGGATATGAACCCGTGCCGCGCCGGTGCCGAGCGAGAGATTGACGTTCCTGACGGCAATGGTGTCCGGCTCGACGTCGGTCAGTGAAGAGGATTCGATGAGACTGTCCATGGTTCGGTCATATGGCACTTCCGCGGCTGCGGTCGAGGCCCGGTTGAGAATCTTCGTGCACATACTCGTGTTGCTTATGGGCTTGATGACGACGGCCAGCGCGCAGACGCCAGACCCGGAGAAACCTCCCGGGAAAGCTTCCGCGAAACCGATCAAAATGGTGGTTCTGGGCGATTCCCTGAGCGCCGGTTACGGCCTTCCGGCCGAGGCGGCCTTTCCGGTCCGGCTGCAAAAAGCCTTGGAAGCCAAGGGGATAAAGGTCGACATGACCAACGCCGGGGTGTCGGGCGACACCGCCTCGGGCGGCCGTGAGCGGCTCGACTGGTCGGTGGCCGACGGAACCGATGCGGTGATTGTCGAGCTCGGCGCCAACGATGCCTTGCGCGGCATCGATCCCGCGGTGACGCGTGCCGCGCTCTCGGACATCATCACAAAGTTGCAGACGCGCAAGATCGCGGTGCTCTTGTGCGGCATGCTCGCGCCACCGAACTATGGCAGTGAGTATGCGGCGAAGTTCAACGCGATCTATCCGGATCTGTCGAAATCGCTTGGCGTGCCGCTCTATCCGTTCTTCCTCGACGGCGTTGCTGCTAATCCGAAGATCAATCAGGCCGACGGCATGCATCCGACGGCGGAAGGTGTGGACATCGTCGTGAAGAACATGCTGCCCACGGTGGAGGCATTTCTCGGCGCATTATCAGGGCAACGCAGTTGAATCGCGGGCAGTGCGCCGCGTTGTGTCCGTAGGTTTACGAGCTGTTAACGCCTCATGCTTCGCAGAGTCACATATCTCGGGTACAAATAGGCATCGGTGATTCGTCACCGGGGTCGTTATAGGCGCGGGCTCCCAAAACTCGCGCCACTGCATCGGAGGGTTCTTGCGATGCCGCGTTTGTTCACTGGACTGGAAATCCCGGCCGAAATTGGCCAGACGCTTTCCAATTTGCGTGGCGGCCTTCCTGGCGCACGCTGGATCGATCCCGAAAACTATCACGTCACTCTGCGCTTCATCGGCGACATCGATGGCATGTGGGCCAACGAGATCGCGACGATGCTGTTTCGGGTGAACCGCAAACCGTTCGAGGTCAAATTGCAGGGCCTGTCAAGCTTCGGCGGACGCAAGCCGCGCGCGGTGGTTGCCGCCGTCGAGCCGAGCCGGCCGCTGATCGAACTGCAGGCCGAGCTCGAGCGGATGATGCAGCGGATGGGGCTCGATCCCGAGGGCAGGAAATTCACACCACATGTCACGCTCGCGCGTTTGCACGACGCGTCGAGCCAGGACGTCGCGGATTATCTGTCCGTGCGCGGCTACTTCCCGAGCCGCACCTTCCTGGCGGACCGCTTCGTGCTGTTCTCGTCGCGTGCGTCGACAGGCGGCGGCCCCTACGTGGTCGAGGATGCTTACGAGCTCTGCGCGTAAGGCCTCCTAAGATCACGGTTTGAGGCGCCGGCGAGGCGCGTGCGGTCGGCCATGGTATGCAAGGGTTCGCGCTTGCATACCTGCTGCATGCCCATTGGCACAATTCACGGCTTGCAATTTGCCGCGCACTAGGGCCGTAAGGTGGGCTGATGCTGTCCGCCTCGCCCAGTTCGTTCCTCGAACACTACAAATCCCTGGTCGCCTCCGGCGCGATCGAGGCTGATCCCGCGCAGGCCGTTGCCGCCGATGCGTTCGGCGCGCTGGAGGAGCGGCTCGCGAGCTACAAGCCGCAGCGCAAGCAGGGTCTGTTCGGGCGGCTGTTCGGCGGCGACAAGGACGACAAGCCGCCGCGCGGGCTCTACGTCCATGGCGAGGTCGGCCGCGGCAAGACCATGTTGATGGATCTGTTCTTCCAGCAAAGCACGGTCGAGCACAAGCGCCGCGCGCATTTCCACGAATTCATGGCCGAGGCGCATGAGCGCATCTACGGCTACCGCCAGCAGATCGCGCGCGGCGAGATCGCGGACGGTGACGTGATCGCGCTCACCGCGCAGGCGATCTTCGACGAAGCCTGGCTGCTCTGCTTCGACGAATTCCACGTCACCGATATCGCCGATGCGATGATCCTCGGGCGGCTGTTCGCAAAGCTGTTCGATCTCGGCACCGTCGTGGTCGCGACCTCGAACGTCGCGCCTGACGATCTCTACAAGGGCGGTCTCAATCGCGCGCTGTTCCTGCCGTTCATCGCACAGATATCAGAACACATGGACGTGCTGCGGCTCGATGCGCGCACCGACTTCCGGCTGGAGAAGCTCGTCGGCGTGAAAATGTGGCTGGTGCCCGCGGACGATGCGGCCGATGCCGCGCTCAACGCGGCCTGGCGCAAGATGACCGGCAATGCGCCGTGCAAGGCGCGCCTCATTCCGATCAAGGGACGCATCCTGAACGTGCCGTGCTCGGCGCACGGCGTCGCGCGCTTCAGCTTCATGGATATCTGCGAGAAGCCGCTTGCCGCGTCCGATTATCTGAGGCTTGCGCACGACTACCACACGATCCTGATCGACCATATTCCGGTGATGGACTACGCCGAGCGCAACGCCGCCAAGCGCTTCATCTCGCTGATCGACACCCTCTATGACAATGCCGTGAAGCTGATGGCCTCCGCCGAGGCCGATCCGGTGTCGCTGTACCTTGCTGAGGAAGGCGTCGAGGCGATGGAGTTCAAGCGCACGTCCTCGCGCCTGATCGAGATGAGCTCGGAGTCCTACCTGGCTTTGCCGCACGGCCGGAAGGATTCGTCGGCGAGCGGTTCGACGACCGGACTGGTCGAGACCTGACATTCGGCCTGATATTTGGTCTCGAAATTTGCTCTTGCCCGCGGCCCGGTTCGGAGCAACTTTTCGTGTCTCCGGGCGGACGTTGCTGGCATGCCTGACCGAATTGCAGGCAGGGCCCGCAATCGGGCAGGCGCGACTTGCAGGCCCTGACTTGAATGGATCATTCGAAAGGGATAACCACCCTTGCAACCGACTTCCCTCCCTCCTGCATCCAGTTCAAAGGACTGATTTCCCATGGCACGCGACAAGATTGCACTGATTGGCTCCGGACAGATCGGCGGAACGCTGGCGCACCTCGTTGGCCTCAAGGAACTCGGAGACGTCGTGCTGTTCGATATCGCCGAGGGCGTGCCGCAGGGCAAGGCGCTCGACATCGCGCAGTCGTCGCCGGTCGACGGCTTCGACTCCAATCTGGTCGGCGCCAACTCCTATGAAGCGCTCGACGGCGCCAAGGTCTGCATCGTCACCGCCGGCGTGCCGCGCAAGCCCGGCATGAGCCGCGACGATCTCTTGTCGATCAACCTCAAGGTCATGGAGCAGGTCGGCGCCGGCATCAAGAAGTACGCGCCCGACGCCTTCGTCATCTGCATCACCAACCCGCTGGACGCGATGGTGTGGGCGCTGCAGAAGGCCTCGGGCCTGCCGCACAAGAAGGTGGTCGGCATGGCCGGCGTGCTCGACTCCGCGCGCTTCCGCTATTTCCTGGCCGACGAATTCAACGTCTCGGTCGAAGACGTCACCGCCTTCGTGCTCGGCGGCCACGGCGACACCATGGTGCCGCTGACCCGCTACTCGACGGTTGCCGGCATTCCGCTGCCCGACCTCGTCAAGATGGGCTGGACCTCGCAGGCGCGCATCGACGAGATCGTCGATCGCACCCGCAACGGCGGCGCCGAGATCGTCAACCTGCTCAAGACCGGCTCGGCGTTCTACGCGCCGGCCGCGTCTGCGATCGCGATGGCCGAGAGCTATCTGAAGGACAAGAAGCGCGTGCTGCCCTGCGCCGCCTATCTCAACGGCGAGTACGGCGTGAAGGACATGTATGTCGGCGTGCCCACCGTGATCGGCTCCAAGGGTGTCGAGCGCGTGGTCGAGATCGAGCTGGCCGGCAAGGACCGTGAAGCCTTCGACAAGTCGGTCGGCGCGGTGCAGGGCCTGGTCGACGCCTGCAAGAAGATCGCGCCCGATCTGCTCGGCAAGTAATCTCGATCGGCAATGACCCGATAGGCGATTCCAATCGCCTGTCGGGTGCAAGATGATGAAATTCTGGCGGATTTTGTAGTTGCGCGAGCATTGGTATATGGTATGCCAGCGTCAGGGCTGACGTTAAGTTCGCCGCACGAGGGTTTGGGAGCGTCTTTCCATGAATATCCATGAATACCAGGCCAAGGCACTGCTGCATGAATTCGGCGTGCCGATCTCGCGTGGCGTTCCGGTGCTGAAGCCGGAAGAAGCCGACGCGGCGGCCAAGCAGCTCCCCGGCCCGATCTGGGTGGTGAAGAGCCAGATCCATGCCGGTGGCCGCGGCAAGGGCAAGTTCAAGGAAGCATCCGCCGGCGACAAGGGCGGCGTCCGCATCGCCAAGTCGGTCGCCGAGGTCGGCGAGTTCGCCAAGCAGATGCTCGGCGCGACGCTGGTCACGGTGCAGACCGGCCCGCACGGCAAGCAGGTCAACCGCCTCTACATCGAGGAAGGCTCCGACATCGACAAGGAGTTCTACCTCTCGATCCTGGTCAATCGCGAGACCTCGGAAATCTCCTTCGTGGTGTCGACCGAAGGCGGCGTGAATATCGAAGAGGTCGCCCATTCGACCCCGGACAAGATCGTCTCCTTCTCGGTCGATCCCGCCACCGGCATCATGGCCCATCACGGCCGCACCGTCGCCAAGGCGCTGAAGCTGACCGGCGATCTCGCCAAGCAGGCCGAGAAGCTGACCGCCCAGCTCTACGCAGCCTTTGCCGCCAAGGACATGGCGATGCTCGAGATCAACCCGCTGGTCGTCACCAAGGAGGGCCAGCTCCGCGTGCTCGACGCCAAGGTGTCGTTCGACAGCAACGCGCTCTACCGCCACCCGGACGTGGTCGCGCTGCGCGACGAGACCGAGGAAGACGCCAAGGAGATCGAGGCGTCGAAATACGACCTCAACTATGTCGCACTCGACGGCACGATCGGCTGCATGGTCAACGGCGCCGGTCTCGCCATGGCGACGATGGACATCATCAAGCTCTATGGCATGGAGCCGGCGAACTTCCTCGATGTCGGCGGCGGCGCCAGCGTCGAGAAGGTCGCGGCCGCGTTCAAGATCATCACCGCCGATCCGAACGTGAAGGGCATCCTGGTCAACATCTTCGGCGGCATCATGAAGTGCGACGTGATCGCCGAGGGTGTGGTCGCCGCGGTGAAGCAGGTCGGCCTCAAGGTGCCGCTGGTGGTGCGCCTCGAAGGCACCAATGTCGAGCAGGGCAAGAAGATCATCCGCGACAGCGGTCTCAATGTTCTGCCCGCCGACAACCTCGATGACGCCGCACAGAAGATCGTGAAAGCCGTCAAGGGAGGCTAACGATGGCCGATCATCTCGACGCTCCGACACCACTGGAAGAACACCGCAAGCTCGCGGTTTTCGCCGGCGAGTGGAACGGCGAAGAGATGGTCCTTCCGTCGCGCTGGACCGCCGGCGGTCCAGCCACCTCGCACGTCGTTGCGCGCATCGCGCTCAACGGCTTCTATCTGATCCAGGACAGCGTGCAGACCCGCGACGGCAAGGAAAGCTTCGCCACCCACGGCGTCTTCACCTACGACCGCGACGATCGGGCCTACAAATTGTTCTGGCACGATTCGCTCGGCTACTACCCGCCGTCGCCGGCCTCCGGCGGCTGGGCGGGCAAGTCGCTGATCCTGGTGCGCGGCTCGCTCCGCGGCAATGCCCGTCACGTCTACGAGGTCGTCGACGACAACACCTACAACATGAAGATCCAGTTCTCGCCTGACGCGGAAGGGTGGGCCGACGTGCTCACCGGCGTGTACCGGCGTATCCACTGAGCATGATCCGGAAAAGTGGCCCCCGGTTTTCCGATATGATCATGCTCAAATCATAGTGTCCTTCACCGCTGTCTCGCGAAAGCATCTCGAACCATGTCCATTCTGATCGACAAGAACACCAAGGTCATCTGCCAGGGCTTCACCGGCAAGAACGGCACGTTCCATTCGGAAGCGGCGATCGCTTACGGCACCAAGATGGTCGGTGGCGTCGCGCCGGGCAAAGGCGGCTCGACCCATCTCAATTTGCCGGTGTTCGACACCGTCGCCGAAGCGCGCGAGAAGACCGGCGCCGACGCCAGCGTGGTCTATGTCCCGCCGCCGGGCGCGGCGGATGCGATCTGTGAGGCGATCGATGCCGAGATCCCGCTGATCGTCTGCATCACCGAGGGCATCCCGGTGCTCGACATGGTGCGCGTGAAGCGCTCGCTGTCGGGCTCGAAGTCGCGGCTGATCGGGCCGAACTGCCCCGGCGTGATGACCGCCGGCGAGTGCAAGATCGGCATCATGCCGGCCAACATCTTCAAGCCCGGCTCGGTCGGCATCGTCTCCCGCTCCGGCACCCTGACCTATGAAGCGGTGTTCCAGACCACCCAGGAAGGCCTCGGCCAGACCACCGCGGTCGGCATCGGCGGCGACCCGGTCAAGGGCACCGAATTCATCGACATGCTGGAGATGTTCCTGGCCGACGAGAAGACCAAGTCGATCGTCATGATCGGCGAAATCGGCGGTTCCGCCGAGGAAGACGCTGCCCAGTTCCTCAAGGACGAGGCCAAGCGCGGCCGCAAGAAGCCGATGGTTGGCTTCATCGCCGGTGTCACAGCACCTCCCGGCCGTCGCATGGGCCACGCCGGCGCGATCATCTCCGGCGGCAAGGGCGACGCCGGTTCCAAGACCGCGGCGATGGAAGCCGCCGGCATCAAGGTCTCGCCGTCCCCGGCGCGGCTCGGGCACACCTTGGCCGAGATGCTGAAGTAATCGCCGTCCGGCGAGGTTCCCTTCGAGATTGGCGCGATTTCGGGCGGGTTCTCCTTGGAGAACCCGCCTTTTTTCATGCGCTTTGCCGTCAGAACGCCGATCAATAAAATATGAAAATAGATTCATTCTTTAGTTCTTTTAGGCAGGAATATCCGACCTAGATAGGGTAAGGATATCCATCCAGCCGGCGCTCTTCCCAGACCGGCACTTGCGCCGTCTCCTACGCGCGAACCGAAAAAATCACCAGGACTGCCTCATGTCTCGCCAAGACGCGAACGCCGCTTTTGCTCTCTCCTCATTCCTGCAAGGCACCAACGCCGCCTATATCGACGACCTCTATGCCCGCTACGAGCAGGACCCGTCGTCGGTCGACGCCGAATGGCAGGATTTCTTCAAGAGCCTGAAGGACGCCCCGGCCGACGTGCAGAAGAACGCCGAAGGCGCCTCGTGGGGCCGGGCCAACTGGCCGGTGACACCGCGCGACGAGCTGACCTCGGCGCTCGACGGCAACTGGGCCCAGGTCGAGAAGGCGGTCGGCACCAAGCTCGCGGCCAAGGCGCAGGCCAAGGGCGCCGAGCTCTCCGACGCCGACGTGCACCAGGCTACGCGCGATTCGGTCCGCGCGCTGATGCTGATCCGCGCCTACCGCATGCGCGGTCATTTCCACGCCAAGCTCGATCCACTCGGCATCGAGGCGCCGCGCGATCGCGAGGAACTCGATCCGCGCTCCTACGGCTTCACCGAGGCCGACTTCGACCGCAAGATCTTCCTCGATCACGTGCTCGGCCTCGAATACGGCACGCTGCGCGAGATCGTGCAGATCTGCGAGCGCACCTACTGCCAGACGCTCGGCGTCGAGTTCATGCACATCTCCAACGCCGCGCAGAAGGCGTGGATCCAGGAGCGCATCGAAGGTCCGGACAAGGAGATCAGCTTCACGCCCGAGGGGCGCCGCGCGATCCTCAACAAGCTGATCGAAGCGGACGGCTTCGAGAAGTTCTGCGACACCAAGTTCACCGGCACCAAGCGCTTCGGCCTCGACGGCGGCGAATCGCTGATCCCGGCGCTCGAGCAGATCATCAAGCGCGGCGGCAATCTCGGTGTGAAGGAGATCGTGTTCGGCATGCCGCATCGCGGCCGCCTCAACGTGTTGACCCAGGTGATGGGCAAGCCGCACCGCGCGCTGTTCCATGAGTTCAAGGGCGGTTCGGCCAACCCGGACTCGGTCGAAGGCTCCGGCGACGTCAAGTATCACCTCGGCGCCTCCTCGGACCGCGAGTTCGACGGCAACAACATCCATCTGTCGCTGACCGCAAATCCCTCGCATCTCGAGATCGTCGATCCCGTCGTGATGGGCAAGGTGCGCGCCAAGCAGGACCAGCACGGCGATCCGCCGGACATGCGCATCTCCGTGCTGCCGCTCTTGATGCACGGCGACGCGGCGTTCGCCGGCCAGGGCGTGGTGGCGGAGTGCTTCAGCCTGTCCGACCTGAAGGGTTACCGCACCGGCGGCTCGCTGCACTTCATCGTCAACAACCAGATCGGCTTCACCACCTATCCGCGCTACTCGCGCTCGTCGCCCTATCCGTCCGACGTCGCGAAGATGATCGATGCGCCGATCTTCCACGTGAATGGCGACGATCCGGAAGCCGTGGTGTTCGCGGCCAAGGTCGCGATCGAGTTCCGGCAGAAATTCCACAAGCCGGTCGTCATCGACATGTTCTGCTACCGGCGTCACGGCCACAACGAAGGCGACGAGCCGGCGTTCACCCAGCCGGTGATGTACAAGAAGATCGCCTCGCATCCGTCGACGCTCGAGATCTACGCTAAGCGGCTGGTCGCCGACGGCGTATTGACCGAGGGCGAGGTCGACAAGGCCAAGGCCGACTGGCGCGCACGGCTCGATGCCGAGCTCGAGGCCGGCGCCGGCTACAAGCCGAACAAGGCCGACTGGCTCGACGGCAAGTGGGCGGGCTTCAAGATCGCCGACCAGGAAGAAGACGCCCGCCGCGGCGTCACCGGCGTCGATCTCGCGGTGCTCAAGGACATCGGCCGCAAGATCACCAAGGTGCCCGATGGTTTCCGGGTTCACCGCACGATCCAGCGCTTCCTGGACAATCGTGCCAAGGCCATCGATACCGGCGAAGGGATCGACTGGGCGACCGGCGAGGCGCTGGCGTTCTGCACGCTGCTGCAGGAAGGCCATCATGTGCGGCTGTCCGGCCAGGATTCCGAGCGCGGCACCTTCTCGCAGCGCCATTCGGTCCTGATCGACCAGGAGGATGAGAGCCGCTACACGCCGTTCAACCATCTCGGCGGCGAAGACACCGGCCATTACGAGGTCATCAACTCGCTGCTGTCGGAAGAGGCGGTGCTCGGCTTCGAATATGGCTACTCGCTGGCCGAACCGAATGCGCTGGCGCTCTGGGAAGCGCAGTTCGGCGATTTCGCCAACGGCGCCCAGGTGGTGTTCGACCAGTTCATCTCGTCGGGCGAACGCAAGTGGCTGCGCATGTCGGGCCTCGTCTGCCTGTTGCCGCACGGCTATGAAGGGCAGGGACCGGAGCACTCTTCGGCGCGCCTCGAGCGTTATCTGCAGATGTGCGCCGAGGACAACATGCAGGTGGTCAATCCGACCACGCCGGCGAACTACTTCCACGTGCTGCGGCGCCAGCTGCATCGCGAAATCCGCAAGCCGCTGATCCTGATGACGCCGAAGTCGCTGCTGCGCCACAAGCGCGCGGTGTCGCGGCTCGACGAGCTCGGCAAGAACGCCACCTTCCACCGCATCCTGTACGATGACGCGCAGATGCTGCCGGACGAGAAGATCAAGCTGGTGCCGGAAGACAAGATCCGTCGCGTCGTGCTGTGCTCCGGCAAGGTCTATTACGACCTGTACGAGGAGCGCGAGAAGCGCGGCATCGACGACATCTATCTGATGCGCATCGAGCAGCTCTATCCGGTGCCGCTCAAGGCGCTGGTGCAGGAGTTCGGCCGCTTCAAGAACGCGGAGATGGTCTGGTGCCAGGAAGAGCCCCGCAACATGGGCTCCTGGCACTTCATCGAGCCCTATCTGGAATGGGTGCTGAACCAGGTCCACGCAGCCAACAAGCGTCCGCGCTATGCCGGCCGTCCGGCATCGGCGGCGACCGCCACCGGGTTGATGTCGAAACATCTCGCGCAGCTCAAGGCGCTGCTCGACGACGCACTGAACTAACGACCTTCACCAACTCCATGCCCCGCCTTGTGCGCAATCGCGCACCGGAGCGGGGCATCCGGTATCCCGCGTCATCCAGCACAAGCGCTGTCGTCACGGAGTACCGGGTCGTTCGCTTTGGCGGATGGTGGCCGGATGAATTTTTCGACCGCAAGGTTATCGAGGAAAAGACCATGACTGAAATTCGCGTTCCAACGCTCGGCGAATCCGTAACCGAGGCCACGATCGGCCGCTGGTTCAAGAAGGCCGGTGAGGCCGTTGCGGTGGACGAGCCGTTGGTGGAGCTCGAAACCGACAAGGTCACCATCGAGGTGCCCGCGCCGGTCGCCGGTACCCTCGGCGAGATCATCGCCAAGGATGGCGAGACCGTCGCCGTCGGCGCGCTGCTCGGCCAGATCAATGACGGTGCTGTCGCGGCGGCCAAGCCCGCTGTCGCGGCCGCCGCTCCCGCCAAGGCCGCAGCGCCAGCTCCCGCCGCGGCGCCTGCCGCACCCAAGGTGCCGCCGGCGGATGCGCCGCTCGCGCCCTCGGTGCGCAAGCTGTCTGCCGAGAGCGGCGTCGACGCCTCCACCGTTCCGGGCTCGGGCAAGGACGGGCGCGTCACCAAGGGCGACATGCTGGCCGCGATCGAGAAGGCCGCCTCGGCGCCCACCCCGATCAACCAGCCGGCCGCCGCCGTGCAGGTTCGTGCGCCGTCGCCGGCGGACGACGCCGCGCGCGAGGAGCGGGTGAAGATGACCCGGCTGCGCCAGACCATCGCGCGCCGCCTCAAGGACGTGCAGAACACCGCCGCGATGCTGACGACCTTCAACGAGGTCGACATGACCGAGGTGATGAAGCTGCGCGCCCTCTACAAGGACACGTTCGAGAAGAAGCACGGCTCGAAGCTCGGCTTCATGGGGTTCTTCACCAAGGCGGTGGTGCAGGGGCTGAAGGACATTCCGGCCGTCAACGCCGAGATCGACGGCTCTGACCTGATCTACAAGAACTACTACCACATCGGCGTTGCTGTCGGCACCGACCGAGGCCTCGTGGTGCCTGTCGTGCGCGACTGCGATCACAAGTCGATCGCCGAAATCGAGAAGTCGATCGCCGATTACGGCAGGCGTGCCCGCGACGGCCAACTCAAGATCGACGAGATGCAGGGCGGCACCTTCACCATCACCAATGGCGGCATCTACGGCTCGCTGATGTCGACGCCGATCCTCAACGCGCCGCAGTCCGGCATCCTCGGCATGCACAAGATCCAGGAGCGGCCGATGGTGGTCGGCGGCAAGATCGAGGTGCGCCCGATGATGTATCTGGCGCTGTCCTACGATCACCGCGTCATCGACGGCAAGGAAGCGGTCACCTTCCTGGTGCGCGTCAAGGAGAGCCTGGAGGACCCGGCCCGCCTGGTGCTGGACCTCTAAGGTCATATCGCACGCGGCGTCCGATCGGATCGGGCGCCGCGATTCGTTGGGTGCTTACCTTTGGGGATCAATGTGACGGACAAGGTCGTTGTCATCACCGGCGGTAGCCGCGGCATCGGCCGCGCCACCGCGCTTGCAGCTGCCGCGCGCGGCTATCGCATCGTCGTCGGCTACGCATCCAACCAGGGTGCGGCCAATGAGGTCGTCGCCGCGATCGAGGCCAAGAACGGCAAGGCGATCGCGGTGAAATGCGACGTCGGCAGCGAGCAGGACATCCTGGCGCTGTTCAAGGCCGCCGATGGCTTCGGCACGCTCGGCGCGCTCGTCAACAATGCCGGCATCGTCGGCAAGAGCGGCGTGCGCGTCGACGAGATGTCCGCCGAGCGCATCCAGCAGATGATGGCGGTCAACGTCACCGGCAGCATTCTGTGCGCGCGCGAGGCGGTGAAGCGGATGTCGACCAAGCACGGCGGCAAGGGCGGCGTCATCGTCAACCTGTCCTCGGTCGCGGCGAAGCTCGGCGCGCCCAACACCTATGTCGACTATGCCGCCTCCAAGGGCGCGATCGATTCCTTCACGATCGGCCTCGGCTACGAGGTCGCGGCTGAAGGCATCCGCGTCGCTGGCATCCGGCCCGGCCTGATCGACACCGACATCCATGCCGCGGGCGGTGAGCCCGATCGCGCGCATCGGCTCGCCCATATGGTGCCGATGAAGCGCGTCGGCACCGCGGATGAAATCGCCAACGCCATCGTCTGGCTGATCTCGGACGAGGCGTCCTACGTCACCAGCGCGATCCTCGACGTGTCGGGCGGCCGCTAGGGCACAATCCAAACGCGGGTGCCGGACTGCCAATCGGCTCGGACCCGCCCAATCTGTCACAGAATTTAGCTACAGGACCTTCCATCATGGCTTCTTACGATCTCGTCGTCATCGGCACTGGCCCCGGCGGTTATGTCTGCGCGATCCGCGCGGCACAACTCGGCATGAAGGTCGCCGTCGTCGAGAAGAATGCGACGCTGGGCGGCACCTGCCTCAATGTCGGCTGCATGCCGTCGAAGGCGCTGCTGCACGCCTCCGAGATGTTCGAGGAAGCCGGGCACTCCTTCGCCAAGATGGGCGTCAGCGTCCCGGCGCCGAAGCTCGATCTGCCCGCGATGATGAACTTCAAGCAGCAGGGCATCGACGGCAACGTCAAGGGCGTCGAGTTCCTGATGAAGAAGAACAAGATCGACGTGCTCAAGGGCACCGGCAAGATCCTCGGCGCGGGCAAGGTCGAGGTCTCCGGTGACGGCAAGTCCGAGACCGTCGAGACCAAGAACATCGTGATCGCCACCGGCTCCGACATCGCGCGGCTGAAGGGCATCGAGATCGACGAGAAGCGCATCGTATCGTCGACTGGCGCGCTGTCGCTGGAGAAGGTGCCGGAGAAAATGTTGATTATCGGTGCCGGCGTGATCGGGCTCGAACTCGGCTCGGTCTGGCGTCGCCTCGGCGCGGAGGTCATGGTCGTGGAATTCCTCGACCGCATCCTGCCCGGCATGGACGGCGAGGTCGCCAAACAATTCCAGCGCATGCTGGAGAAGCAGGGCTTTGTCTTCAAGCTCGGCACCAAGGTCACCGCGGTCGACACCTCGGGCAAGACGCTGCAGGCCAAGGTCGAGCCGGCCGCCGGCGGCGCTGCGGAGACCATCGAGGCCGACGTCGTGCTGGTGTGCATCGGCCGCGTGCCCTACACCGAAGGCCTCGGGCTGAAGGAAGCCGGCGTCGCGCTCGACAATCGCGGCCGCGTCGAGATCGACGCGCACTTCTCGACCAATGTGAAGGGCATCTACGCGATCGGCGACGTCGTCGCCGGGCCGATGCTCGCGCACAAGGCGGAAGATGAGGGCGTTGCCTGCGCCGAGATCATCGCGGGCCAGGCCGGCCATGTGAACTACGACGTCATTCCAGGTGTTGTGTATACCACGCCGGAAGTGTCGTCGGTCGGCAAGACCGAGGAAGACCTCAAGCAGGCCGGCATCGCCTATACCGTCGGCAAATTCCCGTTCACCGCGAACGGCCGCTCCAAGGTCAATCAGACCACCGACGGCTTCGTGAAGGTTCTCGCAGATGCGAAGACGGACCGGGTGCTCGGCGTCCACATTGTCGGCATCGAGGCCGGCGAAATGATCCATGAAGCCTGCGTTCTGATGGAATTCGGCGGTTCGGCGGAGGATCTGGCGCGCACCTGCCACGCACATCCGACCCGCTCCGAGGCGATCAAGGAAGCTGCGCTTGCGGTAGCCAAGCGCGCCATCCATATGTGATGATCGAACGTCCGGCGCGAGCCGGGCTCGAGCATGATCCGGAAAAGTGTGAAGCGGTTTTCCGAGAAGATCATGCTCAAACAAGGAGCTGAAGCGCGATGATTCAACTCGGTCTCATCGCGCTTTAGGATCAAAGCGATGTTGCGCCGCCTGCTTCAGCCGTTCTGGGTCCTGCTTGCGATCATCTTCCTGATCGAGGCTTGGCTGTGGGACCACCTCGAGCCGATCGTGGCCCGGGTGGTCGCCTGGATCCCGCTCCGTGCGCTCAAGCAATGGCTTGCCGACCGGGTCGATTCGCTGTCGCCGGCGATGACGCTGATCGTCTTCGTCGTGCCGCTGATCCCGCTGTTTCCGCTCAAGCTGGTCGGGCTCTGGCTGCTGGCGAACCAATATTGGTTCAGCGCAGTCTCGCTGATCCTGTTCGCCAAATTCCTCGGCGTCGGCGTCACGGCCTTCCTGTTCGACGTGACACGGTCGAAGCTTTTGGAGATGCCCTGGTTCGAGGCGCTCTATAATTACGTGATGGCGCTGCGCGCCAAGGCCACCGCGCTGGTCGACCCGATCAAACTGCGCATCCGCGAGATGATCGGCGGCGACGGCGAGGGCTGGGCCGCGCGCACGCTGCGCCTGATCGCCCGCTTCCGCAAGAGCGTGCATCAGACCAGCAAGGTTCTTTAAGCGGCACTCTCGCTTCCGTCACCCTGAGGCGCGAGCGGAGCGAGCCTCGAAGGATGCACGGCCCCGCTAGTGGCCGTCGACCCTTCGAGACGCGCGCAAATGCGCGCTCCTTCAGGGTGACGGTGAGAGAGAAGCCTCACTCTCTCAATGCAGATGCAGCAGGTGCGGCTGGAGCAGGCCGAGCAACGTCATCGCGACGCCGGCGAGCGTCACGAGGCCCGACACCCAGACGAGCGCGGCAATACCGGTGATGATGGTCGCGGACGCCAGCACAATGGCGATCTGGAAGGCGGCGGAAGCAAGCTCGAAGTGATGATATTTCGCAGTCGCCTCGTCGCGCTCATGCTCGGCGTGCTTGGCGCGTTCGGAGAGCTGCTCTGAACCTTCCCCGGTGTCCGGCTCCGAGCGATAGCGCGCCGCGGTCTTCTGCCAGTCGTCAATCTGCTTCTGCAGCGCAGCCTTGGCCGCCTCGTCGGTGGTGGTCGCGAGGTTCAGCTTGCCCTGTTCGGCGGCGGTCTGCACCGTGGTGCGGCGGATGCTCTTGGCCTGGAAGAAGGCCCAGAGGTTGGAGGCTTCGACGTTCTTGCTGATCGATTCGGTCTGGGCGCCCTTGCCGAGCGTTTCCGACAGCGCCAGGCAGAGCGCGATCACGGCAATCAGGAGCGCGATCTTTTTGTTCTCGCCCGACGCATGCTCGGCATGCTCCGCTTGCTCCATACTTTCATGTGCGCTCATGATTCCCCTCCGATGAGACTGTGCCACGATTGCCGAATGCGGTGCACAAGGCAAGGGGCGGCAGTGTGGGGTTAGCCGCATGAAGATGAACGCAGCATGACGGCGAGCCAAATCCAGCGTCTTATCTGGACCTGGGTCCGGCCGTTTCAGCCGCGCGGGTGCGCGGAGCGATAGACCTCAAGCAGGCGCTCGCTGTCGATGCCGGTGTAGATCTGCGTGGTCGACAGCGACGCGTGGCCGAGCAACTCCTGGATCGCGCGCAGGTCGCCGCCGCGGCTCAGCAGATGGGTGGCGAAGGAGTGCCGCAACGCATGCGGCGTTGCGCTGTCGGGCAGGCCGAGCGCGCCGCGCAGCCGCTCCATGGTGAGCTGGATGATGCGCGGGCCTAACGGGCCGCCGCGCGCACCGACGAACATCGGTCCGGGCGGGCTGAGTTGGTGCGGGCAGATCGCCGCATAGTCCGCGATCAGTTGCAGCACGTTTTGCAGCACCGGCACCATGCGGGTCTTGTTGCCTTTGCCGGTCACGACCAGCACGTCGCCTTCGCCGGGCTTCGGCACGTCGCGGCGCTTCAGCCCCAGCGCCTCGGAGATGCGCAGGCCCGAGCCATAGAGCAGCGCCATCACGGCGGCGTCACGCACCAGGATCCAGGTCTCGCGCTCCTCGCCGGCACGCTCGTCGGCATCGGCAAAGCGTTTCGCCGCTTCCATATGGATTGGCTTCGGCAGGCTCTTCGCCACCTTGGGCGCGCGGATCGCCGAGAGTGCGCCGACCTTGCCCTTGCCTTCGCGTTCCAGGAAACGTCCGAACGAGCGCAGCCCCGCCAGCGCCCGCATCAGCGACCGTCCGCCGATCTCGTCCGCGCGGCGCATCGCCATGAAGGCGCGGACGTCAGTCGCTTGGAGCGCGGAGAAGGCCGCAAGCGTCACGCGTGCGCCCCAGTGCTCGGCCAGGAAGGCCAGGCACTGCCGCACGTCGCGGGCGTAGGCCTCGAGCGTCTTCGGCGACAGCCGCCGCTCCGCACGCAGATGCGACAGCCAGCGCGTCATCTCCTGCGTCACTGATGCGTCGGCGCAGTCGAGCTCGAGCGGTCGGATGGGTTGATCGGTCCGGGCCATCTGTAAAGGGCTATTGGCGCTGCTAATCTCCTGATTATATCGCACTGCCTTCGTTTACCGATCGCTAAGACCGCGCAGCGGTGCTAGCCCGGTGCAAAGTTCCGATTCCAAAGCTCTGATTTAATGGACCACACCACGCGCCCCAGCCCAGCCGCCGCATCGACGACACGTGTCGTCGACGTGCTGGTGCCTGTCGCGCTGAACCAGACCTATTCCTACCGCGTGCCGCGGGGCATGGAGCTTGCGCCGGGCGATGTGATCTCTGTTCCGCTCGGACCGCGCGAGGTCGTCGCGGTGGTGTGGGCCGAGAATGCCAAGCCGGATCCGCGGCTGCACAACCGGCTTAAGGACGTCAGCGAAAAGCTCGATGTTCCGCCGCTCCGAGCGGAGCTGCGCCAGCTGGTCGACTGGGTCTCCACCTACACGTTGTCGGCGCGCGGCATGGTGCTGCGGATGACGCTGCGGATGGGCGAAAACCTCGGGCCGGAGCGGACGCGCCTCGGCGTCCGCCTCATCGGCGAGCCGCCGCGGCGCCTGACGCCGGCGCGCCGGCGGGTGATCGAGGTGCTGTCGGACCGCTTGCTGCACGGCAAGTCGGAGGCGGCACGGGAGGCCGGGGTCAGTTCGGGCGTGATCGACGGCCTGGTCGACGAGGGCACGTTGACGGTCGAGGCGATGCCGCCGCCCGCGGCGCCGCCCGTTCCGGATCCCTCCTACGCCCAGCCGGATTTCTCGCGCGAGCAGCGCAGTGCGGTCGATGTGATGCGGACGCTGGCGGCGAGCGGCAGCTTTCACGTCGCGCTGCTCGACGGCGTCACCGGTTCCGGCAAGACCGAGGTCTATTTCGAGGCGATCGCGGAGAATATCCGTCGCGGCAAGCAGACGCTGATCCTGATGCCGGAAATCGCGCTGACCGGCCAGTTCCTCGACCGCTTCGCGCAACGCTTCGGCGTGCGGCCGCTGGAATGGCATTCGGAGCTGACGCCGCGCACGCGGGCGCGCAACTGGGCGGCGATCTCAGAGGGCAAGGCGCCGGTCGTGGTCGGCGCCCGCTCGGCGCTGTTCCTGCCCTATGCCGATCTCGGGCTGATCATCGTCGATGAGGAGCACGACCAGGCCTACAAGCAGGACGACGGCGCGCATTACCACGCGCGCGACATGGCGGTGGTCCGCGCCCATATCGCAAAAATCCCGATCGTGCTGGCGTCGGCCACGCCGTCGGTCGAGAGTGAGGTCAATGCGCGCAAGGGGCGCTACCAGCGCGTCGCGCTGCCGTCGCGGTTCGGCGGCCAGCACATGCCGCATATCGAGGCGATCGACATGCGCCGCGCGCCGCCACCACGCGGGCGGTTCATTTCGCCCGTGCTGGCCGAGCAAATTCGCCACGCCATCGAGCGCCGCGAGCAGGCGCTGCTGTTCCTCAACCGCCGCGGCTATGCGCCGCTGACGCTGTGCCGCGCCTGCGGCCACCGCTTCGCGTGCACGATCTGCGACGCATGGTTGGTCGATCATCGGTTCCGGCAGCGGCTGGTCTGTCACCACTGCGGTTTCTCGATGCCGCGCCCGAACATCTGCCCGCATTGCGCGGCCGAGGAATCGCTGGTCGCCGTCGGGCCCGGCGTCGAGCGCCTGCAGGAGGAGGCCGCAAGCGTCTTCCCCGAATCCCGCACCATGGTGCTGTCGAGCGATCTCATCACCTCGATCGAGACCATGCGCAGCGAGCTCAACGAGATCGCCGAGGGCCGCGTCGACATCATCATCGGCACCCAGCTGGTGGCCAAGGGGCACAATTTCCCGCGGCTCAATCTGGTCGGGGTCATCGACGCCGATCTCGGCCTCAGCAACGGCGATCCGCGCGCCGCCGAGCGGACGTTCCAGCTGTTGAACCAGGTGGTCGGCCGCGCCGGCCGCGAGCAGGGCCGCGGCGTCGGCTATCTGCAGACCCATCAGCCGGAACATCCGGTCATCAAAGCTCTGATCGCGAACGACCGCGAGGCGTTCTACGCCAGTGAGATCGATATCCGCGAGCGCACCGGCTATCCGCCGTTCGGCCGGCTGGCGAGCCTGATCGTCTCCGCCGGCGATCGCCCGACCGCGGAAGGATTTGCCCGCAAGCTCGCCGCGGTGGCGCCGCTCGATGAGCGGATCCAGGTGCTCGGTCCCGCCGAGGCGCCGCTGGCGGTCATCAAGGGCCGCTACCGGTTTCGCCTGCTGGTGAAGTCGCTGCGCAATGTCGACTTGTCGCAATATCTGCGCGAATGGCTCGAGGCGGGCCCGAAGACCAAGGGCAATCTGAAGCTCGAGATCGACGTCGATCCGCACAGCTTTCTGTAGGAGTGCCTGCAAAGAAAAAGCCTGCCGTCATTCGCGACGGCAGGCCCTTTTGGCGCGAAGCAGGCCTCGCGGCCGTTACGCAACGCAACGCTTACTGAACGCTTAGGACACGACCTCGGCGGTGACGCGGCCGACGCCGGCGCCGGTCAGGCCGATGGCGCGGGCTGCGCCGGTCGAGAGGTCGAGCACGCGGCCGCGGACGAACGGGCCACGATCGTTGATGGTGACGACGACGCTGCGGCCGCCATGGGTGACGCGGACTTTGGTGCCGAACGGCAGCGAGCGGTGGGCGGCGGTCATGGCGTTCTGATTGAAGCGCTGACCGGAAGCGGTGCGGCTGCCCGACTCATTGCCGTAGAACGAGGCCATCCCCGAGAACGTGTGGCCGCCGGACGGCTGGATCGATGCATTGGCGTCGCGCCAGGAGGAACCTTCGGCGCGGGCCTGGTGATGATGGTGGTGGCGATGATGATGGTGCCTGGACTTCGCGGACGCCTCGGTCACGCTGCCCCCGACCAGGATAGTTGCGGCTACAAACGCAAGCGCCGTGCGCGAGCGGGTTACATTGCCCGCCGCCTTCTTGATATTCAGCATTGATAAGACCCTCAGACAGTATTGCCACTAACGCGGCAAGTGGAACCCCCGTCCCTTCGTTGACCAAGGCCGTTTGATTTCGCAATGAGGCACGAATTAGGCAGTAAATCCTGATTGTCTCGGGCTGAAATATCTTGTTACCGCTTTGCGGTATTCAATCGAGGTTCCGTAACCTTGGCCGTTAACGAATTTTTAATGATATGAATACTTGCGAATACTGATTATCCGCTCGCTTGTAAGGTTTCGGTAAGTAATCGCGAAATGAAACTGCGGCCCGCTCAGGGTTCCTTGCGCCTGAGCCCACAGGCCCATGCAAATTCCGATGGAACAAAATCGAGGGACGCGAATCGGAGGCGCTTGGGCCGGATTTCCGGGCGTCGATTTTTTCCGATTTGACCGCCGGCCGCGGTCGCGAAAAACCACATGCGACAAGGCGGCTCTCACGATGCCGTCATGTTGCACCTGCGCGATTGCTATGTTAGCAAAGCCGCGATTTTAACGGTCCCGGCATGTCCTGTGCCGGTCGAAAATCGAAGTCCCGCTTGAATTCCAAGGGCTTGGATCGCTAGGCGCTGCTTTGGTGGCGACGGTTTTTCCCTTGCGAATTTGACAGCAAAAAAGAGCGAGCTCGTGGCTGCTGAAGATCCGTCCGTTTCGGGAGTTTCCGGTCGTTATGCAACGGCCCTGTTCGAGTTGGCGCGCGACGAGCAATCCGTCGATCAAGTCAGGGCCGATCTCGACAAATTCGAAGCCATGCTCAACGACAGCGCCGATCTGAAGCGCCTCGTTCGCAGCCCGGTGTTTGCCGCCGAGGCCCAGCTGAGGGCGCTGACCGCGGTGCTCGACAAGGCCGGCATCGCCGGCACGTCGGCAAAATTCCTCAAGGTGCTCACCGCCAATCGCCGGCTGTTTGCCGTATCCGATGTGATCCGCGCCTATCGCGCGCTGGTGGCGAAGTTCAAGGGCGAGGCGACTGCGGAAGTCACCGTCGCCGAGCAGCTCAGTGACAAGAATCTCGACGCCCTGAAGACCGCACTGAAATCAGTGACGGGCAAGGACGTCGCGCTCAACGTGAAGGTCGATCCCTCCATTATTGGTGGCCTGGTGGTCAAGCTCGGCAGCCGGATGGTGGATAGTTCGCTTCGCACCAAACTCAATTCGATCAAGAACGCGATGAAAGAGGCAGGCTGATGGACATCCGCGCCGCAGAAATTTCTGCGATCCTCAAGGACCAGATCAAGAATTTCGGCCAGGAAGCCGAGGTCACCGAAGTTGGCCAGGTGCTGTCGGTCGGTGACGGTATCGCCCGCGTCTACGGTCTCGACAACGTTCAGGCCGGTGAAATGGTCGAGTTCGAGAACGGCACGCGCGGCATGGCGCTGAACCTCGAAACCGACAACGTTGGTATCGTGATCTTCGGCGCCGACCGCGAGATCAAGGAAGGCCAGACCGTCAAGCGCACCCGCGCGATCGTGGACGCGCCGGTCGGCAAGGGCCTGCTCGGCCGCGTCGTCGACGCGCTCGGCAACCCGATCGACGGCAAGGGCCCGATCCAGGCTACCGAACGCAAGCGCGTCGACGTCAAGGCGCCCGGCATCATTCCGCGCAAGTCGGTGAACGAGCCGATGGCCACCGGCCTCAAGGCAATCGACGCGCTGATCCCAATCGGGCGCGGCCAGCGCGAGCTGATCATCGGCGACCGTCAGACCGGCAAGACCGCGATCGCGCTCGACACCATCCTGAACCAGAAGCCGCTGAACGCCCAGCCGGACGAGAACCTCAAGCTGTATTGCGTCTACGTCGCGATCGGCCAGAAGCGCTCCACCGTCGCGCAGTTCGTCAAGGTGCTCGAGGAGCAGGGCGCGCTGGAATACTCGATCATCGTCGCGGCGACCGCGTCCGATCCGGCGCCGATGCAGTACATCGCGCCGTTCACCGCCTGCACCATGGGCGAGTACTTCCGCGACAACGGCATGCACGCCGTGATCATCTATGACGACTTGTCCAAGCAGGCCGTCGCCTACCGCCAGATGTCGCTGTTGCTGCGCCGCCCGCCGGGCCGCGAGGCCTATCCGGGCGACGTGTTCTATCTGCATTCCCGCCTGCTCGAGCGCGCCGCCAAGCTCGGCAAGGACCATGGTTTGGGCTCGCTGACGGCGCTGCCGGTCATCGAAACCCAGGCCAACGACGTGTCGGCCTACATCCCGACCAACGTGATTTCGATCACCGACGGTCAGATCTTCCTGGAAACCGACCTGTTCTTCCAGGGCATCCGCCCCGCGGTGAACGTCGGTCTGTCGGTGTCGCGCGTCGGTTCGTCGGCGCAGACCAAGGCCACCAAGAAGGTCGCCGGCAAGATCAAGGGCGAGCTCGCGCAATACCGCGAAATGGCGGCGTTCGCGCAGTTCGGCTCCGACCTCGACGCCTCGACCCAGCGCCTGCTCAACCGCGGCTCGCGCCTGACCGAACTTTTGAAGCAGCCGCAGTTCTCGCCGCTGAAGATGGAAGAGCAGGTCTGCGTGATCTGGGCCGGCACCAACGGCTATCTCGACCCGCTGCCGCTCAACAAGGTGAAGGCGTTTGAGGATGGTCTGTTGTCGCTGCTGCGCGGCAAGCACGTCGACATCCTCAACGCGATCCGCGACAGCCGCGACCTGTCCGATGACAGTGCCGCCAAGCTGAAGTCGGCGGTCGATAGCTTCGCCAAGACGTTTGCATAACGAATGGGGCGTCGCCCGGCTCGCCGCCGGGCGTGACGAACGGAGGCTTGCGGTCTGACCATTGTGGTCGGATCGCCGGGGTGAACGAAGAATGGCGTCACTAAAAGACATGCGGGTCCGCATCGCCTCGACCAAGGCGACGCAGAAGATCACCAAGGCCATGCAGATGGTCGCAGCCTCCAAGCTGCGCCGCGCGCAGAACGCCGCCGAAGCGGCGCGGCCCTATGCCACCAAGATGGATGCGGTGATTTCCAACATCGCAGCCGCGGCCAATGGCACGCCCGGCGCGCCGGCGCTGCTCGCCGGCACCGGCAACGACCAGGTCCACCTGCT
The DNA here is from genome assembly GCF_001908235.1 of Bradyrhizobium sp. NAS96.2. Lineage (GTDB taxonomy): Bacteria > Pseudomonadota > Alphaproteobacteria > Rhizobiales > Xanthobacteraceae > Bradyrhizobium. The sequence goes on from NZ_LGHK01000019.1 coordinate 45,887, forward strand.
TCTGGTCTGCACCGGCGAGCGCGGCCTGTCCGGCGCGTTCAACTCGGCCATCGTGCGTCTGGCGCGCGAGCGGGCGAACGCGCTGCTCGCGCAGGGCAAGGAAGTGAAGTTCTTCTGCGTCGGCCGCAAGGGCTACGAGCAGCTGCGGCGCACCTTCGAGAAGCGGATTGTCGAACATCTCGACCTGCGCTCGGTGCGGCAGATCGGTTTCGTCAACGCTGAGGACATCGCGAGCAAGGTGCTGGCGCGGTTCGAGGCCGGCGAGTTCGATGTCTGCACGCTGTTCTATTCGCGCTTCCAGTCGGTGATCGCGCAGATCCCGACCGCGCAGCAGATCATCCCGCTCGAGGTTGCCGCGCCCGCGGCCAATGCGGCGCCCGCGACGTCGTATGAATACGAGCCTGAAGAGGACCAGATCCTCGGCAGCCTGCTGCCGCGCAACCTCGCGGTGCAGATCTTCCGCGCGCTGCTGGAGAACAACGCCTCGTTCTACGGCGCCCAGATGAGCGCGATGGACAGCGCGACGCGCAACGCCGGCGAGATGATTCGCAAGCAAACCCTGATTTACAACCGAACCCGTCAGGCCCAGATCACGAAGGAGCTGATCGAGATCATCTCCGGCGCTGAGGCGGTCTAAGGCAGATTTTCGAAGGAGAACAGTCCATGGCTACAGCAGCCAACCAGATCGGTCGCGTTACCCAGGTCACGGGCGCCGTGGTCGACGTGCAGTTCGAAGGCCACCTTCCCGCGATTCTGAATGCGCTCGAGACCAAGAACGGCGGCAACCGCCTGGTGCTCGAAGTCGCGCAGCATCTCGGTGAATCGACCGTCCGTACCATCGCGATGGATATCACTGAAGGTCTGGTGCGCGGCCAGGAAGTGACCGACACCGGCGAACCGATCCGGGTGCCGGTCGGCGAGGGCACGCTCGGCCGCATCATCAACGTCATCGGCGAGCCGATCGACGAGGCCGGCCCGATCAAGGCCGACGGCGTGCGCGCCATCCACCAGGAAGCGCCGACCTACACCGATCAGTCCACCGAAGCTGAAATTCTCGTCACCGGCATCAAGGTCGTCGATCTGCTTGCTCCGTACGCCAAGGGCGGCAAGATCGGCCTGTTCGGCGGCGCCGGCGTCGGCAAGACCGTGCTGATTCAGGAACTGATCAACAACGTCGCGAAGGCGCACGGTGGTTACTCCGTGTTCGCCGGCGTCGGCGAGCGCACCCGTGAAGGCAACGACCTCTATCACGAGTTCATCGAATCGAAGGTCAACGCCGATCCGCACAATCCGGATCCGAGCGTGAAGTCGAAGTGCGCGCTGGTGTTTGGCCAGATGAACGAACCGCCGGGCGCCCGTGCCCGCGTCGGTCTGACCGGTCTGACGGTCGCCGAGCACTTCCGCGATCAGGGCCAGGACGTGCTGTTCTTCGTCGACAACATCTTCCGCTTCACCCAGGCGGGTTCGGAAGTGTCGGCGCTGCTCGGCCGTATTCCTTCGGCGGTGGGCTATCAGCCGACGCTCGCGACCGACATGGGCGCGCTGCAGGAGCGCATCACCACCACCCAGAAGGGCTCGATCACCTCGGTGCAGGCGATCTACGTGCCGGCCGACGACTTGACCGACCCGGCGCCCGCCACCTCGTTCGCGCATTTGGACGCCACCACGGTGCTGTCGCGCGCGATCTCGGAAAAGGGCATCTATCCCGCGGTGGACCCGCTCGACTCGACCTCGCGCATGCTGTCGGCGCTGGTCGTCGGTGAAGAGCACTACAACACCGCGCGTCTCGTCCAGCAGATCCTCCAGCGCTACAAGTCGCTGCAGGACATCATCGCCATTCTCGGCATGGACGAACTGTCGGAAGAGGACAAGCTGACGGTCGCCCGCGCCCGCAAGGTCGAGCGCTTCCTGTCGCAGCCGTTCCACGTCGCTGAAGTGTTCACCGGCTCGCCGGGCAAGTTCGTCGACCTCGCCGACACCATCAAGGGCTTCCGCGATCTCTGCCAGGGCAAGTACGACCATCTGCCGGAAGCGGCGTTCTACATGGTCGGCACCATCGAAGAAGCCGTCGAGAAGGGCAAGAAGCTCGCCGCCGAAGCGGCCTAAGCTTTGGGATGTCGTCATCGCCGGACTTGATCCGGCGATCCATCGAACGAGAAGTATTTTGACTGATGGACCCGCGGGTCAAGCCCGCGGGTGACAGCGCAAAGAACGGAAAGACCATGGCCACCTTCCACTTCGATCTCGTCTCTCCCGAAAAGCTCGCCTTCTCCGGCGAGGTTGATCAGGTCGACGTTCCCGGCGTGGAGGGTGATTTCGGCGTGCTCGCCGGCCACGCTCCCGTCGTCGCCACCGTTCGTCCGGGAATCCTGACGATCACGACCGCCGGCAAGCGCGACAAGGTGATCGTGCTCGGCGGCCTTGCCGAGATGTCGGACAAGGGCCTCACCGTACTCGCCGACGTCGCGACCACGATTGCCGAACTCGACCGCGCGAAGTTCGCCGAGACCATCAAGGAGATGGAAGAGAAGCTCGCCGAGAAGGAGGGCTCCGAGCTCGACCACGCGATCGAGCGGCTCGACCACTTCAAGAGCATCCAGAACGAGCTCAACACCACGGCTATGCACTAAGGCGCGATTGCCGACCAGCGATCGCGCCGATGTGTCGAGTGAGCCGGCTCCCTTTGTGAAATCGCTCACAGTTTTCCAGTCATCGTCCGCCAGGACTTGAGTTGTTCAACGCTCGCCGCACCCCGGCGGGCGTTGAATGCTTATTGCACCCGCGAACGTCTGGCGGCATTCTCCCCGGCATATTTGGATTCCGGGGCTGGTGCTCATGAAGCGCAAGATCGCGGCGATCTTTGCGGCCGATATTGCAGGCTATAGTCGATTGGTTGCCGAGGATGAGGAAGAGACGCTGCGGCGGCTCGCCTCCTATCGTCAGGTCACCGATGACTTCATTGCAAAATGCGGTGGCCGCATCTTCAACACCGCGGGCGATGCGGTGCTCGCCGAATTTCCCAGCGCCGTCGAGGCCGTGCGTTGCGCGATCGACATCCAGGAAAGCCTGCGCACGCGCAACATGGCCTATCCGCCAAGCCGGCAGATGTCGTTCCGGATCGGTATCACCATCGGCGATGTGGTCGAGCGCGACGGCGATCTGCTCGGTGACGGCGTCAATATCGCAGCCCGGCTCGAGGGCCTCGCCGAGGTCGGCGGCATCTGCGTGTCGCGCGCCGTGCACGAGCAGGTCGCCAACAAGCTGTCGGTGCAATTCGCCGACATCGGTGCGCAGGAAGTGAAGAACATCCCGACCCCGGTGCACGCCTACATGGTGGCGATGCGGCGCGAGGACGGCAGCTACGCAACGCCGCAGGTCAAGAAGCCGGTCAAATCAGCGCCGTCAGCTGCGTCAGCCTGGATGTGGCCCGCTGCCATCACCGTGGTGCTGCTGGCCGCGATCGGCGTCGGCGGCTTCCTCTATTACACCAAGCTGGAGACCTCGGCGGCGAAGCCCGCTTCCGTGGCGAGTTCTACGCCGGCGTCCACGCCCCTGGTATCGGCTTCACCGGCGCCGTCGCCGCCGGCATCGACGGCGCCATCTGCCCCTTCGAAACCCGCGCCGGCATTGGCGGCGACGGCTTCGACTGCGCCAAGTGATAAACTCGGTGACAAACTCGCGGCCGACATCGTTCCGTTCGTCAGCGACCGCACCCGCAACATGCTCGCGACCGAGTATTTGCCCGCAGGCGATTCCAAGGCGGTCGCTCTCAACATCAATGGCTTCGTCGGCTGGAGCGTCGCGCAGCCCAGTGAGGACGCGGCGAAGACGGCTGCGCTGGATCTGTGCCAGAAGCGCGCCGACAATGCGGCTCGCCGCGCAAATGCGAACTGTACGCCGTCGGCAACACGATCGTGTACACCCATGGCCAGCCTCCGGTGCCGGCCTTGCCGTGGGTCAAGCGTGACGTGCTGGTCGAGAAGCCGTACGCCACCAAGGACGTGCCGCTGCTGCGCGACGCGGCCAGGGCCCGGCTCGACAGCCTGTTCGTGCCGGGCCGCAAGACGCGAACCATCGCGCTCGGTCCGGGCGGTCACTACTTCTTCAATGCCGGCATCGATTCGCTGGAGGAATCGGCGCGGCGCAATCTGCAAGCCTGTGGCGCGGTCGCCGGCGTGCCCTGCACGATCGTCGTGGTCGACGACGTCTTCGTGGTGCCGATTCCGGCGACGTTGCGCGTCACCGGCTTCCTCAGGGCGGCTGACAGCTCGGTCATCGCTCCGAGCGAGCGGGCCGATGTCGTCCGCAAGCTTGCCGATGCGACGGCAGGCTGGAATGCGGTCGCGGTCGGGACGCAGGGACGGCCGGGACTTGGATTGAAGGCGGAGAACGAGCAGGGCGCCGTCGACGCCGCGCTCGGCGCGTGCGCCAGGCGCGACAGCGATTGTCATGTCATCGCGATCGGCCCGTTCACGGTCGGCCCGAACTAGAACATGGTCCGCAACGTGCAAAGCGGTGAACCATCCGGAAAATGTGAAGCAGCTTACAGCTGAGATCGGGCACAAATGACAAGCTGCAGCGCAACGACGAGCCGACTCGATCGGGTCGCGATTCCACTTTGGACGTAATGGACAAGATTCCGTGCTGACCTTCTCCACCGATGCGCTCCGCCCGCAGGATCGTTTCGAGCACTGGTGCGATGTGCGCGGCAGGAGCCTGTTCGGGGTCACGATCGAGCTCGAGCGCGACAAGCGGCCTGATTTCCGCGGGCATTTTTCCGCGACGCCGGTCGGCGATGCCGTGCTGGCGGAAATGTCGGCGTCCTCCTATCGGGTCAGCCGTACCTCATCGGACATTACGCGCGTCCCGAGCAACAGCCTGCAGCTCGCCTGGCAGGTGCGTGGCCCCGGCCGGCTGAATATCGGTCGCGATCGTGTCCAGTTCGTGCGCAACGGAGATCTGGTGTTCGGCCACTCCAATCGCCCGTATTTCTCGACGCCCGAACGGACCGACGGTTTTCATTTCTTCAGCCTCAAGATCCCCGTCACCAGCGAGCTCGTGCTCGGTGCGCGAATCGAGGATGCGCCGCCAGTCGCGCTGGCGCGTGATGCGCGCCTGACCCGGCTGGTCGGCGCCATGTTCCGCGCCATGACCCGCGATCCGGCGCAAGCCGGGCAGTTCGCCGACGAAGTCACACATATGGTGCGCCTGGCGCTGCTCGCGCGCGGACGCCTGCGGCCGCGGCAGGATGAAATCCGTGCCGCGCTGCATGCGGGCTACCTCCATGCCGCGCGCGAAATCCTGCTGCGCGATCTGCATCGCGCCGCGCTGATGCCGGCCGCGGTCGCCACCGAGCTCGGCATTTCACTGCGGCAATTGCATGCGCTGTTCGAGCCGACCGGCCTGTCGTTCGCGCGAACGCTGACGGCGACGCGGTTGCGGGAGGCGAGGCGGCTGCTCTACGGCATGCAGGAACGCGGCATCGACGAGATCGCGTTCGCATGCGGCTTCGCCAGCATCGCGACCTTCTATCGTGTGTTCCGCGCGACCTACGGCATGACGCCAGGCGATGCGCGGCGCATTCCGCCGCCAGAGCGAGATGACGTTTCTTCGAATCGTCATCCCGCCCTGGCTCTTTGATTCGAGCATGGTCTCCGCGCAAACGCGTTCCGCGTTTGTCGCGAGGGAAAACCGCTACACACTTTTCCGGACCATGCTCAGATCAGTCGGCGAACTCCGCGAACCGGACAGCGACCGCGCGATAGACGTCGCGGCGGAACGGCACCACGAGGTCGGCGACGCGATCGAGGCGCTCCCAGCGCCATTGATCGAATTCCGCAGGCTGGCCGTTGCGCGGCGTCAACGGATCGATCTCCTGGTCGCGTCCGGTGAAGCGCAGCGCAAACCATTTCTGGCGCTGGCCGCGGAATTTGGCCAGCCGATGCGATGCCGGTCCGTCATAGGCGGGGAATTCGTAGGTCATCCAGTCGGTCTCGCCGAGATAGTCGGCGCTGACCGCCCCGGTCTCTTCCCACAATTCGCGCATCACGGCCTGGCGCGGATCCTCGCCCGCGTCGATGCCGCCCTGCGGCATCTGCCATTCGAGGCCGGGCAGCACGATCTCCGGACCATCGTCCTTGATCCGGTGGCCGATCAGCACGCGTCCAAAGCTGTTGAACAGCGCGATGCCCACGTTGGGGCGATAGGGCTTATCCGATGACATCTCGATGGCTGCGCCGCGCGTTGATTGGGCCGGTCCCCCGGCCACCTACTTCGCCGCCAGACCGGCGAATTCCTGCACGACGCGCTCATAGACCGGGCGCTTGAACGGCACAATCAGTTCCGGCAAATTCTTCATCGGCTCCCAGCGCCAGGTGACGAACTCGGCCTTGTGGCCGCCGCCGGGGTTGGCGACGTTGATCTCGTTCTCGTCGCCGGTGAAGCGCAACGCGAACCACTTCTGCCGCTGGCCGCGATAGCGGCCCTTCCAGGCACGGCCCGCAACGGTGCGCGGGATGTCGTAGATCAGCCAATCGGAGACCTCGCCGAGCTTCTCCACCGACTTGACGCTGGTCTCTTCATAGAGCTCGCGCCGTGCGGCCTGAAACGTATCCTCGCCGGGATCGACGCCGCCTTGCGGCATCTGCCAGACATGCGCGTCGTCGACATGCTCGATGCCGCCCGCGCGGCGTCCGATGAAGACCAGCCCGGCCGTATTCAGCAGCATGATGCCGACGCAGGTTCGATAGGGCAGGTCCTCATAACGTGCCATGCTGCCGCTACCTCGCATTTCCTGATGCCGCCTGACCCGGCCCCCCGGCAAGGTCGAAAGCGGCACCAACAGATTGATCTCTAGCCCGATTTTGATTTCAGCATCGCCGTTGTCAATGGCACAAGCATAATGCCCTTGGAATCCAGTGTCTTGAGCCAGGCGCTGAGCCGCTCGATCGAGACCGGCAGCGCCGAGGCGACGCCCACGGCGGTGCCGCGCTCCTTGGCGATGGTTTCCAGCTTGACCAGCGCGCGGTCGATCTCCGCCGAGGTCGGCACCGCGTCGATGGCGAAATCAGCCTTGGCGAACGGCAGCGACTGGCCGGCGGACAGGGTCTGCGCGACGCTGCGCGGGGTGGAACCGTCGTCGAAATAGCTCAGGCCGCGCTTGGCTGCTTCGCGCACGATGGGCTGCATCACGGGATCGGTCGCGACGAACCGGGCGCCCATGAAATTGGCGATCCCGGCATAGCCCTGCAGGCGGCTGAGGTGCCAATAGAGCCGGTCGAGGTTCTGTTCGCCGCTCAGCGTGGTGAGCAGGGTCTGCGGCCCCGGATCGTTGTCGGGATAGTCGAACGGCTCCATCGGGATCTGCAGCAGGATCTCGTGGCGCTGCGCCCGGGCGCGTTCCGCGAGCTTGCCGGGGTCGGCGCCATAGGGCGTGAAGGCCAGCGTCACGGCCGGCGGCAGCTTCATGATCGCATCGGCCGTCTTGGCGGCGCCGACGCCGAGGCCGGCGACCACGACGGCCACCACCGGCATCCGGGCCGCCTTGGCGCGGTCAGCCTCAGCCGCATAGACCGTGAACGGCTTCAGGCCGTCGGCGACCACGGGGATCATGCCGTAGCGCGACTTTTCCAGCAGGCGCGGGTCGATGCCGGTCATCGCGAGCGGCGGGGTGTCGCCATCGACCTTCTCAGCCGGGTCGCCGGCGCCGATCACCACGTCCTGACGCTTGCCGCTGGAACCGTCGATGATGGTGACCGTCCTGGCGTCGTTCTTCGTGTCGTTCTTGGCATCGCCGGCCGCGGCCGGTGCCGTGGCGGCGGATTTGACCGCCGGTTCGGCCGGGGCGTGCTTGTCGTCGGCGGACGCGGGTGGCGGATTGCGGAGGGCGATCCGGGCCATCGGCTCGCCGCCGAGCGGGTTGTCATTGAACAGCGCAACGCCAACGAAACCGACCAGCACGAGCCCCAGCAGCACGGCGAGCGCCTGCATCGCCGTGAATGGCAGGCGGAAACGGCGCGTCCTGCCCGCGGTCTGCTGCCCAAGCGGCGTGCTCAGTTCGTCGGCCGCTTCTGCCATGACCCTCCCCGAATCAACAGCGCGAACGATAGCACGATGCGGTGCATTCCCGCGCGCCGGCCTCCCCGGCAAAGCACGGGTGGGTGGATCCAACAGCAGAAAGGGCGGCCCGAGGGCCGCCCTTTTCGCCTAGACGATTGAATTGGATCAGTTCGCGGACTTGTTGGCCGGCTTGTCGGCGGCGGCCTTGTCACCGGGCGCCTTGTCACCGGCCGGTGCCGGCGTGGCGTTCGAGGTCGACTTGATGCCGTGCAGCAGGTCGTCCGCCATCTTCAGCGCCTTGTCGTCCTTGGCGTCCGGCGGAACGTAGGACTGCGAGCCGGTCTTCTCGTCGCCGTCGTTCTTCAGATGGCCGCGCAGCGAAGCCTCGCCCTTGGTGTCGGTGCGCGCCTTCAGCTCGTCCGGCACGTCCTGCAGCACCTCGATATCGGGCACGATGCCCTTGGCCTGGATCGACTTGCCCGACGGCGTGTAGTAGCGCGCGGTGGTCAGGCGCAGCGCGCCGTTGCCGGAGCCGAGCGGAATGATGGTCTGCACCGAGCCCTTGCCGAACGAGCGGGTGCCGACCAGCGTCGCACGCTTGTGGTCCTGCAGCGCGCCGGCGACGATTTCGGAGGCCGACGCCGAGCCGCCGTTGATCAGCACGATGACCGGCTTGCCCTTGGTCAGGTCGCCGGGATGCGCAGCGCGGCGCTGGGTTTCCTCGGCATTGCGCCCGCGAGTCGAGACGATCTCGCCACGCTCCAGGAAGGAGTCGGACACGGTGACCGCTTCCTCGAGCAGGCCGCCGGGATTGTTTCTGAGGTCGATGATGTAGCCCTTCAGTTTGTCGCCGATCTGGCCCTGTAGATTGGCGACCTCCTTCTTCAGGCCTTCGGTGGTCTGTTCGTTGAAGGTGGTGATGCGGATATAGGCGATGTCGTCGGCCTCGACGCGCGCACGCACCGAGCGGACGCGGATGTTGTCGCGCACCAGCGTGACGTCGATCGGATTGTCCTGGCCCTTGCGGATGATCTTGAGCTTGATCTTGGTGTTGACCGGACCGCGCATCTTCTCGACGGCCTGGTTCAGCGTCAGGCCCTGCACCGCCTCGTCGTCGAGATTGGTGATGATGTCGTTGGCCATGATGCCGGCCTTCGAGGCCGGGGTATCGTCGATCGGCGAGACGACCTTGATCAGCCCGTCTTCCATCGTGACTTCGATGCCGAGGCCGCCGAACTCGCCGCGGGTCTGCACCTGCATGTCGCGGAAGCTCTTGGCGTCCATGTAGCTCGAATGCGGATCAAGGCCGGACAGCATGCCCGAGATCGCGGATTCGACCAGCTTGGAGTCGTCGGGCTTCTCGACATAGTCGCTGCGCACACGCTCGAACACGTCGCCGAACAAATTGAGCTGGCGGTAGGTGTCCGACGTCGCGGCGCGCGCGCTCGATCCCATCAGCACAGCGCGGGGCTGCGTGACGAAAAGCGTCAGGGCCGCGCCGGTGGCGGCGCTAAGGAGAATTACCGAAGTCTTGCGCATCATCCGCGAACCTTTTCGCCTTCATTTGTGGCCCACCATGGACCTGGATCGATTGGAGTGCCGTCTTTCCGGAACTCTACATAGAGCACTGGCTGGCTCGCATTGGTCGCGAGAATGGATGCAACTTGGGACGTCGACCCCATGGTCGCAACCGGCTCCCCCGTAAGTACAAACTGGCCGATGTTTACCGAAATACGCTCCATCCCGGCGATCAGGACATGATACCCGCCCCCGGCATTGAGGATCAAGAGTTGTCCATAGCTGCGGAAAGGACCCGCGTAAACAACCCAGCCGTCACACGGGGTTGTGACCTGCGCGCCCGGTTTGGCCGCCAAAGAAATGCCTTTTTGTACGCCCCCCGCGCCGTCGGAACCGCCAAATTCGCGAATCTTGGTGCCATTCACGGGATAGGCGAACAGGCCTTTGGCCGAGGCGAAGGCGACCGCCGGGCTCATGCGCGCCGGGTCCTTGAGCGCCCCGAGATTGGGTTTACCGTTAACGGTCGCCGGCGCCCCCTGGAGGCTGGCCGTGGCGGCGGCCTTGGCCGCGCTCTTGAGGTCCTGCTCCATCTTGGCGATCAGGCTCTGCAGATTGTCGGCCTGCTTCGACAGCGCGATGGCGCGGGCGCCCTCCGCCTCCATGTCCTTTTCGGCCGCGCTCTGCTGCCGCTGCCGCTCATCGACCAGCGCCGCAAGGCGGGTCTGGTCTTCCCTGAGCTTGTCGCGGTCGGCCGCCAGCGCGTCGCGCTCGGTCGAGATGGTCTTGCGCAGCGCGACCAGTTCGCCGAGATCGGCGGCAAGCTTCTCGGCGCGGACGCGCAACTCGGGCACCACGGCGCCGAGCAGCATCGCGGTGCGCAGCGATTGCAGCGCGTCCTCGGGCCGCACCAGCAGTGCCGGCGGGGTGCGCCGTCCGGCGCGCTGCAAGGCGGCCAGCACCTCGATCACTTCGGAGCGGCGTGAATCGAGCGAGCTGCGGATCTCGCGCTCGCGGCCGTCGAGCGGCTGCAGGCGTGTCTCAGCGTCGGCGATCCTTGTCTCGACGCCGCGCACCTGGCCGGCAATGTCGATCAGCTGCTGATTGAGCTTGCTGCGGTCCTGGCCCATCGCGGCGATGTCGGCCTTCAGCTTCTCCTGCAACTCGGTCGCCTTGCGCTGCTGCTCGCGCGCGGCCTCGAGCTCCTGCTCGCGCTGCTTGATGGCGTCGGGCGACGTCTCCGCGGTCGCGGCCTGCTGTGCAGGTGGCGCGGCTTGCTGTGCGGCTGGTGTCGCTTGCGCATGCAGCGCGGCCAGCGGAGCAGCGGCGAACAGGGCGATCGACAAAGGCAGCGACACCGGCAGCCAGCGGCGGCGCGCGGCGCCGAGAGCCGAAGGCAAATACGAAGCTATGTCCTGCCGGTGCTGCATTCGTTTGCGTTCACGCTTTCGACGGTCCGTCACCGCGTCACGCGCGGTGGTAGGGATGGCCGGCCAATATGGTCGCGGCCCGATAAATCTGTTCCAGAAGCATGACGCGGACCATTTGGTGCGGCCAGGTCGCGGAGCCGAATGCAATACGCAACGAAGCCTTGCGCTGCAATTCAGGCGAAAGTCCGTCGGCGCCGCCGATCACGAAGACCGTATGTGCTGCCCCCTCATCGCGCCAGCGGCCGAGCTGCTGCGCAAAGCTTGCGCTGTCGATGCTCTTGCCGCGTTCGTCGAGCGCGACCAGCATGTGCTTGTCCGGCACCAGCGCCGCGATCGCCGCAGCTTCTTCCGCGATGCGCGCGGCCGTATCGCGCGCGCGGCTCTCCGCGATCTCATGAATCTCGAGGCCGCGAAAGCCGAGCTTGCGGCCGATATCCTCGAAGCGCTCGCGGTAACGCTCCGCGAGCTCCCGTTCAGGGCCCTGTTTCAGACGGCCGATGCAAATCACGACGAGGCGCATACACGCGTTTTCCGGCAAAGTGGAATCCGGTTTGCCGTAGAAAACGCGTCAAGTCCATGACTCGCACGCCTCAGGGCGCGCGCATAAGCTATATGCGCCGCAGCCGATTCGCATCGGCTTCGATACCCCTTAGACCGCCGCGACCGCCGGGTTCTGAGTCCACAACCGTTCGAGATTGTAGAACTCGCGCACCTCAGGCCTGAATACGTGCACGATCACCTCGCCGGAATCGATCAGCACCCAGTCGCAATTGGGCAAGCCCTCGACGTGGATGTTCTTGACCCCGTTTTCCTTGAGGCTCTTCGTCACATTCTCCGCGATCGCGCCAACGTGCCGGTTCACCCGGCCGGTGGTGACGATCATGTAGTCGGAGTATGCGGATTTGCCCCGAAGGTCGATGGTGACCGTCTCTTCCGCCTTCATGTCCTCGAGGCGGGAGAGGATCAGGCTCAGCGTCTTGTCGGCATCCGGTTTGTCGGCGTCCGGTTGCGCCTGCAAGGCCGCGGTTTTCGTCGTTGTTTTACGCGCAGTCTTTGGAACCTTGGGTAAAACAGACTTTGACAATACAGATGTGGCCAGGGACCATTCCTTTCACTGTATCGCGGGTGCCGAATCCTCGGCCCCACGCGCCATATTACGCATGTGGGGTTAATGGTTTCAATATTCCAGTAACCCTTTTGCGCTTCACGCCGTCCTCCAGCTCCCGTCCGGGTTCCGGAGTCCGGTCGAAGACAAATTGGATTTCATTCCTGTCAGGAAGACCCAGGCCGGCGCCTGTTGGTCGGCCAGCCGTGTCGCCTGATTTTCGGGCATGCGATAGCGCGTGAGCGCCTGCGCCGCCGGTGCGGCAAGGGCGCGGAAGCTTTGGGGCGGTCGGTCGATCACGGCAATCGGCACATCGGACGCGATGCGCCGCCAATCTTTCCAGCGATGAAATTGCGCGAGATTGTCAGCGCCCATGATCCAGACGAAGTGCACGCCGGAGACACGGCGGCGCAAGTGGATGATCGTGTCGACAGTGTAGCGGGTGCCGATGACAGCTTCGAGACAGCTGATGTCGATGCGCGGATCGTCGGCAACGCGGCGCGCGGCGGCGGCGCGCTCGTTGAGCGCATGCAGGCCGTCATGGTTCTTCAGCGGATTGCCCGGCGTCAGCAGCCACCACACCCGGTCGAGCTGCAGGCGCTTCAGCGCGAATTGGCTGATGGCGCGATGCGCGGCGTGCGGCGGATTGAACGAGCCGCCGAGCAGCCCGATGCGCATGCCGTTGGTATAGAACGGAAGCGCCTGGGCTGCGGACAACGACACGGGCGAGGCTTGCTGCAAGGGTCTACCGTGTGCGTGCGACAATGATCACGGCCGTGTCTGCCCGGTGCCGTGGACGCGGTACTTGAAGCTCGTCAGCTGCTCGGCGCCGACAGGGCCGCGGGCGTGGAATTTGCCGGTGGCAATGCCGATCTCGGCGCCGAAGCCGAACTCGCCGCCGTCGGCGAACTGGGTCGAGGCGTTGTGCAGCACGATCGCCGAATCGACCTCGTTGAGGAATCTCTGCGCGGCAGCGGCATCCTCGGTCACGATCGCATCGGTGTGATGCGATCCGTGATTTTGAATATGCGCAATCGCTTCATCGAGACTGTCGACGATCTTCGCCGAGATGATCGCGTCCTCGTATTCGGTGGCCCAATCCTCGTCGGATGCGGGCTTCACCCGGGCATCGACGCCTTGCACGATGTCGTCGCCGCGCACCTCGCAGCCGGCCTCGATCAACAACTCGACCAGCGGTTTCAGCGTGGTCGCGGCAGCGCCACGATCGATCAGCAGGGTCTCGACGGCACCGCAGACGCCGGGACGGCGCATCTTGGCGTTCAGCACGACCGACTTGGCCATGTCGAGCTTTGCGCTGGCATCGACGTAAATGTGGTTGACGCCTTCGAGATGCGCGAACACCGGCACGCGCGCCTCCGCCTCGACGCGACCGACCAGGCTCTTGCCGCCGCGCGGCACGATCACGTCGATGCCCCCGTTCAATCCCGTCAGCATCAGGCCGACGGCCGCGCGGTCGCGGGTCGGCACCAGGGTGATCGCGGCCTCGGGCAGACCGGCTTCATGCAGGCCCTGCACCAGACATTGATGGATCGCGCGGCAGGAGCGGAAGCTGTCGGAGCCGCCGCGCAGGATCACCGCGTTGCCGGACTTCAGGCACAGCACGCCGGCGTCGGCGGCGACATTGGGACGGCTTTCGAAGATCACGCCGATCACGCCGAGCGGCACGCGCACGCGCTCGATGGTCATGCCGTTCGGACGCTGCCAGCTTTCGGTGACGGCGCCGACCGGATCGACGATCTCGCGCACCGTCGCAACGCCATCGGCCATGCCGTCGACGCGCGCCTGCGTCAGTGTCAGGCGGTCGACGAAGGCTGAGGTCATGCCGCCCGCGCGCGCCTCGGCAACGTCCTCGGCATTGGCGGCGAGAATCGCCGGCGCATTGGCGCGGATCGCGCGTTCGATCGCGGCGAGCGCCCGGTTCTTCTGCTCCGGCGGCGCCAGCGCCAGCACGCGCGCAGCAGCGCGCGCCTTGGCGGCGAGGTCGGTCATCAGGGCGGCGAGATCGGCGTCGCCGTCGATCGCCTTCAGGGGGGCGCTCATGGAAGTCCCAGCTTTGGAATAAGGCCATGTTCTAGCATGGCAATTGGGGAGTGGCGAGGCGCGGAACCGACATGGCAGGTGGGCGGCTGGCCGCCCCGCTCGGCCAATGGCCTACCCAATGGCTTACTTGGCCGGGATGGCCCCGGCCGGGCCGATCACGAGGTCGTCGCGATGGATCATCTCGGACCGGCCGCTGATGCCCAGAATGGCCATCACGTCCGGCGAGGAGCGGCCCTTGATCTTCTCGGCATTGTCGGCGTCGTAGGCGACCAGGCCGCGGCCGATCTCATGGGTATCGGGGCCGCGCACCACCACGGCATCGCCGCGGGCGAACTGGCCGTCGACCCGGATCACGCCGGCCGGCAGCAGGCTCTTGCCGGCGCGCAGCGCGGCCACCGCGCCGGCATCGATGGTCAGCGTGCCCTTCGGCTCGAGCGAGCCCGCGATCCAGCGCTTGCGCGCGGTGACTGGATTGGCCGGGGTCAGGAACCAGGTGCAGCGGCCGCCGTCGGCGATCGCCTGCAAGGGATGCTCGATCTTGCCGGAGGCGATCAGCATGTGGGTGCCGGCGGTGGTCGCGATCTTCGCGGCCTCGATCTTGGTGGTCATGCCGCCGCGCGACAGTTCGGAGCCGGCCGAGCCCGCCATGCCCTCGATCTCCGAGGTGATGCTCTCGACGACAGGAATCAGCTTGGCGTCGGGATCGACCGCGGGCGGCGCGGTGTAGAGGCCGTCGATATCGGACAGCAGGATCAGAAGATCCGCGCTCGCCATGGTGGCGACGCGGGCGGCGAGGCGGTCATTGTCGCCGTAGCGGATCTCGGTGGTGGCGACGGTGTCGTTCTCGTTGATCACGGGCACCGCGCCCCATTCGAGCAGCTTGGCGATGGTCGAGCGCGCGTTGAGATAGCGGCGGCGCTCCTCGGTGTCCTGCAGCGTCACCAGGATCTGTCCGGCGCCGATGCCGTGATGGCCGAGCACCTCCGACCAGATCCGCGCCAGCGCGATCTGGCCGACCGCCGCGGCAGCCTGGCTCTCTTCGAGCTTCAGCGGGCCGCGCGGCAGCTTCAGGCGGCTGCGGCCGAGCGCGATCGAGCCCGAAGACACCACCATGACCTCGCAGCCCCGCTTGTGCAGCTTCGCGATGTCCTCGACCAGCGCCGCGAGCCAGGAGGCGTGCACCTCGCCGGCCTGCGAGTCGACCAGCAGCGAGGAGCCGACCTTGACGACGATGCGGCAAAAGTTCTTGAGCGCGGGGCGTTTCATGGGTTCGGTCTGGCAGGAAGGTGGAAGCAAGAGGCGCCACGAGGTGGCATGGACGTGAAGTGGCTTGGGAAGTCGAGATGCCGTCAACCCTGCGGCACCGGCGTCGCCCACGGCTCCGCCTGGCCGCCCTTGGCCTTGTTGGACACCGGCGCCTCGCCGATCACGTCGACCAGCGCGCGCAGCGCCTCCGGCACGCCTTCGCCGGTCGCGCCTGACAGCAGCAGCGGCGTCTTCTTCGCGGCCCGCTTGAGGCGATCCTTCTGCTTCTTCAGCTCGTCGGGCGTCACCGCATCGATCTTGTTGAGCGCGACGATCTCGATCTTGTCGGCGAGGTGGCCTGCATAGGCTTCGAGCTCGGTGCGCACCGTCTTGTAGGCCTTGCCGGCATGCTCGCAGGTCGCATCGACCAGATGCAGCAGCACCCGGCAGCGCTCGACATGGCCGAGGAAGCGATCGCCGAGGCCGGCGCCCTCATGCGCGCCTTCGATCAGGCCGGGAATGTCGGCGAGCACGAATTCGCGGCCGCCGTAATTCACCACGCCGAGCTGCGGATGCAGCGTGGTGAAGGGATAGTCGGCGATCTTCGGCCGCGCCGCGCTGACCACCGACAGGAAGGTCGATTTGCCGGCATTGGGCAGGCCGACCAGGCCGGCATCGGCGATCAGCTTCAGCCGCAGCCAGATCCAGCGCTCCTCGCCCGGCGCGCCGGGATTGGCGTTGCGCGGCGCGCGGTTGGTGGAAGACTTGAAATGCGCATTGCCGAAGCCGCCATTGCCGCCTTCAGCCAGCACGAATTTCTCGCCGAGTTCGGTGAAATCGTGCAGCAGGGTCTCGCGGTCCTCGTCGAACACCTGGGTGCCGACCGGCACTTTCAGCACGATCGGCTTGCCGTTGGCGCCATGGCGGTCCTTGCCCATGCCATTGGTGCCCTTCTGCGCCTTGAAGTGCTGCTGGTAGCGGTAATCGATCAGCGTGTTCAGTCCGTCGACGGACTCGATGATGACGTCGCCGCCGCGGCCGCCATTGCCGCCGGACGGACCCCCGAACTCGATGAACTTCTCGCGCCGGAACGCGACGCAGCCGTTGCCGCCGTCGCCCGAGCGAATATAGACCTTGGCTTCATCGAGGAATTTCATGGTTTTCACTAGTTAGGGCAGGGTGGCCGCGGCGGCAACCCGGAAAGGCCCTGACTTCGGCGAAAAGCCTTAATTTTCGGGCCTTTTTGCGGCCCAAGCTCCTTGTTTGAGCATGATCTTATCGGAAAACCGCTTCACACTTTTCCGGATCATGCTCCTAGCTGGGCCGCTTCCGCACCAGGAATTTCTGTATCCCCTCCAGCACCAGCTCGCGGCGCTGGTTGTGCACGGTGGAGCGCAGCGTCACGACGCCGGTGGTCTTGCCCGGTGACAGCTCGATCACCTCGAGCGCCGGGTAGATGGTGTCGCCGGCATAGACCGGCTTCAGGAACTTGCTCGACTGCTCCAGGAAGCCGACCAGCGACTCCTCCACGACATAGGGAAACAGCCCGGCGCCGGGCGCGGTGTGCACCAGGGTCTGGAAGCCGTGGGCGAGCAAATCAGGCATGCCGCGGCTGCGGCAATATTCCACGTCGTAATGGATCGGATGGGTGTCGCCGCTCGCGGTCTGGAACGCGGCGAATACCGCCGAGGTCTGGGTCCGGCTCGGAATCACGAAACGCTCGCCGAGCACGAAATCCTCGAACCAGCGCTGCGCGGGGACCATGCGATGCTGGGTGGGGTCGAAGTCGCTCATGCGGCGTTTCCTGCTCTGTTTCTTGAATGGCTGGCCTACCGGTAGCGCAGGGACCGCACTGCGACAATTGGTTCGATCTGCCGCCATCGGGGTTGTCCTGCACGGCTACGTCGGTAAAACCGAGGACCTGCCCGACTCAGAGGCGGCGATAACAAGAGAACAATGAGCCTGTTCGCAAAACTGTCCTCCTATGACGATCGATCGGCGCGGCTCGCCGGCATCGGCTTGATGCTGCTCTCGATCTTCATGTTCTCGTTCGGCGACGCGATGGGCAAATTCATCGTCGCCACCTATTCGGTCGGGCAATTGTTGTGGCTGCGCGCCTGCGCGGCGCTGCTCGTGCTGCTGCCGATCGTGTGGCAGCGGCGCGCGGATTTCCTGCATCTGGAGCGGCCGTGGCTGCAATTGCTGCGGGTCACGCTGTCGACGCTGGAGGTCGCGGCGTTCTTCCTGGCGACGGTCTATCTGCCGCTCGCCGACGTCATCACCTACTACCTCGCCGGACCGATCTTCGTCACCGCGATGTCGGGCCTCGTGCTCGGCGAGCATATCGGCTGGCGGCGCTGGACCGCGATCCTGGTCGGCTTTTGCGGCGTGCTGATCGCGCTCAGGCCATCCGCACAGACCATCAGCTGGCCGGCGATGATCGCGCTCGGCGGCAGCCTGTCGTTTGCGGTGTTGATGCTGATCACGCGCTCGCTGCGCGCGACGCCCGATATCGTGTTGGCGACATCGCAATTCGGCGGCACGTTCATCCTCGGCCTCGTGCTCTCGCCGTTCGGCTGGGTGACGCCATCGGCCGGCAGCCTCGTGCTGTTCTTCACCGCCGGCATCATCTCGGTCGCGGCGCTGCTTTGCGTGAACCGGTCGCTGAAGCTCGCGCCGGCGAGCGTGGTGGTGCCGTACCAGTATTCGATGATCGTCTGGGCGGTGATCTTCGGCTTCGTGGTGTTCGGCGACGTGCCGTCCTGGGCCACCATCGTCGGCGCCGCCATCATCATCGCGGCGGGCCTCTACATCTTCGTGCGCGAGCAGCAGCTCGGACGCGGAGACACTGCGGTGAACCCGCCGGCGTAATCTTACCCTCCCCTGGAGGGGGAGGGTCGACGCGAATGCAATGAGCGGCGGGGTGGGGTGACGGTCTCTCCTCGTCCAACAGTGCCCGAGTGGAGAGATCACCCCACCCCGCTGCGCATTTCGCTTCGCTGCATGCGCAACGACCCTCCCCCTCCAGGGGAGGGTGAAGGCCGGTCGAGCCCTAGCTCTCCCGCCGCCTCGAGCTATTCCAGCGCTTCAGCGAGGTCCAGACGCCGCGCGACAGGCGGAAGGCATCGACCGGGCTCGACGAGCCCAGCGCCTCGAAGCGGTGCAGCTCGACGCCGCTCCACTGGAAGCCGCACTTCTCGAGGATGTTGCGCGACGACGGGTTGACGACGCGGGCGCCCGCGATCAGCTGGTCGAGATCGAATTCCTCGAAGAAGTAATCGATCACGGCGCGTGCGGCCTCGGTGCCGAAGCCCTGGCCCCAATAGTCGACGCCGAGCCAGTAGCCGAGCTCGGCGGATGTCTCCTCGCGCCAGTCGATGCCGACCATGCCGATCGGCGTGTGATTGTTCTCGATCAGGAAAACGGTTTCGCGGCCGCCGGCGCCGAGTGCGCGCACGAAGTCGATGGCGTCGTCCTGGGTATAGGGATGCGGCAGGCGGCGGGTGTTCTCCGCGATGCGGCGGTCATTGGCGAGGCGTGCGATTGCTTTTACGTCCGCGAGCGTCGGCTTGCGCAATGTCAGCCGTTCGGTCTCGAGGACGCAAGCTCTTGCCTCGCGCAAGGTCGGCGTCGGGATGTCCTGCAACATGTCGAGCTCCTGTGATGCGATAATCGATACGCAACGCTTGGAACGTCACGCGCGGTCGAACCGGATCGCGCGCAACAAAAAGGGGAGGCCGGTCATCCCGCCTCCCCTTGGAGCTCTTTGCTGCTCCGCCGGTTCAACAGGACCCGGCGGACTCATGTGTGTCCACCGTCTACTCGGCCGCCTGCGCCATCGGAATGACCGATACGAATGTGCGGCCGTTGGCTTTGGCACGGAACTCGACATGACCCTCGACCTTGGCGAAGAGAGTATGATCGGTGCCCATGCCGACATTAAGGCCGGGGTGCCAGGTGGTGCCGCGCTGACGCGCGATGATGTTTCCGGGGATCACGCGCTCGCCACCGAACGCCTTGATGCCAAGGCGCTTGCCTTTGGAATCACGTCCGTTGCGCGATGAACCGCCTGCTTTTTTATGAGCCATAGCTCGTCTCCGACTTCGCTTTGATCTCTAGATCAATTCCTTGACGGAATCATTTCACGTTTGGTCACGCTTCACAACTTGAAGCGCGATGATCACTTCTTCTTAAGCCTTGGCCGCGGCCTTCTTGGCCGGAGCCTTTTTCGCGGCCGCTGCCTTTGCGGGCGCCTTCTTCTTGGCCGCCTTCGGCGCTGCGTCCTCGCCATCGGCGGGCGCTGCGACCTTTTCCTTCTTCGGCCGCGGGCCGATGGTCGGCTTGGCGTTATCGGCGAGGATCTCGGTGATGCGAAGCACCGTGAGCTCGTCGCGATAGCCGCGCTTGCGGCGTGAATTCTTGCGGCGACGCTTCTTGAACGCGATCACCTTGGCACCGCGCTTGTGCTGCAGCACTTCGGCCGCAACGGTGGCGCCTGCCACGGTGGGCGTTCCCAGCACCGGCGTGTCACCGCCGAGCACCAGAACTTCGCCTAGCTGCACGATCGTGCCGACATCGCCGGCGATCTTGCCAATCTCGAGTACATCATTCGGAACGACGCGGTACTGCCGGCCGCCGGTTTTGATGACTGCGAACATCGTTTGATTCCTTCGTGTTCGATCCCGGCCTCGGACGGATCGCCCGGGTCGGCTTTTTGTTCAGTCGCTATGGGTTGCGTGTTTCGTGCGAAAGGGAATGAATTCCCAAATGGCCCGCACAAAAACGATCGGCGCGAGAAATCCCCGCGCCGGATGGGCGGGACTTATAGCCGCAAACGGAGGAGAGTCAAGGTAAAGCAGGGCAAAAACCGGCCAAAGATGAAGGGTTTGGCGCGATTTTGGCCCGGATTGGCGATTCAAGCCGCGGTCTGCGCGGCGGCCCGGGCGTGGCGGCGGATGGTCTGCGGCGGCTGGCCCAGCACCCGCAGGAAGGCCCGGCGCATCCGCTCGCGATCGGCAAAACCGGTCTCGCCGGCAATTTCGTCCATCGAATGGCGGCCGTCGCCGATCAGTTCGCGGGCAGCCTCGACCCGGAGCTGCTCAATCGCCTTGGCCGGCGACTGGCCGGTTTCGGCGCGGAAGGCGCGGCTGAACTGGCGCGGGCTGAGCCGCGCCACCTCGGCCAATTCCTCCACCGACAGCTCGTTGCGCAGATGCGCCTTGGCGTAATGGAGCGCGTTCTGAACCCGGTCGGATTTCGGCGCGAGCTCGAGCAGTGCGGAGAACTGCGACTGGCCGCCGGTGCGGCGGTGATAGACGACGAGCTTGCGCGCCACCGACCGTGCGACCTCGACGCCGAGGTCATGCTCGACCATCGCCAGCGCCAGGTCGATCGTCGCGGTCATGCCGGCCGAGGTCCAGATCGGCCCGTCGATAATGTAGATGCGGTCCTGCTCGACCTTGAGCCCGGGAAATCGGGCCTGCAATTCGGCGGCGAATTGCCAGTGCGTGGAGACGCGCCGGCCGTCGAGCAGGCCGGCTTCGGCCAGCGAGAAGGCGCCGATGCAGGGCGCGGCGATCCGCTGCGATGCCGTCATGGCGCGGCGGATATAGCCGATCAACTTCGGCGATGCCGGATGCAGCTCGTGGCCGGCGCCGATGAACAGCGTGTCGAAGCTGCGCTCGCCGAAGGCTTCGGTTTCGACATTGAACCCGGCGGATGACCGCACCGGGCCGCCATTCTCCGACAGCAGCGTGACCTCATAGAACGGCTCGCCCGCGATCAGATTGGCGACCTCGAAGGCGGTGATGGCGGTGAAGCCCATCACCTGGAAGTCCGGGAAGATGACGAAGCCGATTTCCTTCATGGAACCCTCCGGCGGAATTTATGTCCTAAAAAGGTGTATATATGACATTTGAGACATGCAAGGGGGCCTGTAGAACCTGACCTGCGGCCACATTCGGCCGTCCAGGGTCAAACAGGAGACCAAAATGACCAAGTCAGCCAAAGGAACGGCGCTCGTCACCGGCGCGTCGTCCGGAATCGGTGCCATCTATGCGGACCGGCTCGCACGGCGTGGCTACGATCTGATCCTCGTCGCACGCAACCGCGAGCGCCTCGATGGGCTCGCCAAGCGTTTGTCGACGGAGACAGGCCGATCGATCGAGATCGTCGCCGCCGACCTCAGCAAGCGCGCCGACGTATCGCGGATCGAGTCCATTCTGCGCAGCAATGCCGGCATCAGCGTGCTGGTGAACAACGCCGGCGTCGGTGCCACGGCGCCGCTGCTCGCATCCGACGTCGACAAGATGAGCGACATGATCGCGCTCAATGTCGACGCCTTGATGCGCCTGACCTACGCGGCGGTGCCGGGGCTAGTCGCGCGCGGCGGCGGCACCATCGTCAACATCGCCTCTGTCGTCGGCGTCGCGCCGGAAATGCTCAACGGCGTCTACGGTGGCAGCAAGGCCTTCGTGCTTGCGCTGACGCAGTCGCTGCAGCACGAGCTGAAGGACAAGAACGTCCGCGTCCAGGCGGTGCTACCGGGCGCCACGGCCACCGAGTTCTGGGGTATCGCCGGCACGCCGGTCGAACATCTGCCCGGCGAGATCGTGATGAAGGCCGAGGACATGGTCGATGCCGCGCTCGCCGGCCTCGATCAGGGCGAGGTCTTCACCGTGCCGTCGCTGCCGGAGGTCGCCGACTGGCAGGCTTATGAGACGGCCCGCCAGAAGCTGATGCCGAACCTGTCGCGCAGCGCGCCCGCGGCGCGCTACGGGGTGAGGGCCGCCTGAGACTTGCGAAACTTACTTGCGAGATTGCGTCCCGCGCCCGGCCGAACGCCGCCGCGCGGGACGCAACCATTTGAGTTCCGCTTCGTTAGTGCTGGGAACCTCAAGCGGGCAGGCAAGGGCGAATGGCTGAAGACGCTGGACTGACCACGGGCATCGCGCACCACGGTGCTACGCGGCTGCCATCCGTCGACATCGACAGCTTCAACATCGAGCTGAAGGACGACGAGGGCTTTCTCGGCGATCGCGCCTCCAAGGGCGCGTTCCGCAAGATCTTCGACCGCTGGCGCAAGCCGCTGCGCAAATCCGGCGAGGACCCGTTCGGCGACGAGCCGTCGGACAAGATCAGCAAGAAGAAGCTCGATGAGATGCTGGTCGGTGACGACACCGAGGCCTCCGCGATCGTGCATAGCGCGATCGAGGAGTTTGCCCAGGAGCTCGCCTATGTGACGCGGCGCTTCCTCGACACCAAGGCCTGGGCCAAGACCGAGCGCATCGTGGTCGGCGGCGGCTTCCGCGACTCCAGGCTCGGCGAGCTCGCGATCGCGCGCACCGACATCATCCTGAAGTCGGAGGATTCCAAGGTCGACCTGGTGCCGATCCGCTTTCATCCCGATGAGGCCGGACTGATCGGCACGCTGCATCTCGCGCCATCGTGGATATTCGAGGCCCACGACGGTGTGCTCGCGGTCGATATCGGCGGCACCAATATCCGCTGCGGCGTCGTCGAGACGCGCTGGAAGAAGGCGCCCGATCTCTCCAAGGCGACGGTCTGGAAGTCGGAGCTGTGGCGCCACGCCGATGACGAGCCGACGCGCGAAGGCGCGGTGAAGCGGCTGGTGAAGATGCTGAGGGATTTGATTGCCGAAGCGGAGAAGGAGAATCTCAAGCTCGCGCCGTTCATCGGCATCGCCTGTCCCGGCGTCATCAAGGAGGACGGCGGAATCGAGAAGGGCGCGCAGAACCTGCCCGGCAATTGGGAGAGCAGCAAGTTCAACCTGCCGGCGAGCCTGGTCGAGGCGATCCCGCAGATCGGCGATCATGACACCGCGATCGTGATGCACAATGACGGCGTGGTGCAGGGGCTCGCCGAGGTCCCGTTCATGCAGGATGTCACGCGCTGGGGCGTGCTGACGATCGGAACCGGGCTCGGCAATGCCCGCTACACCAATCGCAAGAAGGACAACGGCAAGGACGAGAAGAAGGCCGAGAAGGACAAGGACGACGAGGACGACAAGAACGAGAAAAAGGCCAAAAAAGCCAAGAAGGCCGACGCCTGAGCGTGCGTCCGCATCGCCGATCGCGCGCACTCCATCTCTCTTCTCCTTCCCCCTGAAAGGGGGAAGGTCGGGATGGGGGTCAGCCGCAGGCGACGCTCTATGCGGAGAGAGCTGATCCCCACCCGCTTTGCTCTGGCGTGCAAAGCGACCTCCCCTTTTCAAGGGGAGGTTGGAGCGCGTAGCCCGGGATCGCGCGGTAAGGTTGACCGGTTAGGTTAAGATCGGCTTCGCATTGCCGATCCAGCGGGCGCCGCTACCGTGGACCGTGTCGCTCTCGCCGACCGGCGAAGCCGCACTTCCCGGCCAGCAATACTGAAAAGCGGCACGGGACCGCCAGTTTTTGTCGCGTCCTGGCGGTCCCACCACTTTCTACCTCCAATTGATCCGCGCGAAGAAGCCGGCGATCTCGGCGGCGGCGCGATCGGGATCCTCGCGATGCGGGAAATGCCCGACATCGGGAAACATCTTCAGATCCAGATTGGAGAAGGTCTCGCCCAGCCGGTCGGTCCATGAGTAAGGAAACAGCGGGTCGTGCTCGGCCCAGCGGATGCAGGTCGGCACCGCGATCGGCGGCAGCGCGGGCGCCTCGCCCTGCATCATCTTCACGCGCCCCGCATGCGACGCGCGATAATGCGCGAAGCCGCCGGCGAGGTTGCCCGGCTTGAAGAAATTGTCGGCAAAATCCTCGATCACGTCGTCGAACGCGGCCTTGCGGTGCGTCCAGTTGTGCAGGAAATGGCCGATGTAGGTGCGGCAGCTGTCCCTGTTGGCACCGACCAGCGCGGGCGTCATCTCCATCTGGTGGAACGACTGATACCAGATGTGGTTCAGCCGGTCGGGCGCGGCCATCCGCGCCCCGATGCCGGGATAGACGAAATCGAAGAAGAACAGCCCGGCGATGCGATCGGGCGCCTTGCGGGCGAACGGCTGCATCACCGCGCCGCCGACGTCGTGGCCGACCACGCCGGCTCTGTCGATGCCGAGGGCATCCAGCAGCGCCAGCATGTCGTCGGTATGCTGATCGGGGCCATAAGGGCCTTGCGGCTTGTCGCTGTCGCCGAAGCCGCGCAGGTCGGGCGCGATCAGGGTGTAGCGGTCGGCGAGCCGCGCCATGACCGGCTTCCAGGTCAGCCAGAACTCCGGCCAGCCGTGCAGCAGCAACAGCGGCCTGCCGCTCCCGGTCCGCACCACGTGGAACGCCGCGCCATTGGCTCGAATCGTTGCATGCTCCATGGTCCGCTCCTGCTGGCTTTGGCTCGCGCATGCGCCGACCGAGCGCGAGTGTCCCGCTAGCGCCTTGTTTCCGCGCGCTTTCTCACGCTGGCCCGGTGTTTCGGTGGTACGAGGCCGCGGTGACGGAAATATTATTGCAGCGCCTTGTCTGTCCCGCCAACCTCGCCTAGAACACGCCCCGACCGCGGGTGGCGCAAATCACCCGGGCCATCGGAGAGGTGGCAGAGTGGTTGAATGCACCGCACTCGAAATGCGGCATAGGTGCAAGCCTATCGGGGGTTCGAATCCCTCCCTCTCCGCCACCCTTCGCCCTGCCGGGCTTCGGGTGGCAGGCCACCCTTTCAAATCAGGGCGAAGGGTGTCTCCCGAAGCTTCGTGGAAGCGTAGGGAGACGGTATCAGCATAGCCGGCTACTCTTGACGCGTGCAGAACGTCTCCCGAACGTTCGCGAGAAGCGCAGGGGGCCATCGCTTGTGGTACGTCTACTTTCTTGAGCTAAGTAACGGCGACATCTATGTCGGCTCGACCGACGATCTTCGCCGCAGGGTTGCCTCCCACCAACAAGGGCATGTCGTCTCCACGCGCAAGTTCCTGCCGATTGTCCTGTGTTCCTATGTAGCGGTATCGGATGAACGAACGGCGCGCGAACTCGAGCGCTATTTCAAATCAGGCTCCGGAAAGGCGTTTGCAAAGAAGCGCTTTCTTCGAAAGTCAGCCTCGCGAGCTCCGTAGTGCAGTGGTCAATTTTCGGATCCAACGTGGAGCGCAAGACTGCATTATGCAAAAGCAAATATCCGCGGCGCGTGACGACCAGCCAAGGGCCACTGAAATTCCAACCATCAGCACCGCTCGCCTGACGTTGCGTCCGCAGGCGGTCGAAAACTTTCCTGCTTACCTCGCGCTTCTGGCGTCGCCGCGTCCGCCGGCATCGGCGGGCCGCCTCGACAACCTTGGAGGACCGTCCGCCGGTCCAACCGGCCAGCAATTACGAATTCCCGACACTCTATCGGCAGACTGACGAGCGAAATTTTCATTGCTATTCTCGTAAAAAACTAATGCCAATATTTGGCATATGAATTTATATAATTATTTCAGTATGTTGTTTTGATCATCAACTAGTGGATGCTTACCAAGGTGCGCATCTGAATAATTTCTCCATTGAATGACTATAAAATCCGCATAAATAGCTTCTAATCTATTCAGG
>NZ_LGHK01000190.1 GCF_001908235.1 Bradyrhizobium sp. NAS96.2
TGCCTGAAGCGCGTGGCGCGCGTGATCGCCGATGCCACCACCGACACCACGGCCATGGCGGCGCGCTACGGTGGCGAGGAATTCGCGATCATCCTGCCCGGCGTCGGCGAAGAGGATGCGCTGAAGGTCGCCGAAGCGATGCGCCTCACCGTGCGATCGCTGGCGATCGCCAACCCGGCCGCGCGCCGCGGCGTGGTCTCGATCAGCCTCGGCATCGCCAGCCGATTGGCTGCAACCGCGAACGAGACCGAACTGCTCGGCCAGGCCGATCTCGCGCTCTATGAGGCGAAACGCAGGGGACGCGACTGCACGGTGCTGGCCTCGTCGCTCGCGGATGACAGTCATTCCGCAGGGCGGAAACAGTACGCCTGACATACTATGCGCCAATTGCCGTTCTATGCGCCAAATGCCGTTCAGGGTACCGCTGCGCTGCGGAATCCGCCCTAGACCGCCCGGCTTTTTCAATTACAATTGCGCCTGACAAGACAATGGGCAGGACGTTTGAATGGGCATCATTGCGGCACTGGTGATCGGTGCGATTGCCGGCTGGCTCGCCGGACTGATCGTCCGGGGCGCGGGCTTCGGACTGATCGGCAACATCGTGGTCGGCATCATCGGCGCGCTGGTGGCGAGCTGGCTGTTGCCGCAACTCGGCATCAGCCTCGGCAGCGGCACGGTCCGCGACATCGTCAATGCGACGATCGGTGCCGTTGTCGTGCTGGTGATCCTGTCGCTGATCAGGCGGGTCTGATCGAACAATTTGCAGTTCCCACGGCCGCTGCGAGAGCGGTCGTTTCATGTTGAGGCCGAACCGGCCAACGAACGAAGCAAGGCAAAGAGATAGATGAAATTCACGGGTACCAAGGACTACGTCGCCACCGATGACCTCAAGGTCGCCGTCAACGCCGCCATCGTGCTCGAGCGCCCGCTGCTGGTGAAGGGCGAGCCCGGCACCGGCAAGACCGTGCTGGCCGAGGAAGTCGCCAAGGCGATCGACGCGCCGCTTTTGACCTGGCACATCAAGTCGACCACCAAGGCGCAGCAGGGCCTCTACGAGTATGATGCCGTCTCGCGCCTGCGCGACAGCCAGCTCGGCGACGCGCGCGTGTCCGACATCAAGAACTACATCAAGCGCGGCAAGCTGTGGGAGGCCTTCACCAACGAGAAGCGCCCGGTGCTCCTGATCGACGAGATCGACAAGGCCGACATCGAATTCCCCAACGACCTCCTGCTCGAACTCGACCGCATGGAGTTCCACGTCTACGAGACCGGCGAGACCATCAAGGCGAAGCTGCGCCCGATCGTGATGATCACGTCGAACAACGAGAAGGAACTGCCGGACGCGTTCCTGCGCCGCTGCTTCTTCCACTACATCAAGTTCCCCGACGCCGAGACGATGGGCCAGATCGTCGACGTGCACTTCCCCGGCATCAAGAAGCGCCTGGTGGAAGAGGCGCTGCGGATCTTCTTCGAGGTCCGCGAGGTTCCGGGCCTGAAGAAGAAGCCCTCGACCTCCGAGCTGCTCGACTGGCTCAAGCTGCTGCTCAACGAAGACATCACGCCGGAGATGCTCAGGGAGCGCGATCCGCGCAAGCTGATCCCGCCGCTGCATGGCGCGCTGCTCAAGAACGAGCAGGACGTGCATCTGTTCGAGCGGCTGGCATTCCTCAGCCGCCGCGAAGTCTAGTTTCGATATCGGCAGGCGCCGGGGCGATGGCTCCGGCGTTTTGCTTCCATCGCTCAACAAACAAACCAACAAACAAGAAGACCAGGGAAGATGAACGTCCAGACCCAGATCCGCGCCGCCGAGCCGGCCACCACAGAGCATTTCGACGTCCTGATCGCAGGCGCTGGCATCTCCGGCGTCGGCGCCGCCTACCACCTCACCACGCAATGCCCGGGCACCAGCTTCGTGGTGCTGGAGACGCAGAAGACCTTCGGCGGCACCTGGTCCACCCATCGCTATCCCGGCATCCGCTCCGACAGCGACCTGCACACCTTCGGCTATCGCTTCAAGCCGTGGACCAGCGCGCCGATCGCGAGCGCCGCCGAGATCCTGAAATACATGGGCGAGGTGATCGAGGAGAACGACCTCAACCGCCACATCCGCTATCGCCACACCATCACCGCGGCGAAGTGGTCGAACGAAACCAATCTGTGGACCATCGATGCAACGCGCATCGACACCGGCGAGCGGCTGCGCTTCACCACCAACTTCTTCTGGATGTGCCAGGGCTACTACCGCCACGACGCGGGCTATACGCCCGAATGGACCGACATGGCGAAGTTCAAAGGCACGGTCGTGCATCCGCAGACCTGGCCCGACGACCTCGACTACAAGGGCAAGCGCGTGATCGTGATCGGCTCCGGCGCCACCGCCGCGACCCTGATCCCGGCGATGGCCAAGGACGCCGGCCATGTCACCATGCTGCAGCGTTCGCCGACCTATTTCCGGACCGGCCGCAACGCGATCGAGATCGCCGAGGAGCTGCGCAGGCTGCAGGTCGACGAGGCCTGGATCCACGAGATCACCCGCCGCAAGATCCTGTTCGAGCAGGACGCCTTCACCAAGCGGACCTTCGCCGAGCCCGAGGGCGCCAAGAAGGACCTGCTGGCGGCGGTCGAAGCCGTTCTCGGCAAGGACTACGACATCGCCACCCACTTCACGCCGCGCTACCGGCCGTGGCGGCAGCGCATCGCCTTCATTCCGGACGCCGATCTGTTCCACGCCATCAAGGGCGGCAAGGCCTCGGTCGTCACCGACGAGATCGACCGCTTCACCGAGAAGGGCATCCTGCTCAAGTCCGGCAAGGAGCTCGAGGCCGACATCATCATCACCGCGACCGGCTTCCATCTCTCTGCCAATGGCGGCATCGACTTCGAGATCGACGGCAAGCCGCTCGACTTCAAGGACACCGTGACCTATCGCGGCATGATGTTCACCGGCGTGCCGAACCTCGTCTGGGTGTTCGGCTATTTCCGCGCCAGCTGGACCCTGCGCGTCGATCTGGTCGGCGACTTCGTCTGCCGCATGCTCAAGCACATGAAGGCAACCGGCGTGAACAAGGTGACGCCGGCGCTGCGCCCCGAAGACCACAACATGCCGTTGCTGCCGTGGATCGATCCGGAGAACTTCAATCCCGGCTACATGATGCGCGGCATGCACCTGTTGCCGAAGCGCGGCGACAAGCCGGAGTGGCAGCACAACCAGGACTACTGGGCCGAGAAGGACGAATTCCCGGCGATCGACCTCGAGGACAAGGCGTTCGTCTACGGCTGAGCTGCCTTCTTCTTTCCCGTCCAGCTAACGGCCACACCCACCGCTGTCGTCCCGGCGAAGGCCGGGACCCATACTCCGCGGCTGGTGTGGTGAACGGGACTCGTCATTCCACCGGTACGCAGCAATGAGCATCGGTGGTTATGGGTCCCCGCCTTCGCCGGGACGACGCTGAACGATCATCGTCGCGCCCAGCTCTTCCCTCACGCATACTCCGGCAGCTTCGCAGCCGCTTCGGGCGCCTTGCCGCGGATCATGTCGGAGGCCTTGTCGGCGATCATCAGGGTCGAGGCGTTGAGGTTGGCCGAGATCATCCGCGGCATGATCGAGGCGTCGATCACGCGCAGGCCTTCCATGCCATGGACCCGAAGCTGGTCGTCGACCACGGCCCAGGGCGCGTCGGCCGGTCCCATCCGGCAGGTGCAGCCGGGATGGAAGGTGGTGGTGCCGCGCTGGGTCGCGGCCGCAAGCAGCTCCTCGTCGCTCGTGACCTTCGGACCGGGAAAGTCCTCGTAGGCGAAATACGGCTTGAGCGGCTCGGAGGCGAGCAGCCGGCGCGCCAGCTTCATGCCGGCGACGACGACGCGGCGGTCGATCTCCTCGGCGAGATAATTGGTCTGGATGATCGGCGGCGCGAACGGATCGGCCGAGCGGATCCGGACATAGCCGCGGCTCTCCGGCCGCTGCTGCCATGAGGCAACCGTCATGCCGGGCTCGTCCTCGAGCTGGCCCTGCACGCCCTCCTTGTAGCTCGCCGGCGTGAAGGTGAGTTGCAAATCGGAGCTCTCGGTGGTCTCGCCGGAATGCCAGAAGCAGTAGACCATGGTCGGCGACAGCGACAGCAGCCCGCGCCGCGTCGTCGCCCATTTGATCGCCTCGGCCCACAGGCTGAAGCCGCGGCGCAGCTCGTTGATGGTCCGGATGTTCTTGACCCGCGCCACCGAACGCGGCGCGTAATGATCCTGCAGTCCTTCGCCGACACCCGGCAGCGCATGGCGCACCTCGATGCCATGAGACTGCAACAGGTCGGGCGAGCCGACGCCGGAGAGCTGCAACAGCTGCGGCGAGTTATAGGCGCCGCCGGAGAGAATGACTTCCTTGGTGGCGCGGATCTCCAGGAGATCGCCGTGCTTGCCGCCGCGGTTATAGCGCACGCCGACCGCGCGCTTGCCCTCGAAGATGATGCTGGTGACATGGGCATGCGTGCGCACATCGACGTTCGGCCGTTTTCGCGCCGGATGCAGGAACGCGGTGGCGGCGCTGACGCGAAGGCCGTTCAAGATGGTGCGCTGGCAGTACGACACGCCCTCCTGGATCTGGCCGTTGTAGTCGGGATTGCGCGGAATACCGAGGCTGACCGCGCCCGCCATGAAGGCTTCGCAGAGCGGGTCCTGCCAGTCCATCGTGGTGACGGTGAGATTGCCATTCCGACCACGATAGGTGTCGTCGCCCTCGCCGATCCTTCTCTCCATGCGCCGGAAATACGGCAGCACGTCGGGATAACCCCAGCCGCGATTGCCGAGTTGCGCCCAGGTGTCGAAATCCTGGCGCTGGCCGCGATTGTAGATGTGGCCGTTGATCGAGGACGAGCCGCCGAGCGTCTTGCCGCGCGGCGCGTAGATGCTGCGGCCGCCGGTATAGGGACCAGGCTCCTGCTGGTAAGCCCAGTTCACGCTCTTCATGTGGAAGGTCTTGATGAAGCCGGCCGGCAGATGGATGTAGGGATGCCAGTCGCTCGGCCCCGCCTCGAGCACGCACACCCGCGTGCCCGCGTCCTCACTCAACCGGTTGGTCAGCACGCTCCCGGCGGAGCCCGCGCCGATGATCACATAATCGAACGTTTCCATCGTCTCGTTTCTGGCGCCGACCACCGTGTCAGCGCGGCTTTTCGTTGAGTTGATAATTGAGATGCGCCTTCACCGTCGGCCATTCGCTGGCGATGATGCTGTAAACCACGGTGTCGCGCAACGTGCCGTTGGGCGCGATCTGGTGGCTGCGCAGAATGCCGTCCTGCTTGGCACCCAAACGCTCGATGCCGCGCCGGCTCTGGTGATTGAAGAAATGCGTGCGGAACTCGACCGCGATGCAATCGAGCTTCTCGAAGGCATGTTGCAGCAACAGCAGTTTGCACTGCGTGTTGACCGCGCTGCGCTGCACGCGTTTGGCGTACCAGGTCGAGCCGATCTCGACGCGGCGGTTCGGCGTGTCGACGTTCATGTAGGTGGTCATGCCCGAGATCCGGCCATCCGCATCGAACACCGTGAACGGCAGCATCGATCCGGCCTTCTGCAAGCCAAGCCTGCGGTCGATCTCTTTCGCCATGTTCTCCGGTTGAGGGATGGCGGTGTACCACAGGTTCGAGAGACCACCGTCCTTCACCGCTTCCGTCAGTCCAGCGAGGTGATCATGCGACAGCGGTTCGAGCCGCGCATGCGCGCCGCGAAGGGTGACCGGTTCAAGCCAGGGCATTTTGTATCCTTTCCGTCATTGCGAGGAGCGAAGCGACGAAGCAATCCATTCCATCCGCGTCTGTGGCAGCATGGATTGCTTCGCTTCGCTCGCAATGACGCTCTTACGTCACTTGTTCAGAAAATTCAGCGGCAATCCCGGCCGTGACCAGTCCATAGCGATCAGCTCGCCCTTGCCGGACAGCGTGATGTAGGCGGTCTTCAGATCGGGGCCGCCGAACGCGATGTTGGTGGTGACGCGATCGCCGGTCGGCACCTGCTCGACCACCGTGCCGTCGGGCGCGATCACCGAGATGCAGCCCGAGATCAGCGTCGCAACGCACACATTGCCCGATGCTTCGACCGCGAGCGAGTCGAACATCTGGTAGCCGCCGAGGCCCGCGATCGGCTTGCCGCGCTCGCCGCGATAGATCACGTCGCGCGGCTTGATGGTGCCGGGCTCGGACACCTCATAGGCCCATAGCCGCGCCGTCGGTGTCTCCGCGATGTAGACGGTCTTCTCATCCGGCGACAGACCGATGCCGTTGGCCGGCAGGATGCCGTGCACGGCCTCGACGATCTCGTTCATGCCGGGCTTCAGGTAATAGAACGCGCCGACATCCATGTCGCGGGCGCGGCGCTTGCCGAGATCGGAGAACCACAGGCCGCCCTGTCTGTCGAACACCAGGTCGTTCGGGCCGCGCAGCTCATGCTCGCCGCACGTCGTCACCACGGTCTCGACCTTGCCGGATTGCAGATCGACGCGCTGGATCGAGCCGCCGAGATAATCCTCCGGCTGCGGTCCCGGCATGATCATGTTGCGGGTCGGGATCCAGGAGAAGCCGCCATTGTTGCAGATGTAGATCTTGCCGTCGGGGCCGAGCGCGGCACCGTTCGGGCCGCCCGGCACCTTGGCGACGATCTCCTTGCGCCCGTCGGGATAGACCCGGGTCAGTCGCTGGCCGCGGATTTCGACCAGCACGACCGAGCCGTCGGGCATGACGACGGGGCCTTCGGGAAACTCGAGGTCGGTGGCGAGAACTCGGATATTGGCCATGGCATCCTCCCGGCTCATTGGCTGCAGGCGGATTCCGAACGGTCCCGCACGCGCAACGTTGTTGTTCGTCCTGTTATGGCAAACGGGGTTTGGCTTGCCAAGCAACCGGGGTTGCAAGGCTGCCCGGCGTTGCGGTGGGATGGTGCGGCAGAGAGGATATCGTCCCGGCGAAGACGCGATGTCGCCACATCCACAGGTGTCGTCCCGGCGAAGGCCGGGACCCATAACCACAGGGTTGAGTTGTTAAAGAAGGCTGCGGCCACGGCGTCGCGCAACAATGAGCATCGATGGTTATGGGTCCCGGCCTTCGCCGGAACGACATCGAGTATGTTGCACGGTTGGTGAGTCACACATCCGCATTCTCGCAGCAAGTTTCGCCCGAGCTTTGCTCTTCGTCCCGCCTTGTCGCACCTTACTCTACGTCATTCCCCGATGCGCAATTGCGCATCTGGGAATGACGAGAGGAGAAAAGCTCAGCTCAACGAGCCCGCGTGCACCCACCAGCCGGGATGGTCGGCGCGGAGCTTCTCGCCTGCGGCCTCGGCGTCGGCGTCGGTTCCGAACACGGCAAAGCAGGTCGCGCCGGAGCCGGACATGCGCACCAGACGAACGCCCGTGGTCGTACGCAGCGCCGACAACACGTCGCTGATGACGGGCTCGATGCGCGCGGCGGGGGCTTCGAGATCATTGGTGCCGCGCTTAAGCGCTGCGATCCAGTCGTCAACCGCGCGGCCGGCCTCCGGCCAGGACGGCGCCTGCATCACGACATCGGTGGCGCCGATCAGGAGCTCGCCATGGCGCAGGCCGAGCGCATTGAAGACGTCCTTGGTCGCAACCGGCACGCGCGGATTGACCAGCACGGCCGGCATCTTCGGCAGGTCGAGCGGCAGCAGGCCTTCGCCGACGCCGGTCATGTCGGCCGCGCGCGAGGCGACGCACACCGGCACGTCGGCGCCGGTCTGCAAAGCGACCTCCATGATCCTGCTGTCGTCGAGCGAGAGTTCGTTCAGCCGCGCCAAGAGCCGCAGCGCGGCCGCGGCATCCGCCGAGCCGCCACCGATGCCGGCCGCGACCGGCAGCACCTTTTCCAGCGTGAAGTGGCCGACCTCGAGGTCCACGACGCGCTCGCCGAGCAGCCGCGCGGCCTTGAGCACGAGATTATCCGACGTATCGCCGCAGGCGTCGGCCAGCGGTCCCGCCATCGTCAGCGACAGCTCCGGTCCCGGCTCGAGCGTGAGACGATCGGCGCAATCGGCAAACGCGACGACGCTCTCGAGATCATGAAACCCATCGACGCGCCGTCCGACAACCCTGAGCGTCAGGTTGACTTTGGCACGCCCTTCTTCAATCAGCGCCGGCACGGCGATAAACCCCTAAAAACAAACATCGTGATGCGATTAGCGTAAATCGCCGTATGATCCTATCCCTTTGTTTGCACGGAAATTCCGGGGGTATGCCGGCTCAAGCGCCGGATCCGCCGCCGTCGTCCCTGCCTAGTGCGCAGTTGCGCACGGAAGCAGGGACCCATACTCCGCGGCGGATGTTTTGAACGGGATTCGTCGTTCGGGCAATCTGCAGCAATAACCGTCGGTGGTTATGGGTCCCTGCGTTCGC
Source organism: Bradyrhizobium sp. NAS96.2 (assembly GCF_001908235.1). Taxonomy (GTDB): domain Bacteria; phylum Pseudomonadota; class Alphaproteobacteria; order Rhizobiales; family Xanthobacteraceae; genus Bradyrhizobium. Next base: position 8,396 of record NZ_LGHK01000190.1, read on the forward strand.
AGGGACGACACCGAGTTTGCCGCACCCGCAAGCCCTAGCCGCCCTTACCATCGCCCTTGCCGTCGTCGTCCTTCTTCTTGTCGGCGGCGGCGGCGTTCGAGGTGTCGTCCGGCAGGCCGTTGTCGATCTTGGCCTGGATCTTCGGCAGCTCTTCCGGCTCGGGCTTGAGGTCGCGGGCATGCGCCCACTGGAACTTGGCTTCCAGCGTGCGGCCGACGCGCCAATAGGCATCGCCGAGATGGTCGTTGATGGTCGGATCTTCCGGCTTGAGGTCGATCGCGCGCTCGAGGTTCTTCACCGCCTCGTCGTAATTGCCGATCCGATAGTAAGCCCAGCCGAGGGAATCGACGATGTAGCCGTCGTCAGGGCGCTGATCGACGGCACGTTTGATCATCTTCATGCCTTCGTCGAGGTTGATGCCCTGGTCGATCCAGGAATAGCCGAGATAGTTCAGCACATGCGGCTGCTCGGGCTGCAGCTCGAGCGCCTTGCGCATGTCGGCCTCGGCCTTGTTCCACTGCTTGGAACGCTCCTCGCAGATGCCGCGGTAGTAATAGGTGACCCAGGCATTCTTGTCGCCGCTGCCGGCCGGCAGCGCATCGATCGCCTGCGAATAGGTGGTGGCGCAGTCGGCGAACTTCTTGCGGCCGCGCTCGATGTTGCCGAGGGCCAGGATCGCCTCGATGTCCTTCGGCTGATCCGCGGTGACTTCCTTGAGGATCTTGATCGCCTCGTCGCTGCGGTCGGCGGCGTCGAGGTTGGTCGCGAGCTGGATCTGCGCGTTGCGCTTCAGCGGCGAGGACGCCGGCATCCGCTCATAGACCTTGATCGCCATCTGCGGCTTCTTCACCGATTCATAAAGATCGGCGAGCGACAGCAGCGCCAGCGGATGGTTCGGCTGCAGATAGAGCGCGAGCTGCAGGTAGACCAGCGCGAGGTCCTCGCCGCCGCGGCGGGTCAGCGTCGCGCCGATGCCGTACAGCGCTTCAGCTGCGCCGGCCTGCGGGCTGTCGACCAGCGGCGGCAGCTTCTTGCCGGCCTTGGTCTCCTTGATGCCTTCGAGCACCAGCGGATGACGCGGCAGCTTCTTGTCGAACGCCTCATACATCGCGGTGGCGGCGGCGGCATCCTTGTTGCGCGAGGTCCAGCGCGCATATTCGTCGACCGTGCGCAGCATGGAATCGTCGAGCTTGTAGACCTTCTCGAAGCGGGCGCCGGCATCCTTCTCCTTGCCGGACAGCTCGTAGATCATGCCGGCGTGCAGGTCCTTGAAGATCGGATACCATTCGGGGCCGGTCAGCTTGTCGATCGAGGCGACCGCGCCCTTGCTGTCGCCGGCGCCATAGGCCGCCCAGGCCGACAGCAGCGTCGCCACCAGATCGGTGATCGGTCCGCGGACCGACTGGTTGATGTTGGACTGCGCGGCGGCGTACTTCTTCAGCTTGAGGTCGCGCACGCCGACGACGAGGCGCGCGACGCGGTTGGCCTTGTCCTGGGTCAGGATGCGGTCGGCGAGCTTGACCGCCTCGTCGATGTCGCCGTCGGCGAGCGAGGAGATGAAGGCACGGTCGAGCAGCTCGGAATTCTTCGGGTCGGTGCGCAGCGCGGAACGGTAGAACGCCGCGGCCGAGGACGCATCGCGTTCGACACTGGCGTGGCGGGCGGCGAGATAGCTACCCGCCGTGGTCAGCGACTTCAGGTCGGTCTTGGACGGGAATTGCGCGGCATTGTCGGTCGGATGGTCGGGCGTTTGCGCCGCCAGCTGCGCAGGCACGGCAAGCGCCGCGGCAGCAAGAAGGGCAATCGTCAGGCGGTTGAAACGGGTGGACAGCATCACGGTCGCCTTGCTCCAGGGATTTACGCCAAGATGGATTTTACGGCCAAGATCTTGCGATCAGTCTCAAAATGCGAACCCAAGCGGCGGCATCACGGCGAGCGACAATGCCGCTTTTGGCGGTTATCCGCAAGGATCGCCCAAAGGCAACCCGTGACGAATCAATTGGCAGAATTAGGCCCTTAGATCCGCCGATCCAGCCAGCCCCCGCAAGACGCTTCCACTATGGCGGTATCGTGACCGGGCCGGGCATATTCGCGCGCAGACGCAAAAAGCGCCGGATCCTGACGCCACGGCACCTTGTTCCGAGTGTTCGGACGTATCCGACAGTGCAATCCGGCCGCTTCCGCAAGGCAGAGGCCAAGCGGAGGTTGCGGCGAGCTGCGCTCGGCCTCACGCAAATGTGGTCGGCTTACATCGCCTCGTAGTTGGGACCGCCGCCACCCTCCGGAGGAACCCAGGTTATGTTGCCGTTGGGGTCCTTCACATCGCAGGTTTTGCAGTGGACGCAGTTCTGGGCGTTGATCTGGAAGCGCGGTCCTGCCGATTCCTCGACCCACTCGTAGACGCCGGCCGGGCAATAGCGGTTGGAGGGACCTGCGAACACGTCGTGCTCCGACGTCTTCTGCAGGTTCATGTCGGCGACCTTGAGATGGACCGGCTGGTCCTCCTCGTGGTTGGTGTTGGACAGGAATACCGACGACAGCTTGTCGAAGGAGATCTTGCCGTCCGGCTTCGGATAGGCGATCGGCTGGTGCTGCTTGGACGGATCGAGCGTCTCGCGGTCCGGCTTGGCATGCGACTGGGTGCCGAGCAGCGAGAAGCCGAGCGTGTTGCACCACATGTCGAAGCCGGACAGCGCCATTCCGAGCAAATTGCCGAACTTCGACAGCAGCGGCTTGGCGTTGCGGACCTTGAACAGGTCCTTGCCGATCGCCGACGAACGCCAGGCATTCTCATACTCGACGAGCTCGTCATTGGCGCGGCCGGCGCCGAGCGCGGCAGCGACGTGCTCGGCGGCGAGCATGCCGGAGCCCATCGCATTGTGGACGCCCTTGATGCGCGGCACGTTGACGAAGCCCGCGGCGCAGCCGATCAGCGCGCCGCCCGGGAAGGAGAGCCGCGGCACCGACTGGTAGCCGCCCTCGGTGATGGCGCGCGCGCCATAGGCGAGCCGCTTGCCGCCTTCGAACAGCTCGCGGATATCGGGATGCGTCTTCATCCGCTGGAATTCGTCGAACGGCGACAGATACGGATCGGTGTAGTTCAGGTGAACGACGAAGCCGACCGCGACGCGGTTGTCGTCGTAATGATAGAGGAACGAGCCGCCGCCGGTCTTGTCGTTCAGCGGCCACCCGAGCGTATGCTGCACCCGGCCCTTCTTGTGCTTCGCCGGATCGATCTGCCAGACTTCCTTCAGGCCGATGCCGAATTTCGGCGGCTCCGAGTTGGCGTCGAGCTTGAACTTCGCGATCAGCTGCTTGGACAGCGAGCCGCGCGCGCCTTCGGCGAACAGCGTGTACTTGCCGAGCAGCTCCATGCCGCGGGTATAGGAATCCTTGTGGCTGCCGTCCTTGGCGATGCCCATGTCGCCGGTCGCGATGCCGCGCACCGCGCCCTTGTCGTCATAGAGCACCTCGGCGGCGGCGAAGCCCGGATAGATCTCGACGCCGAGCGCTTCCGCCTTCGGCGCCAGCCAGCGGCAGACATTGCCGAGCGAGCCGATGTAGCAGTGATGATTGTTCATCAGCGGCGGCATGATGAAGTTCGGGATGCGGAACCAGCCTTGCGACGTCGCCCAGTAGAAGCGGTCGCTCGTGACCTGCGTCTTCAGCGGGCAGTCGGCATCCTCGCGCCAGTCGGGCACGAGCTTGTCGAGGCCGGCCGGATCGATCACCGCACCCGACAGGATGTGCGCACCGACTTCGGAGCCCTTCTCCACCACGACGACCGAAAGCTCCGGATTGAGCTGCTTCAGCCGGATCGCGGCCGACAGGCCCGACGGGCCGGCGCCGACGATGACGACGTCGAATTCCATAGACTCGCGCGGAGGAAGGTCTTCAGCACTCATGATCTTTGATCTCAGCCCAATGAGAACGCTTCTAAGCTTTTCAAAAGTCGTTGTTTCCGATTTTTGGCGGGAGGACAACCATGGAATTGCGCTTTGCGAGGTTTCGCGCGGCCGCGACGCCACAGGAGCATAATCTTTTCCAAAAACCAGCCTCCGCTTTTCCCGTTCATGCTAAAATTACATCATGATGGCCCTGCCGCCCGATCCCACCCCTACACTGCAGCAATTGCTAGCCTTTTACCTCGAGGCCGGGGTCGATTGCGCGCTTGGCGACGAGCCGATCAACCGGCTGGAACAGCCCGAGCCAGTTCCCGCCCCTGCCGCGCCGCGGCCGGTGGCGCTCAATCCGCTGCGCCCCCCGCCGATGCCCGCAGTTCCGCGCAGCGAAATCACCGTCGCGCCGGATGCCGCGATCGCCTCGGCGCGCGAGGCCGCGCGCACTGCGCCGACGCTTGAAGCATTGCGCACCCTGATGGAGACGTTCGACGGCTGCGCGTTGAAGCACACCGCGACCCGGCTGGTGTTCGCCGATGGTAACCCGCAGGCGAAGGTGATGTTCGTCGGCGAGGCGCCGGGCCGCGACGAGGACATCGAGGGCCTGCCGTTCGTCGGCCGCTCCGGCAAGCTGCTCGACCGCATGATCGCGGCGATCGGGCTCGACCGCAGCAAGGCCTATATCGCCAACGTGATCCCGTGGCGGCCGCCGGGCAACCGCACGCCGACGCCGCAGGAGACGCAGGTGTGCCTGCCGTTCATCCAGCGCCATATCGAGCTGGTCAATCCCGACGTGCTGGTGACGCTCGGCAATCCCTCGACGCAGGCGCTGCTCGGCACGCGCGAGGGCATCATGCGCACGCGCGGCAAATGGATCGACTACGACACCGGCACCCGCACGATCCGCGCCGTCGCCACCTTCCATCCGGCCTATCTGCTGCGCTCGCCGTCGTACAAGAGATTGTCGTGGCAGGATCTGCGCGCGATCGCGAAGGTGCTTGCTTCGTAACAAAGGTGCTTACTCCGTAGGATGGGTAGAGCGTAGCGAAACCCATCGATCCATGCCCGCGGCACAAATGATGGGTTTCGCTTCGCTCTACCCATCCTACAGATCGGCGTCTCACGATCCCTTCGGCCGCACGATCGCCCAGCCGATCCGCAGCACCGGCTGGCGGCCATTGACCAGCCGGTCGAACGAGCGCGGCACTTCCGGCACGAGGCCGGGGAAGCGCAGCGCGAGTTCGGGCGGCGGCGTGCCGGCGGTGTCCTGCGCGCGCCAGACCACGACGCCGCCGGTCTCGTTGAACTTCGCGACCGACAGCCAGGGCGTCCGCTGCGGCGCGGCGTCGAGCAACAGATGCGGGCGGCGTCCGTTCATCGCGATCAGGCTGGCGATTTCGGGATCGCCGGCGACCGCGCGCAGGCGCTGGTTGGTGCGGCGCTCATAGCTGTCGTCGAAGAAGCGCCCCATTGCGGCTGCCGGCAGCGAGGTCGGCACCTCCTTGGTGCTGGTCCAGGGCAGGAACAGCGCCGCCGCCAGCGCCGCAGCAGCAGGCGCCGCGACCGCGAAGGCCCACGCCGAACGCAGCAGCCGCTGCCGCCGCAGATGGATCAGATCGCCGGTCGCGACCACGACCGCCAGCCCTGACATCAACAGCGCCACGCCGGCGCCGCCGAAGGCGCGATCCAGATCGAACAGGCCGGAGATGAAGCTGCTCACGATCGCGGGCGCGAAGGCGAAGAAATAGACGAATTGCTGCGCCAGCGGACTGACCGGCGGACGGTAGATGATCGGAGCATCCTCACCGTCGCGGGCAAACCAGCGCGAATTGAGGATCGCCAGCACCACGATCGCAGCGGTCGCCACGATCAGCCCGCCGAGCACGACGCCCCAGTGCAGGGCGCGCGCCTTGAGATCGGCGAGCGCGGGCAAGGCCGGCAGCGCCAGCACGTCGGCGCGGACCAGCCAGATCAGATAGGGCAACGCCAGCACGATGACGACGAGCAGCGCGTAGAGCGGATCGACCGCGCGCAGCGTGCGCCGCCCGCGCTCGGTTGCGACCGCAAAGCCTGTGACCAGCAGGATCATGCCGATCGCCGCCTGCGTCGTCAGCAGCAGCAGGCCGCAATCGATCGACCAGGCAAACCAGGCGCTGCGCCGGTTCTGCCCGATCAATTGCCAGGAATGCAGCAGCAGCAGCGCCCAGAGCGGACGCGCCAGGATCAGCGGGCCGAACTCGACGCTCGGCGAGGAGAACACCACGACCGTCATCGACAGCAGCACCGCCAGCACGCCCTGCGGGCCGCCGACAATGGCGCGCGCCAGCTGGTAGAAGGCGATGAAGGTTGTGATCTCGCAGGTCTGCGCCAGGAGATAGACGCCGAACACGTGATTGCCGGCGGCGCGGAAGGCGATGTCGGCGAGCCAGAACGCCAGCGGCGGCCCCATGTCGGTGCCGACTGATATTCGCGGCCGAAGGCGAGCACGGTGGCGAGATTGCCGGGCGGGCTGCCGTAGAAGATCAGCGGCAGGACCAGCCAGATCGCGGCCTGCACCAGCACCACGACCCACACCACGAGGCGCGGCCGGGCGCGGATCAGTTCGACAACCAGGGAGGTAAACCGCATGAAACGCCTGAAATGCCCCAGCCACCTCGTCAGCGGCGCCATCTGATCCCGAGGGTTTTTGATAACGGCAGGCGGCGGTGGAGGCAACCGGCGTAGGCCGTGCCTGCACTTTAACTTCAAACTCCGCTGTCATGCCCCGCGAAGGCGGGGCATCCAGTACGCCGCGGCCTCTCAATCGAAAACGACTGCCTCTGGAATACTGGATCGCCCGGTCGAGCCGTGCGATGACACCGAGTGGGCGGGTAGATGACACCGAGTGGGCGGGTAGCAGTCGCGCTTTACGCTGCTTCGGACGCCGCGGCTTCGCTTTCCGCGTCCACTGTGAACAGGTCGGGTTCGGCCGGGACCGGGAAATGCTTCAGCCGCGCCGCAACGACAGGGGCGAAGAAGCTGCGGTGGTGGGTGCTCGGCCCGAGCCGGTCCAGCGCTTCGAGGTGCTCGGGGACGCCGTAGCCCTTGTGCTGCTCGAAACCGTAGCCGGGGCAATCCAACGCCAGCGCGCACATCAGGCGGTCGCGCGTCACCTTGGCAATGATCGAGGCCGCCGCGATCGAGGCCACGATACCGTCGCCGCCGATCACGGCGTCGCAGTCGCAGGGCGTGGCAAGCTTGTCGCGGCCGTCGACGAAGACGTGCTTCGGCATCTCCGGCAGCGCGTGGACCGCGCGGGCCAGCGCCCACAGCGAGGCGCGCAGGATGTTGTCGCGGTCGATTCGCGCCGGCGAGGCCACCGCGACCGAGAACGCTGCGGTGGCGCAGATCTCCTCGAACAGTTCCTCGCGGCGTTCGGCGGTCAGCCGCTTCGAATCGTCGAGGCCCTTGGGAACGCGAGCAGGATCGAGCACGACCGCGGCGGCGACCACGGGTCCGGCCAGCGGGCCGCGTCCGGCCTCGTCGCAGCCGGCAACCGGCCAGACGCCGCGCTTGATCAGCGCGCGCTCGCGCCGGAAGGTCGGCCGCGTCACGGCGATGACGCGCTTGGCCAGCGTCTTTTTCGACGCGGTCTTTGACGTAGCCTTGGACTTGTCTCGAATCATGCGGGGATGGTGATCAAGCCGGCTCCGCGACGCAACCGGGAACCTGGCCCCCTTCCCCGTTATTCAATTCGGCTCATGCTAGTCGGGAATCGACACTCGCCCGCTCTCGAGCACCTCGAAGCCCGGCGCGCGCACCACTTCCCAGGCGTGGCCGTCGGGATCGCCGAAATAACCGCAATAACCGCCATAACTGGTCGGCTGCGCGGGCTTCAGCAATGTGGCGCCTTTCGACAGCGCGAACGCCATCACGCGATCGACCTCGGCATCGTCGTTGCAGTTCCAGGCAATCGAAACGCCGCGGAATGCTGATGGCCGCGGCTGATCGGGCAGTCCGGCATCGGCGGCGAGCAGATGCCACGGGAACAGCCCGAGCACGCTGCCGCCGGTTTCGAAGAAGGCGACTTCCTCACCGGTCGCGCGCATCTTTCTGGTGAAACCGAGGGACTCATAGAAGGCGATGCTGGCGCGCATGTCGCTGACGCCGAGCGTGAGGACGGTGAAGCGTGCGGTCGGGGCGCTACTCATTGTTGCACTCGCTTTATTGACATTATTTACGGCCTCGTCGCCGTGTTGCTTCTTCGTAGCCCGGATGGAGCGAAGCGCAATCCGGGGCCTTCTGTCCGCGGCGAAAGGTTTCCCGGATTTCGCTGCGCGCCATCCGGGCTACGGGATCTCGCCTAGAACAGGCTGAGCTGCTGCCCGCTGCGCTTCGGTTTGGCGAAGTGATCGGTGGTCAGCTTGGTGCGCCGCTTGTTGAGGCCGAGCTTTTCGCAGGCGATCTCGAAGCGGCGGCCGATCATCCAGGCCATCGGGCCGGTGCCCTTCATCCGCGTGCCCCATTGCGAGTCGTAGTCGCGGCCGCCGCGCATGTCGCGGATCAGCGTGAAGACGTGACGGTAGCGATCCGGATAGTTCGCCATCAGCCATTCGCGAAAGAGATCGCGGACCTCGAGCGGCAGCCGCAGCAGCACGTAGCTCGCCTCCTTCGCGCCGGCATGGGCGGCGGCATCGAGGATGCGCTCGATCTCGGAATCGTTCAGCGCCGGGATCACGGGCGCGACCATCACCGTGGTCGGGATGCCGGCCTCGGTGAGCCGCTTGATCGTCTCGAGCCGCTTTGGCGGGGTCGAGGCGCGCGGCTCCATGGTGCGGGCGAGCTTCGGATCGAGCGTCGTCACCGAGAGCGCGACCTTGGCGAGATTGCGCTTCGCCATCCGCGCCAGGATGTCGATGTCGCGGGTCACCAGCGCCGACTTGGTGACGATGCCGACCGGATGCCCGGCGCGCTCCAGCACCTCGAGAATGCCGCGCATGATCTTCCGTTCGCGCTCGATCGGCTGATAGGGATCGGTGTTGGTGCCGATCGCGATCATCCGCGCTTCATAATCCGGCGCCGCGAGTTCCTTCTCGAGCAGCGCCGGCGCATCCGGCTTGGCGAACAGCTTGGATTCGAAGTCGAGCCCCGGCGACAGGCCGAGATAAGCGTGGGTCGGCCGCGCGAAGCAATAGACGCAGCCATGCTCGCAGCCGCGATAGGGATTGATCGAGCGGTCGAAGCCGATGTCGGGCGAGTCGTTGCGGGTGATCACCTTGCGCGAGGTGTCGAGCGACACGCTGGTCGTAAAAGGCGGCAGATCTTCGAGGCTCTGCCAGCCGTCGTCGAAGGCGACCCGCGCCTCCGCCTCATAGCGGCCGCTGGCGTTGGACTGCGCGCCGCGGCCGCGCCGCCGCTCGCGCTCGATCGCGACCGCAAGCTCGGGAAAAGGGGTGGGTGCACCCGCCGGGTTATCGGAGGGCGCCGTTACCGGCGGGTGCTTGAGGGCATGAGAGGATGCACGGCTCATGCTTTGAAGCTAACACAATCCGAGAACAAATCAAGAACACGCGGCGAGAAAATCCACAAAGTGATGGCGTAAAAATCTGCAGATGAGAAGGCTGCTTTGAATATGACAAGGTGATAACACGGCCGGAGTTTCCAGAACCGTTTGAGCCAGCGAAGCCTCAAATCATGCTGAGCGTGATCATTCCAACCGACGGGATCGAGCGCACCGCGGTCGCAACCTTGGCCGCGCTGGTGCCGGGCGCGGCCGCCGGCGTGATCCGCGAGGTGCTGCTGGTCGACCGCACCAATACCGACATCATGGAGCGCGTTGCCGACGTCGCCGGCTGCCGCTTCCTGCGTTTCGAGGGCACGCGGGCCGCGGCGCTTGCGGCGGGCGCACGGCAGGCGCGTTCGCCCTGGCTGATGTTCCTGCATCCGGGCGCGGTGCTCGATGCCGGCTGGATCGAGGAGACCACCCAGTTCATCCAGATGGTGGCGGCGAGCGGCAAGGACCGCGCCGGCATCTTCCGCTACGCCCGCGCGCCCTACTCCGACCCCGGCCTGCGCGACGGCCTCAAATTCGTCGCCCGGATGATCGCCGGCCCCTCGGCCGAACAGGGCCTGCTGATCGCGCGCGACCATTACGAGCGGATCGGCGGCTACCGGCCGGACGCGCGCCGCTCCGAGGCCCGGCTGCTGCGCCGGCTCGGCCGCTCCTCCCGGACCATGCTGCGCAGCCGGATCATGGTCGCGTAAAGGTCCTTGCATATTATTTGATTCCGTCAAATAATATATTTGATGAAATCAAATTCCTACGACGCCGCCCTCGAGAGCCAGGTTGCCGCAGTCCGCGGCTTCAGCCGGTTCTATACCCGCAAGCTCGGCATCATCGAGCCGAAGCTGCTGCATTCGCCATTCACGCTGCAGGAAGCGCGGATCATCTACGAGCTGGCGCATCGCGAGCACTGCATCGCGACCGACCTGGTGCGCGATCTCGACCTCGATGCCGGCTTCGTCAGCCGCACGCTGGCAGCGCTGCAGCGCCGGCAGATCGTGACGCGCAAGCCGTCAAAGGCCGACAAGCGCGTCAACGAGGTGGCGCTGACCGCCAAGGGCCGCGCCACGGCCGCAGACCTCGACAGCCGCTCGCGCGATGAGGTCGCGGCGCTGCTGATGCAGATCGACAGCAACCACCGCGCCGCGGTGGTGCATGCGATGAGCACAATCGAACAAGCGTTGGAGCCAACCATGCAAAAACCCGCCGGCTTCCTGCTGCGCAGCCACCGCGTCGGCGACATGGGCTGGGTCGTCTCGCGGCAGGGACAAGCCTACGCCGCGGAATATGGCTGGGACATCAGCTACGAGGCGTTGGTGGCCGAGATCTGCGCGCAGTTTCTGCGATCGTTCGATCCCGTCCGCGAGCATTGCTGGATCGCGGAGGTCGACGGCGAGCCGGTCGGCTCGATCTTCCTGGTCAATGGCGGCGACGGGGTCGCCAAGCTGCGGCTGTTGCTGGTCGAGGAGAAGGCGCGCGGGCTCGGCGTCGGCCGCGCCCTGGTCGAGCAGTGCATCCGCACCGCGCGCGAGAACGGCTACAAGAAGATGACGCTGTGGACCCAGAGCATCCTTGTCGCCGCGCGCGGCATCTACGCCCGCGCCGGCTTCCAGCGCGTCAAGGAAGAGAAACACCACAGCTTTGGCGTCGACCTGGTCGGCGAGACCTGGGAGCTCGAGTTGTGAAGCCGCAGCGCCGCGAAACCGGGCGGCGCGTGACGGCTGAGCTGATCTCATTCTATACGCGCAGGGCGCATGCGCTGCGGGCCGAGGCGTATCGCGACGCGGTTCGGGCGGTGTGGCGCAGCTTGGTCAGGCTGATCAGCGGTTGATAGCTTCCCGATCGCGGAATTTTGACTCCGTAGCCCGGATGGAGCGCAGCGCAATCCGGGAACGCTACCGCCGCGGGGAATGAACTGCACCCCTGATGTGAGACACGATAATCAGGGACAGGTGCCAATCGCCTGATGCGGCTGGGCGGGTTGATGGGTTACGGTCGCGATGCGGGGCTGCTGCGCAGCAGCCCCGCATCGCGGTAGATTTTCTTCGAACTCGGCGGGCGGGCGGTAAGCCAGGGCCGAGTGCAGGCGTTGGCGATTGTACACCTCCTCGATGAAGGCGCCGATCGCATTTCTGGCATGCTGCGCATCGCGATAGGTCTGGCCGCTGACCTCCTCCTGTTTGAGGGTCTTCATGAAGCTCTCCGCCTTGGCGTTGTCATAGGGATTACCGACCCGGCTCATGCTGGGGGCAATGTCGTGCTGCTGGAGGAGTTCGGCGTAGTCACCGCACGCGTATTGGATGCCGCGGTCGGAGTGGTGGATCAGGCTGCCGGGCCTCGGTCGGCGCGCCGCCAACGCCGTGGAGAGCGCGGCGACCGCCAGACGAGCTTCCAGATGCGTCTCCAGGGCCCAGCCGACCACGCGCCGGCTGAAGGCATCGAGCACGATGGCGAGATAAGCGAACTCCTCCCGCAGGCGGAGGTAGGTGATGTCCGCCACCCAGAGCTGGTCGAGGCCATCAGGCACCATGCCGCGGGCCAGGTTCGGGACCACCCGCCACGGATGGCGCGCGTCCGTCGTCACAGGCACGAACGGCCGCTGCCGCAAACACAAGAGATTATCCTGCTGCATCAGGCGGAGCATGCGTTTGTGGTTCACCGCAAAGCCCTCGCGGCGCAGCTGCGCGGCGATCCGTCGATAGCCGTAATGCCGATGGGCAAGCGCCAGCCGCTGGATCGCGTCCCGCACGCCGGTCTCTTCGGCGCGGGGGGCGGAAGCCGCCCAGTGCCGGTAATAGCCGGCCCGGCTGACGCCAGCCAGTCGGCACATCCGTTCGATCGTCAGTTCGCCTTGCTGCGAGGGGATCGTCATCGCTTGGATGACCGCGTAGACCCCGTCACGCCAGGCCCGCTGCTCGGCCGGCGTGCTTCCTTGACCCGCCGCAAGGCTTGCCGAAAAAAATCCAGTTCAATCTGCTGCTGGCCGATCTTGCGCTCAAGTTCCGCAATGCGCTCTGGCGCGCCAAGGTCGGCAGCCGCGACTTCGCGCCCACGCGCCTTCACTCTCGGTGCAACCGCATCGCCCTTGCGCGGGCGCCCTATCGGCCGCAGCGCCGCCGCCCCGCCAGCGCGAAACAGATCGCGCCATGCGTAAAGATCCTTGCGCAGCACCTTCAGCTCTTCTGAAAGCGCCCTTATCCGCTCGCCCGCCAGAATCCGGCGGACCGCTTCGAGCTTGAACTCGCGGCTGAAAACACGGGGTGATTTGTTGGCCATACGTTCTCCGTTAGAGAACTGTCCCTAATTTCCCGTGTCTCACTTTTGGGGTGCACTCCAGGAAACTGCCCCGGATTTCGCTCCGCTTCATCCGGGCTACGGGGACCAGGCTCGAGATTCCGGGTTCGCGCTTCGCGCGCCCCGGAATGACGAGGGGTGATAGCTACACACTCGCGCCCTTCGCCTTCGAGCGGCGCAGGTGCTCATCGAGCCGCGGCATGATCTCGACGAAATTGCAGGGCCGCGTGCGGTAGTCCAGTTGCGCGGCCAAAATGCCGTCCCAGCCGTCGCGGCAGGCGCCGGGTGATCCGGGCAGGCAGAAGATGAAAGTCGCCCCCGCAACGCCCGCGGTAGCGCGGCTCTGGATCGTCGACACACCGATCTTGGCATGGCTCAGCATGTGGAAGGCGATCGAGAAGCCGTCCATCCGTTTCTCGAACAGCGGCTCGACCGCCTCCGGCGTCACGTCGCGGCCGGTAAAGCCGGTGCCGCCGGTGGTGATGACGGCATCGACGCCCGGGTCTGCGATCCAGCGCCGGATCACGGCGCGGATCGCCTCGACATCGTCGGTGACGATCTCGCGCGCCGCGAGCTTGTGGCCGGCCGCGGTGAGACGATCGGCGAGCGTGTTGCCCGACTTGTCATCCGCAAGCGTGCGGGTGTCGGAAATCGTCAGCACCGCGATGTTGAGCGGGATGAAGGTTTTGGACTCGTCGATTGAGGACATGGCCTGTTCTCTCGCTCCCTCTCCCGCTTGCGGGGGAGGGTTGGGGTGGGGGGTGTCACCGCGAGTCATATAGTGGAGAGAGCCCCCACCCGCATCGCATCTAACGATGCGATGCGACCTCCCCCGCAAGCGGGAGAGGTGAACTGAACCCGCGGCCTTGCCCCTGTTGAACCGGCTTCCCTAACCGCCGCCGAACGTGTTGCAGGCCTGCACGGTGCCCTGCTGGTAGCCGGTCATGAACCATTGCTTGCGCTGCGCGGCGGAGCCGTGGGTGAAGGAATCCGGCACCACCCGGCCCGTCGCTTGCCGTTGCAGCGTGTCGTCGCCGATCGCGTTCGCGGTGGTCAATGCGGCGTCGATATCGCCGGCCTCGAGGAAGCCCGGCCGCTTCTTCTCCTCGCGATTGACCCAGACGCCGGAGAGACAATCGGCTTGCAACTCGACCTTGACCTGCAGCGCGTTGGCTTCGGCCTTGCTGCCGGCCTGCTGCTGCAGCCGGTTCACGCGCGGGATGATACCAAGCAGGTTCTGGATGTGATGGCCGGCCTCATGCGCGATGATATAGGCCGCAGTGAATTTGCAGGCGTTGCCCGAGCAGCCGCGGAAGCGCGTCTCGACCTCGCGGAAGAACCCGGTGTCGAGGAAGATGGTCTTGTCCGGCGGACAGTAGAACGGCCCCATCGCCGACTGCGCCATGCCGCAGCGGCCGCCATTGGTGGCGTTGCGGAACAGCACGATCTTCGGACCGGTATAGCTCTGGCCACTCGCCTTGAAGATCTCGCTCCAGCGATCGTCGATTTCACCGAGGATGCCGGATATCATGCTGCCCATCTCGTCGGTCGGCGCACCGCGCTTGGCCTGCCCGCCCGACGCCTGCCGGTCGGTCTGGTAGGTCGGCGCCTGGCCGCCGCCGGTGAGAATCTCGGCGCCGCCGATCAGAATACGCGGGTCGATGCCGAAGGCATAGCCGAGCAGGCCGAGCACGATGATGGTGCCGATGCCGAGCCCGCCACCGCCGCCCATCGGAATGCCGAAGCCGCCACCGCCGCCTCCGCCCATCCCGCCTTCGTCGCGACGGTCTTCGATGTCGTCGCTGCGGCGGAAATCATCATAGCGCATGGCGGTTTCCCTTCATTCCCGTCGGCGACCCATTGCGGGACACACCAACCTAAAATTTCCATTCTGTTAATCAATATCCTGCCCGGCAAAAATTGCCTAGCCCGTTGCACGCCCGTCCTTCGCGCCGCGAACACTGCAAACGCCGGCCGATTTACCGGCCGAATCGTGCCGGTTTGATGATCCGCAAAATTTTTCGCAGAACGCGCTGATGTTGCAGCACAACGCCGACGACAATGCGCCACGTCGTTCGAAAGCTGCTGCAATCTTTTGCATGAACATTTCCAATTAAGTCGATTTTTACTTTGCCGGGTCAATGTGGCGCCAGTCGGTTGTTTAGTCCCGCGTCGCCGACAGCGTCGCCTGAGTCAGAGTTCTTGAGTCATGGTAGTGTCGCGTCGCGGGGCGTCTGCAAGGGCGCCCCGCACTAAATTTGAGAGTGCCCCGTCGAGCCACATCGTCATTGGCGATTGCGTGGCCGAGTTGTCGAAGCTTCAGGCCGGCTCGGTCGACCTGGTCTTCGCCGATCCTCCCTACAATCTGCAGCTCAAGGGCGATCTCAAGCGCCCCGACGAATCGCATGTCGATGCCGTCGACGACGACTGGGACAAGTTCTCGTCGTTCGCCGCCTATGACGATTTCACCCGCGCCTGGCTGCTCGCTTGCCGCCGCGTGATGAAGCCGTCGGCAACGCTGTGGGTGATCGGCTCCTATCACAATATCTTCCGCGTCGGCGCGATCATGCAGGACCTCGGCTTCTGGCTCCTGAACGACATCGTGTGGCGCAAGTCCAATCCGATGCCGAACTTCCGCGGCCGCCGCTTCACCAACGCGCACGAGACCATGATCTGGGCCGCGCGCGACGAGAAGGCCAAGGGCTACACCTTCAATTACGAAGCGCTGAAGGCGTCCAACGAGGACGTGCAGGCGCGCTCCGACTGGCTGATCCCGCTGTGCACCGGCGAGGAGCGCCTCAAGGGCGACGACGGCAAGAAGGTTCATCCGACGCAGAAGCCCGAGCAGCTGCTCGCGCGCGTGCTGCTGTCGTCGTCGAAGCCGGGCGATCTCGTGATCGATCCGTTCAACGGCACCGGCACCACCGGCGCCGTCGCCAAGCGCCTCGGCCGCAACTATATCGGCTTCGAGCGCGACCGGACCTATGCCGCCGCCGCCGAAGCCCGCATCGCCGCGATCGAGCCGCTGCCGGAAGCAACGCTGGCGCCGTTCATGACCGCGCGCGAGGCGCCGCGCGTCGCGTTCTCCGAACTGATCGAGCGCGGCATGATCGTGCCCGGCGCAAAGCTGGTCGACGCCAAGAAGCGCCACGGCGCATTGGTGCGCGCCGACGGCGCCATCATGCTCGGCGACAAGGTCGGCTCGATCCACCGCATCGGCGCGGTCGCGCAGGGCTCCGGCGCCTGCAACGGCTGGACCTTCTGGCACGTCGAGACCAAGACCGGCCTGCGCCTGATCGACGAACTGCGCGCCGAGATCCGCTCCGAGATGGCGGTGGGCTGAGGCGCGCCGCGGTTGGGGTAGCGTAGGATGGGTAGAGCGAAGCGAAACCCATCGCTTTCTCGCCGTGTGATCGATGGGTATCGCTTCGCTCCACCCATCCTACGGTTCTGAGACCTGGGCCGACTTATCGTCCTCCGTCATTCCGGGCTCGCGCTTCGCGGCGCCCTCAGATGCGCAATTGCCCATCGGGGAATGACGAGGAGATGACGCCGTCTTGAACGCGGCCGCCTTGTTGCACAACGGCGGCGGGCCTACACTCATCTCCGTCACTTGCCGTTTCGATTGGTCGTCCGATGCGAAGACAATCCGAGACCTTGCTGCTGGTGCCGCTGCTGCCGATCTTCCTGCTCGGCATGTTTCCGATGCTGCTGATCGGCCTGCTCGGATTCTTCGGCCTGATCATCTTCGGCATCCTGCTGGTCTGCGTCGGGCTGACGCTCGCCCTCGAGGCGCATGGCGAATTCAACGAAGAGATCATCGTGCACGGCTTTGCCCGCGGCTCCGAGCGCGCGACGCAGCTTTCAAACCTGCATGCCGCGACCCGCTCCGCCGCCCTGCTGGACCTCGCGGGAATTGCGCTGATCGCCGCGGGTATCCTGGGCCTCTTCTGGGTCGGCTGACCAGCGCGGCACGCGACCCTGATTCACAAACTCGTCGCTTGCGCGTTGCAGCGAAATTTGCGCAAGAGGGATCCGTCTGCGGCCTTCCCCGCCGCGTCCCGTCTCGCCGGTCGCAAGAACCAAGGGAGTCACTTCATGATCAAATTCTATTTCAACGGCGCGCCGAACCCGAACAAGGTCGCACTGTTCCTGGAAGAGTCCGGCCTGCCGTTCGAGGCGATCCCGGTCGACACTCGCAAGGGCGAGCAGTTCGCGCCTGATTTCCTGAAGGTCAATCCGAACGGCAAGGTGCCGGCGATCGACGATGACGGCGTGCTGGTGTTCGACAGCAACGCCATTCTGCTTTACCTCGCCGAGGAGCACGGCAAGTTCCTGCCCGCCAACACGCCCGCGAACCGCGCCGCGACGCTGTCCTGGCTGATGTTCATCGCGACCGGCCTCGGCCCGTATTCCGGCCAGGCCGTGCACTTCAAGCATTTCGCGCCGAAGGACCTCGACTACGCCAACAATCGCTACCAGTACGAGGCGAACCGCCACTACAAGATCCTCGACGATCACCTGGCGAAACAGCGCTACATGGTGGGTGACAGCTACACCATCGTCGACATGGCGTTCTGGGGCTGGGCGCGGATGGCGCCGTTCGTGCTCGGCGAGGAAAACTACGCGAAATATCCGAACGTGAAGCGGCTGGTCGACGAGATCTCGGCGCGGCCGGCGGCGGCGCGCGCGATCGCGCTGAAGGACAAGCACACCTTCAAGGCCGAGATGGACGACGCGGCCCGCGACATCATGTTCGGCCACCTCAAGAACAAGGTGGCATAAGCAATCGATACGACAGCAAGACGGCGCCCTCGCGGGCGCCGTTTTCATTTGTGCGGCCTTCTTGCGGCGCGTGGCTATGCCGGAAACGCGCCGAGCGCTTTCTCGGTCAGGACCGAGTCGCAATATTCCCGCACCTCCTTGATCCGGCCGCCGTCGAAGCGGAACACCAGGCAATAGTCGTTGTCGTAGCGCTGACCTTCCTTGGTGAGGTTGTTGCCCTTGGCCTCGACCACGACGATGTCGCCGTCGGCGATGATGCGATGCGCGACCGTGCGGGTGCGCTCGACCAGCCTGGAGCGGACCTGGCCGTGCAAATCGGTCATGATCGATTGCTTGCCGGTGAAGGTGCGCGACCAGGAATACTGCCCGGTCACGGTCCAGATCGCGTCGTCGGCAAGCGTCGCCATGAACAGCGATTTCTCGCGCACCGCGGGATCGGGACTGCCCGCGATTACAAACATCTCCTGCACCAGTTTCTTGTTATCGGCTGCGCTCATGGCGCGTCTCCTTGCAATGGGTTGGCTCTGAGGCGTTGCTTTACGCGAACCGCTGTTCGCTTCGCGCCGCAACGCCTTGCCCCCGGACCATGCGGCCCCGACGCGCATTCTTCCAATCGATAGGTGGTATGATATATATTCACCTGATGAATTTGAATTCGCTTGACCTCAATCTGCTGGTCGCGCTCGACGCCCTGCTGCGCGACGCCAATGTCAGCCGCGCCGCGATGCGGCTCAATCTGTCGCAGCCGGCGACCAGCCACGCGCTGCAGCGGCTGCGCGACCTGATCGGCGACCCGCTGCTGGTGCGCAGCGGCGCGCGCATGGAGCTGACGCCGCGGGCGCAGGCGCTGCGCTCGCCGCTGGCGCAGGCGCTCGACCAGGTGCGGACGCTGTTCATCTCCGACGAGTTCGACGCGGCGCGCAGCGAGCGGCATTTCCGCCTGATGATGCCCGACCTCGCGGTCGAGCTCTTGATGCCTTCGCTGATGGAGAAGGTGACGCAGCTGGCGCCGAACGTCACCATCGACGTGGTGCCGTGGCGGGGACCTGCGATCTTCACGGCGGAATTCGCCCGCACCATCGATCTCGTGATCTCGATCGGCGATTCCTTCAAGGGCTTTCACCGTCAGCGGCTCTACACCGACAGCGATGCGCTCGCGGTGCGGCGCGGCCACCCGGTCGGCGCAAAGCTGAAAAAGCGCGAGGCGTTCCTCACCGCGCGGCATGTCGCCGTGATCATCCGCGGCCAGAACGAGGATTTGATCGACACCTGGCTGCGCGGCAAGGGCATCGAGCGGCGGATCGCGCTGGTGGTGCCGGGCTATATCGAGGCGCTGCACGTCACCGCGCGCACCGACCTCGTCGCCTTCGTGCCGCGCCGGCTGATCTCGGCGCTGTCGAAGCAGCTCTCGCTGGCGACGGTGACGCCGCCGCTCGATCCCGGGATCGACGAGCAGCACATGTTCTACCCGACGCGGGCGCAGATGGATCCGGGCTCGATCTGGCTGCGCAGGCTGATGCTGGAGACCGGACGCGAGCTGGAGACGGGGAAGGCGTGACGGCACGCTCTCTCCACACGTCGTCCCGGCGCAGGCCGGGACCCATAACCACCGCCGTTCGTGATGCGGTAAGGCGGTGGCCCCAGCGCGGCAAGACAACCGCGATTTGTGGTTATGGGTCCCGGCCTTCGCCGGGACGACACCGAATGTTTGGCGTCTACCCCCTCTGTTCCGCCAGCACCTTCTGCACCGCCGGCCGCTGCTCCATCGCCGCGCGATGCGCCTTCACCTTGGGCAGCGTCGCGATGTCGACGCCGTCGCCGTCGAGCCAGAGCGTGAGCGTGTAGAGATAGGCGTCGCCCACCGTGTAGCTGTCGCCCATCACCCACGGTCCCGTGAGCATGTCGCGCTCGATCAGGTTGAAGCATGCGCCCATGGTCTTGGGGATCATCGTCTTCATGTCGGCGAACGACGTCTCCTGCGTCGCCCAGCGCGCGCCGCGCATCTTGTGGGCGTGGCAGACATGCACCGTCGAGCAGAGATAGGAATTGAAGGACTGCAACCTGGCGAATGCGAAGGCGTCGTCGAGCGGCGCGAGCTTCGCCTGCGGATAGGTCTGCGCGATGTAGGCCAGCATCGCCGGGGTCTCGGTCAGCACGCCGCGATCGGTCACCAGCGTGGGCACGCGGCCCTTGGGGTTGATCTTGAGATATTCCGGGCTGTTCTGCTGGTTGACCTTGAAGTCGAGCCGCTCGACCGTATAGGGCGCGCCGGCTTCGGCCAGCGCGATGTGAGAAGCGAGCGCACAGGTGCCGGGGGCGGTATAGAGCTTGAGCATGTCGTTGTCCTCTGCGGGCCTTGTCGGTTCGTGGCGAACCCGGCCGTTACCTTTTTATGGGATGCGGCGGACGTTAGCGGCAGCATCCCTTGCCGTCCACCCCGCGCGGCGCCGCGGACCTTGCCCGCGGCGGCGCCGCCGTGCGATGACCATGGCCAATCGAGAGGGCTTTTCATGACTGTACTCATTGCAGGTGGCGGAATTGGCGGGCTGACGCTGGCGCTCAGCCTGCACCAGATCGGGGTGCCCTGCCGCGTGTTCGAGAGCGTGCCCGAGCTAAAGCCGCTCGGCGTCGGCATCAACGTGCTGCCGCATGCGGTGCGCGAACTGATCGAGCTCGGCCTGCACGATGTGCTCGACGCAACAGCGGTGCGCACCCGCGAGCTCGCCTATTTCTCCAAGCACGGCAAGCCGATCTGGAGCGAGCCGCGCGGGCTCGAGGCCGGCTATAAATGGCCGCAATTCTCGATCCATCGCGGCCGCCTGCAACAGCTGCTGCTCGATGCCGCAACCGCACGGCTGGGCGCTGCGAACATCCTGACCAACCATCACCTCACCGGCTGGACCGAGACGGCGGACGGCGTCCGCGCCGAGTTCATCGACCGCGCCACCGGCAATCCGGCCGGCAGCCATGACGGCGCGGTGCTGATCGCCGCCGACGGCATCCATTCGGCGGTGCGCGAGAAGCTTTATCCGCAGGAAGGGCCGCCGATCTGGAACGGCCGCATCCTGTGGCGCGGCATCACCCGCGGCAACGCCTTCCTCACCGGCCGCACCATGATCATGGCCGGCCACGAGACGTTGAAATTCGTCTGCTATCCGATCTCGAAGGAAGCCGGCGCCGACGGCAAGTTCGACATCAACTGGGTCGCCGAGCGCCACATGCCGCCGACCTATCAGTGGCGCCGCGAGGACTATAATCGCACCGCGAAACTCGACGAGTTCCTGCCGTGGTTCGAGAACTGGAATTTCGACTGGCTCGACGTGCCCGGCCTGATCCGGAATTGCCCACACGCCTACGAATATCCGCTGGTCGATCGCGATCCGATCTCGCAATGGACCTTCGGCCGCGTCACGCTGATGGGCGACGCCGCGCACCCGATGTACCCGATCGGCTCCAACGGCGCCTCGCAGGCGATTCTGGATGCGCGCACGCTGACCCGCGAAATCCTGGCGCATGGCGCAACGCAGACCGCGCTCGCGGCCTATGAGGCCGAGCGGCGGCCCGCAACGACCGACCTCGTGATGCTGAACCGCCGCAACGGACCGGAGCAGGTGATGCAGCTGGTCGAAGAGCGCGCGCCTGATGGCTTCAAGGTCGTCACCGACGTGCTGTCGCAGCAGGAGCTGGAAGACATCGCCGCCAACTACAAGCGCGTCGCCGGCTTCCAGGTCGAGGGGCTGAACGCCAAGCCGCCGATCGTGCAGCGGCCGGGTTAGCTTTGCTTAAGCTGCGAAGTCTATCCCCGTCATCCTGAGGTGCGAGCGGAGCGAGCCTCGAAGGCTGCACGGCCACCAGTTGGGCCGTCGACCCTTCGAGACGCGCGCGAGATGCGCGCTCCTCCAGCGACAAAGGCGAAGCCTTTGCGCGGGGGTGACGGAATTAGGTGGGGCGCAAGCGGCCTACCGCAGCGCCCGCGCCGCTTCCACCAGGCGGATGCTGCTGCTCGCCGTCGCGAGCAGCGTGCCTTCAGCCGAAGTCAGCCGGCCCTCCGCAAAGGCGATGGTCTTGCCGAGTTGCGTCACCGTCGCCTCGCCGGTGATCGGCCCGGGCTTTGCGGGTGCCAGAAAATTCACGGTCATGGAGATCGTCGTGGTGAAGAGCCTGCCCTCGGTCATCACGAACACCGCCGGCCCCATCGTGTCGTCGAGCATCGCGGTGAGCATGCCGCCCTGGATGAAGCCGGCCGGATTGCAGAAATCCTGCTTGCCGTCGAAGGTCATCCTGATCCAGCCGTCCTGCGGACGTGCGTCGACCAGGCGCCAGCCGAGCAGTTTCGCGACAGGCGGCATCGGAATGTTATCGAGCGCAGTTGGGATCATGGCGACCTCCGTTGTGACGGAGGTGATAGCCGAGCGCTACTGCCAGCATGGTGTCAGCAGGTCGTCACCTTCTAGAGATCCAGCCCGCTTCTAGAGATCCAGCCCGTGTGCGACTACCTTGCGCATCACGTTCGGAAACGCCTCGCCGTCCAGCGTCGCCATCGGCACCCAGCGCATGCCCTCCGGCGCGCGGGTCCGCGACGCAACGCTCGCGGTGTAGACGACGAGCTCGAGCGGGAAATGCGTGAATACATGGGTGACGACGCCGGCCTTGCGGTGCCAGCGCGCGACGCCCTTGAGTTCCGGCGCCTGTGCAAGTGCGGCAGCCTCCTCCAGCCCGGCCTGCCATTGCGATCCCGGCACCTCGGTCATGCCGCCGAGCAGGCCCTTCTCCGGGCGCGAGCGCACCAGGAGCTCGCCGCCGCGCGTCACCACGAAGGCAGCGCCGCGGCGCAATGTGCCGCTCTTCTTCGCCGCCTTGTGCGGGAAGGTTTCCTGGTCGCCGCGCGCGTGGCCTGCGCAATCGTCATTCAGCGGACACAATGCGCAGGCCGGCTTCTTCGGCGTGCAGATGGTGGCGCCGAGATCCATCAGCGCCTGCGCGCTGTCGCCGGCGCGAGCCGGGCCGAGCAACGTTGCCGCCATCTCCTTGATCAGCGGCTTGGCCTGCGGCAGCGCCTCCTCGATGGCGTAGAGCCGGGTGACCACGCGCTCGATATTGCCGTCCACCGGCATGGTCCGGCGGTCGAACGCGATCGCGGCGATCGCCGCCGCCGTGTAGGGCCCGATTCCGGGCAGCGCGCGCAGGCCGTCCTCGGTGTCCGGAAATGCTCCGCCATGATCGCCCGTCACCGCAACCGCGCAGGCGTGCAAATTGCGCGCCCGCGAATAATAGCCGAGCCCGGCCCACATCCGCAGCACATCGTCGAGCGAGGCACTGCCGAGTGCGGTGACATCGGGCCAGCGCGCCACGAATTTCTCGAAATAAGGCCCGACCGCCCGCACCGTGGTCTGCTGCAGCATGATCTCGGACAGCCATACGCGGTACGGATCCGCCCGCTCCCCGGCCTTCGCGCGCCACGGCAACGTCCGGCGATGCCGGTCATACCAGGCGAGCAGCCGCGCCGGGCGGTCGGCCTGCTGGTCGGTCGATCTGGTTTTGGCGGCCGCGCGCGAGCTCATGAACGCATCTTAAGGCACATCCCGCCACGTCATGCCCGGGCTTGACCCGGGCATCCACGTCTTTCTTTGCCCGGCGCGGAAACGCCGCCACAATGATGAACATTGTTTCGGCCAGATCGCCACCGCTGCTATAACCCTCCCATGTCCAAACCCGGCCCGATCAGCGCAAAGCCCCTGTCGATCCTGCTCAGCGACGTCTTCACCGACGCCTACGCCAAGCAGGGCTTTGCCGCGCGCGAACTGGTGACGCGCTGGACCGAGATCGCGGGCGAGCGGATTGCCGCCTTTTGCGAGCCGTTGAAGATGCAGTGGCCGCGGCCGGTGGAGGGCCAGCCCCAGGAGCCGGCGACGCTGGTGCTGCGGGTCGAGGGGCCGATGGCACTCGAGATCCAGCACTCCTCCGACGTGATCCTGGAGCGGGTCAACCGATTCTTCGGCTGGCACGCGGTCGGCCGCCTGACGATCCGGCAGGCGCCCCTCTCGCGCCGCAGCCGCC
>NZ_LGHK01000191.1 GCF_001908235.1 Bradyrhizobium sp. NAS96.2
CGCCAGCGGCCTGTCGCGGCCGCTAACCGCGACAGGCCATTCCTCTCGGAATATGCCGACGATAGCCGATCGCGCTATTACAAGGATGGGTGGAGCGAAGCGATACCCATCGATCTTCTTCTGTACGGTGAGATGATGGGTATCGCTGCGCTCCACCCATCCTACAGGCAACAAAAAAAAGCCGGCGTTGCCGCCGGCTTTCATCTCTCGTTGGCTCGTTCGCCGCGCGGTTAGTGCGCGGCTTCGAGGGCTGCTTCCTGACGGGCGATCGTGCCCTTGACGGCCGACTGCACCTTCTCGAACGCGCGGACCTCGATCTGCCGCACGCGCTCGCGCGACACGCCGAACTCGGCGGCGAGGTCTTCCAGCGTCATCGGCTCATCGGCCAGGCGACGCGCCTCGAAGATGCGGCGTTCGCGCGGGTTGAGCACGCCGATCGCGCCGTTGAGGGCCTGGCGGCGATGATCGAACTCCTCGCTCTCGGCCATCAAGGCTTCGGCGTTGGGCGAGTTGTCGACCAGCCAGTCCTGCCATTCGCCGGCTTCGCCGTCGTCGCGGATCGGGGCGTTGAGCGACGCGTCACCGCCGAGGCGGCGGTTCATGTCGACCACGTCCTGATCGGTCACGCCGAGGCGCTTGGCAATCAGCTTCACCTGGTCGGGGTGGAGATCACCCTCTTCCAGCGCGGAGATCTTGCTCTTCGCCTTGCGCAGGTTGAAGAACAGCTTCTTCTGGTTCGCGGTGGTGCCCATCTTCACGAGCGACCAGGAACGCAGGATGTACTCTTGTATTGACGCCTTGATCCACCACATGGCGTAAGTGGCGAGACGGAAGCCCTTCTCGGGCTCGAATCGCTTCACCGCCTGCATCAGGCCGACATTGCCTTCCGAGACGACCTCGGAGATCGGCAAGCCGTAGCCGCGATAGCCCATGGCGATCTTGGCCACGAGCCTGAGGTGGCTGGTGACGAGCTTATGCGCCGCGTCGCGATCGTCATGCTCGCGCCAACGCTTGGCGAGCATGTACTCCTGCTGGGGTTCCAGCATGGGGAACTTGCGGATCTCGGCGAGGTAACGTGAAAGGCCGGATTCTCCATTGAGAACCGGCAGCGTAGCTGTACGGGCCATTCGAGCGCCCTCCAGTGGTTCAGACCCCCGATAGCGGCGGGCCCGGCAGGTGGCCGCTGGGTTAAAGCCGGCCATGCTGCGATGTTCCGCGCTGGATATTCAGCGCAGGTGCAACATACACCAAACTGTCCGTGATAGGGAAGGATTGCTGACGTCACGTCCCCGTGTGGCAGGTATAACCTGTTGTCATAACGTGGCTTTTCCGGAAGGGGTGCGTCATACCGCCGCTGCCAGCGCCCGTTCCAGGAGAAGCAAATCCTCCGGCAGGGGCGACTCCCAGCGTAAAAGTTCCCCGGTGCGGGGGTGCTCCAAAGCCAGCAGATAGGCGTGCAGCGCCTGCCGGTCGAGCGCGGTAAGTGCGTGCTTACCTTCCGCGCCGAGCTGTCCGGCCTTGGTCTTGAAGTGGGCGCCGTAAACGCTGTCACCCATCAGGGGATGGCCGAGATGGGCGAGGTGGACCCGGATCTGATGGGTGCGCCCGGTCTCGAGCCGGCAGGCGAGCAGCGAGGCGACCGGCTTGCCGTCGCGGCCGGCAAAGCTCGAGAGCACCTCGAAATGGGTGATCGCCTCGCGGCCGCCTTGGCGCACGGCCATCTTCTCGCGGGCATGCGGGTGGCGGTCGATCGGCGCATCGATCGTGCCGTGCGGCCGGTTCGGCACGCCCCAGGCGAACGCCATGTAGCCGCGCTCCATCGGGCCGGTGCGGCCGTGGTCGGCGAACTGCGCCGTCAGCGACTGGTGGGCGTGGTCGTTCTTGGCCACCACCATCAGCCCGGTGGTGTCCTTGTCGAGCCGGTGCACGATACCCGGCCGCTTGACCCCGCCGATGCCGGACAGGCTGGTGCCGCAATGGGCGATCAGTGCGTTGACCAGCGTTCCCGTGGCGTGGCCGGCCGCGGGATGCACGACGAGGCCCCTCGGCTTGTCGATGACGATGATATCGTCGTCCTCGAACACGATATCGAGGGCGATGTCCTCGCCCTTCGGCTCCGCGGGGGCGGCCTCGGGCACGTCGATTATGATCGTATCGCCGCTAGCGACATGATAAGCGGGGTCGCGGACGACGGCGTCCTTGACGGTCACGGAACCCGCGAGGATCAGCGCCTTCAGCCGGGACCGTGACAGCTCCGGAGTGCGCTGTGCGAGCACGCGGTCAAGCCGGGCCGAGCCCTCATCGCCAGCGACGATGACCTCCAGCTTCCGACCGCCATTCGAAGAGACCTGCTGCGAAGTAACTTGCAAAGACATAGAGCCTTGTGATGACCGACACCGCTGTGACCGAACCGACCCCCGACCAGGCCGCGCTGATCGCGCGGGTGCGGCGCATGATGCTGATCGCGGGCCTGACCTCGGCACTGGCCGTGGCCGTCGTGTTGATCGCCATCGGCTACCGCCTTTATCGCAGCGAGGGAAGCCCCGTTTCGGTGTCCGACGTCACTGCTGCGCTGCCGAAGGGCGCCCGCATCGTCGCAACCGGCGTCGCCGGCGAGCGGCTGGTGCTCACGCTCGATATAGGCGGTGCAACAGAGATCCGCACATTTGATGCAAAGACGCTGAAACCTGTCGGCAGGCTGAGCTTCGTCAACGAGCCCTGACCTTCGCAATCGCGAAGCCGCACACGAGATCAACCAAAAGCTGCAGCGTATCTTTTGCGCATGCGTTCGCGCATCGAGAAGGTGTGCCGCCATCTTTTCGGCCGAGTTGCACGTTCAGCTTGCGCCATGTCGCAACCCAACCCCAACGCTTCCTTCGAGCAATGCGGTGAATCCGATGCAGTGGGGTCGTGCATCGATCCGACGCGCCGCGCGGTGTTGACCGCGCTCGCGGGCTGCGCCTGTCTCGCTGCGATCGAGCCCGCAGCCGCCGACGATGAAGATCAGCCCGGCGCCAGTGAGCGGCCGCAAAAAGCCGATGTGCTTGTGCGCGCCGAAGGCGACAAGGCCGGCCAGGTCATCAAGTCGGATGATCTGACCTTGGGCGGACCGCCCATTCGCGCCTGGCCGCAGGACCCGAAGACCTCGGTCGTCCGCAAGGGCTCGCGGCTCAACGAGGTCGTGCTCGTCAAGCTCGATCCCAACGAGCTCGACGATGCGACGCGCGCCCGCGCGCCTGACGGCATCGTCTGCTACTCCGTCATCTGCTCGCACGCCGGATGTCCGATCACCGCCTGGGTGAGGGAAGAGCAGGGCGACAAAAAAGTTTTGAAATGTCTCTGTCACAACTCCGAATACGATCCGCGGCAGAATGCGCAGGTCGTGTTCGGGCCGGCGCCACGTCGCCTCGCGGCATTGCCGCTGACGGTGGCCGACGGCGCGATCACGGTCGCAGCGCCATTCGTCGGGAAGGTGGGTGCTCAGCAGGGAGGATGAGGCCCCACCGGGAGTTCTGCATGATCTAAATAAAACTGAAAAAATAGAACAGAGCAGGGAGGTAGCATCTCATGACAAGCAAGCAGTGGTTACTGTCGAGTTGTGTCGCATTCACGTGCCTGATTTCGACTTACGCCGTCGCGGGGCCGATCGAAAACTACAGTCCGGTGACGTCTCAGCGTCTCGAAAATCCCGAACCCGGCAACTGGATGCTCTATCGCCGGACCTATGACGGACAGGGCTTCAGTCCGCTCAACCAGATCAACACATCCAACGTCAAAGACTTGAAGCCGGCCTGGACCTTCTCGACCGGCGTGATCGAAGGCCATGAGGCGCCGCCGATCGTCAACAACGGCGTGATGTTCGTCGCGACCCCGATGGGGCAGGTGATCGCGCTCAACGCCAAGACCGGCGAGGAGTACTGGCGCTACAAGCGGCAGCTTCCCGACGATCTGTTCCAGTTGCATCCGACCAGCCGCGGCGTCGGCCTGTGGGAGGACAAGCTCTATCTCGCCACCACGGACGACCACGTCGTCGCGCTCGACGCCAAGACCGGCAAAGTGGTCTGGGACACCAAGGTCCAGGACTACAAGAAGGGTCAGTACATGACGCTGATGCCGCTCACCGTCGACGGCAAGGTGATCGTCGGCGGCTCCGGTGGTGAGTTCGGCGTGCGCGGTTATGTTGCCGCGTTCGACGCGAATAGCGGCAAGGAGCTGTGGCGCACCTTCACCATCCCCGGCGAGGGCGAGCCCGGTCACGAGACCTGGAGCGGCGACGACTGGAAGTCGGGCGGCGGATCGGCCTGGATGACCGGCACCTACGACAAGGACACCAAGACGGTCTATTGGGGCGTCGGCAACGCCGCGCCATGGCCCGGCTCGATGCATGCCGGCGACAACCTCTACACCAGCTCGGTGCTCGCGCTCGATCCCGACACCGGCAAGATCAAGACCCACTTCCAGTATCACCAGAACGATTCCTGGGACTGGGACGAGGTCGATGCGCCGATGCTGATCGACATGCAGCGCGACGGACGGTCGTTCAAGAGCCTAGTCCATCCCGGACGCGACGCGATCTTCTGGGTGCTGGAGCGCAAGCCGGACAAGATCAACTATGTCGCCGGCTGGCCGTTCGTGAAGACCAATGTCTGGAAGGGCATCGAGGCGGAGACCGGCCGGCCGATCGTCGATCCCGAGCACAAGCCGGTGCTCGGCAAGCGGGTCGAGTTCTGCCCGTCACTGTGGGGCGGCAAGGACTGGCCGTCGGCGGCCTATAGCCCGAACACCAAGCTCGTCTATGTGCCCGCCAACGAAAACTTCTGCGGCGGTTTCACCGGCGAGAAGCAGCCCTTGGTTCCCGGCCAGCTCTGGCTCGGCACCAAGCCGGAGGACATCGGGTTGATCCCCGCGCCGAATGCCGATCATTTCGGCGAGTTGCAGGCGTGGGATCCGGCCACCGGCAAGAAGGTCTGGCAGCACGACTACAAGACGTCGCAGCTGTTCGGTGCCGTGACGGCAACCGCAGGCGATCTCGTTCTCGCCGGCGGCACCAACGACCGCGCCTTCCGCATCTTCAACGCCAAGACCGGCGAGCTGTTGTGGGAGCAGAAGACCAACTCCGGCATCATGGCGATGCCGATGTCCTATGAGGTCGATGGAACGCAGTACATCGCGGTCCAGTCGGGTTGGGGCGTCGACGCGCAGCGCATCCAGGACGCGCTGGCCGGCAAGGTCAAGGGCTTCGAGAACAACGTCCCGCAAGGCGGCGTGATCTGGGTGTTCGCGCTCGACAAGAAGTAAGAGACACGACATGAGCTTCGGTTCTGATTGAATCAGAGCCGAAGCTCCAGCCTTTGTTTGAGCATGATCTTTTCGGAAAACCGCTTCGCACTTTTCCGGATCAAGCTTCACCGACAGGGGGCGATGCGATCGGGAAGCGGCGGTTGGGGAGACCGGCCGCTTCCCGGTCCGCTTTTGTGCAACCGCATGATGGATTGCGGTTCGCTTTAGCCGCGCATTCTATGCACCTCTCCCGCTTGCGGGGGAGGTCGGATCGCATCGAAGATGCGAGCCGGGTGGGGGCTCTTTTTCCACGATGTGACTCGCGGAGAGAGCCCCCCACCCTGGCCCTCCCCCGCAAGCGGGAGAGGGGACGCAGCGTCCGCGCGGCTATTGCTCGCTCACGTCTCCAGCTGCTTGCCGATCGGCAATGCGCGGATGCGCTTTCCGGTGGCGGCGAAGATCGCGTTGATCAGCGCCGGTGCGAACGGCGGGACGCCGGGTTCGCCGACGCCGCTGGGCGGCGTGTCCGCGCCGGGCGGCACGATGTAGACGTTGGTGATGCCAGGCGACTCGTCCATCCGGATTACCGGGAAGTCGTCGAAATTGCTCTGCTGGACCTTGCCGTCCTTGAAGCTGATCTCGCCGTATTTGGCCAGACTCAACCCCATGATCGCAGCGCCTTCGATCTGCGAGTTGATCCGCTCCGGATTGACGTAAGTGCCGCAATCAATCGCGGTGTCGACCCGCGGCACCGTGAACTTGCCCTTGTCGTCGACCGCCACCTCGACGATGGTCGCGATGTAGCTGACGAACGACCGATGCACGGCGATGCCGAGACCGTGGCCTTTCGGCACCGTGCGGCCCCACTCGCCCTTTTCGGCGACCAGCTCGACCACCTTGCGCAGGCGCGCGGTGTCGATCGGGTAGCTCTCATAGGGCTCGCCGTAGTTCCAGGGATCCTTCACCGAGGACAGGTTGACGATCCGGGGCGATCCGATCAGCTCCAGCAGCATATCCTTCTGGTCGCGATTGGTCGCATGCGCGATCTCCGCGGCCATGGATTGCACCGCGAAGGCGCGCGGGATGTTGGAGACCGAGCGGAACCAGCCGATCCGCGTCATCGCGGCCGCTTCCGGATTCTCGCACTGCAGATTGGCGATCTCGAACGGGTTGTCGATCAAGCCCATGCCGAGCTCGAACGGCGCTTCGTGGTTGGCGCCGGCGGCGAAGGTCGAGGCGATGGTCGGCGCCACGCTGCGGTGCCGCCACGCAATCACTTTGCCGCTCTTGTCGAGGCCGGCCTCGATCCGTTCCACCGAGACCGTGTGCAGGAAGTCGTGATGGACGTCGTCCTCACGGGTCCACTGCACCTTGACCGGCGCGCCGAGTTCCTTCGACAGCAATGCCGCCTCGAGCGCGAAGTCGCATTTCGACTTGCGGCCGAAGCCGCCGCCGAGCAGCGTCACGTTGATGGTGACATTGTCCTCGGGGATCCCGAGCGTCTTGGCGACGTCCTCGCGGGTGCCGCCGGGGCTCTGCACCGGCGCCCAGATCTCGGCCTTGTCGCCCGTCACATTGGCAACCGCGACCGGCGGCTCCATGCTGACATGGGCGAGATGCGGCAGATAGTATTCGCCGGTGATGACCTTGTCGGCGCTCTTCAGCGCGGCATCGACATCGCCTTCCTTGCGCACCACGAGGCCCGGCTTGCGCGCGGCCTCTTCGAGGGACGCACGATAGGCGACCGAGTCATATTTGGCATTGGCGCCGTCATCCCAGACGATCTTGAGCTGGTCGCGGCCCTTGATCGCGGCGCCGGTGTTGCGCGCGATCACGGCGACGCCGCCGAGCGGCTGGAATTTTGACGGCCACGGCCAGCCCTTGACCTCCATCACCTTCTCGACACCAGGCACCTTCATCGCCGCGCTGTCATCGAACGACTTGACCTTGCCGCCGGTGACCGGCGGGCGGGCGATAACCGCGTATTTCAGGCCGGGCAGGCGGATATCGGCGCCGTAATGCGCCTTGCCGGTGGTGATGTCGTGCAAATCGACGATCGAGACCTGGCCCTTGCCGAGATAGCGGAAGTCTTTCGGGTCCTTCAGCTTGAGGCTGTCGATTGCAGGCACCGGCTCTTTCGCCGCATCGGCCGCGAGATCGCCGAAGCCGGCCTTGCGCCCGCTCGCGCTGTGCACGACCTCGTGGTTCTGCGCCTTCACCTCGGTGACCGGCACGCCCCATTTCTTGGCGGCGGCGGCTTCCAGCATCGCGCGCGCCGAGGCGCCGATCTGGCGCATCGGGATCAGATAGTGCCGCGTGCTGCGCGAGCCGTCGGTGTCCTGGTTGCCGAACTTGACCTCGTCGCCATGCGCCTGCTGGACATGGACGCGCGACCAGTCGGCCTCCATCTCCTCGGCGACGATCAGGGGCAGGCTGGTGCGGACGCCGGTGCCCATCTCGGAGCGATGCGCCAGGATGGTGACGACGCCGTCGGGCGCGATCGCGACGAACACGCGCGGATCGACCACGACGCCGTGCGGCATCTTGCCGGCGCCGGTCTCATAGGCGAACGCCTGGCGCGTCATTACGGGCGCGGCGAGCACGAAAGAGCCGGCGATGCCGAGCCCCTTGAGGATGCTGCGGCGGGAAAGATTCTCGATCCTGGCGTGCTTCTCGAAGCCACGAAGCTTGTTCGGATTGGTGCGGATATTCATGTCACACCCCCGTCGATGCGAGATGCACGGCATTCTCGATCCGCTGGTAGCAGCCGCAGCGGCAGATATTGCCCGACATGGCTTCGCGGATCTGGTCGTGATTTGGCTTCGGGTTCTGGTCCAAAAGCGCCGCGGCCTGCATGATCTGGCCGGCCTGGCAATAGCCGCACTGCGGAACATTGACCTGGCGCCAGGCCTTCTGCACCGGATGGTCGCCGGTCGGATGCAGCCCCTCGATGGTGGTGACCTCGCGGCCGGCCGCGTCGGAGACCGAGGTGATGCAGGCGCGCACGGCCTCCTTGTCGATGATCACGGTGCAGGCGCCGCACAGCGCCTGGCCGCAGCCGAACTTGGTGCCGGTGAGGCCGGCTTCGTCACGCAGATACCAGAGCAGCGAAAGATCCGGGTCGCCGTCCCAATTCTGTTCCTGGCCGTTGATTTTTAGTTTGATCATGGTCTGTCCTCGCTCTGCCTAAGCTATTGACCGGTTGCGGCGCGAGGTGCGGAACGTCTTCCATCGCCTGCGGCCGCGCTGATGTTTGTTTTGCCAAGATGTTTGTGAAGATGTTGGTGAGCCAAATTGTCGTGCGCCAAGGGATTGCGCTTTGTTCCAAGCACTCCTCTTGCTTCTCGAGCGCCTTGCCCGGCGCAGCATGGTGAAGGGCTGCGATGTTAGCAGAGCAAGGCGGCGAGTGACTTCACAGGCAGGTGTTCTAGAGAGAGCAGTTTTGCATTTGCGGTTTGTCAAAAGCAGGGCCGTGTGCGACGCAGACATGACATCCGGAGGTGGCCGTCATGCAATCGGCGCGGCCGCATCGCTGTGGTATTTTGGCGCAAACGCTCGAAATCCCGATCCCGCTGGCCGTTGCGGCAGGTTGTGTTGGAGAAAATTTGAAATGACGCAGAGCCCGCGTCCGGCATGGGTGACCCCCACACTTCTTGTGGGGGCGCTTCTTGTCATCGGTGGTGCAGTTCAGGCGGTGCTCAGTATCGCAGCCGCCGGCTTCAGGTACGTTCCCTCTGGCGCGATGCTTGCTGTGCTTGTTGGCATCGGACTGATCGTGGTCGCGCAGGCCCGGAAATAGATACTCAGCGGGGTAGGTGCCGGCGAGGCGCGCAAGCCTGCGCGCCCGGCCCGTTTGGGACCCCATCCGTGCCGAAACCGCCGGCCCGGTCTGTAAAGCATGGATGACAAAATCCCCGCCGCAATGCACAAGGCACCTTGCGGCGGGGGGATTTCAAGGCTATTGCCTTCCCTCTCAACGCTCCCTTCGTCTAGCGGTTAGGACGCGGCCCTCTCAAGGCTGAAACAGGGGTTCGATTCCCCTAGGGAGCGCCATTCCTGAACAGATCTACGAACCCGAGGCTTACGTTGACGGCTTGGGTTAGCGGCTCGGGTTGGCCCTCGGGGCTGAATGTGGATCGGATGTTGTCGTATGAGACGACGATCCGGATCTTGTCCTTGAAAACGATGATCACATCCACCGCGCTCGCCAGGTATGCCGTTCGAGCGGCGATGTCGCCGGCTCACGCATCAGC
Source organism: Bradyrhizobium sp. NAS96.2 (assembly GCF_001908235.1). GTDB lineage: Bacteria > Pseudomonadota > Alphaproteobacteria > Rhizobiales > Xanthobacteraceae > Bradyrhizobium. The sequence goes on from NZ_LGHK01000191.1 coordinate 9,534, forward strand.
GGCGAGGTGAGGCAGCCGGCTCAATTCTGCATCGGCCTGCTCCAGCCAATACCGCATGTCCATATCCATATACATCGTCGCCGCGGCCGCGAGTTGCTCGCCGGCTTGATCCGGTCGGCCGGCGTGCAGATAGAGTTTTCCGAGGCCGTGATGGCAACGCGCGACGAGCGGACGCAGGTCGAGCTCCTTGGCCAGCGCGAGCGCCTCGCGGTAGTAGCCTTCGGCCTGCTCCGGAGAGCCCTCGCGGCCGGAAGCTTCGCCAAGAAGACGGAGGGCGGCCGCCTCGCCGCTGCGTTGACCGTTTTCGCGGGCCAGCGCCAGCGCCTGCCCGGCAAATTTGAGAGCGTCCGCATGGCGGCCCGCAAGCATGCATACTTCGCCCATTGGCGTCAGGAACAGTGCCTGGGCAAATCGATGTCCCATACTCTCGAAAACGTTCAACGCCTGTTCCATCAGCGGCAGGCCTTCGGCAGCTCGGCCCAGCCGCGCATACGCATAGCCCAGGCTGCCCGAATTACCTGCGGCAAGGAACGGCAGGTTCCACTCGCGAGCCACCGTCAGGCCGCGCTCCAGCAGGGCGACCGCGCGACTCAGTTCTCCCCGGGTTGCCAGCAGGTCAGCAAGACACCAGCAGACGGTGGCCAGGCTATAGGGGTGATCGACCGCTTCAGCGAGGCGGATGCCCTCCTCGCCGTGAACGATGCCTCGTTCGAATTTGCCCTGGTCGGTACAGATGCGCGTGAGAAAACTGCGGGCGCTGACCGCCGGAAATCCAGCAAGGGAAAATTGCTGGAAGCTCAGTTCGCCTTCGAGTAGCTCCAGGACCTTGAGAAAAAGAGATTCTGCCTCGGCGTAGTGCAGCGTCAAGAAGCAAGCGGTCCCGAGAAAAAGCGATGCAGCGACCCGGAGCGAAAGTTCGCCGAGAGAATCAGCAAGAAGATGCGCGTGCCGTCCGAATTTGACGGCGTCCAGTGGATTGCCGGTGAAGCCGAGAGTCTGGCACATGTGAATAGAGGCCAGACAAAGCCGCGGCGCATCGCCCAGGCGTTTGGCCAACGCTTCGGCTTCGCGAAGATAGCCGAGGATGCGCCCGAACTGGCCGAGTGGGAGCAGCGATGTTTTCAGATCGAACCGAAGATCGATCGCCTGTTCCATCGTCGCCGTGGTTTCCGGCAGCGTCTCGAGGCTGCGCAACGCCCGCTCGAAGAAACTGGCGGCCTCGCGGTTGGCCCAGCGTGCGTGTGCAAGTCGCGCGGCCTTGATCCAATGGTCGGTCGCTTCGCGCGCCAGTCCGGCTTCCGCGAAATGATGGGCGACGATCTCGGGTTGGCTTTCAGTCTGCGCCGAGCAGTGTTTGATCAGCGCGCTCGCAATATCTGCGTGCAACTGCCGTCGTTGGCTTCTGAGCATCGTGACATAGGCGGCATCCTGCACCAACGCGTGCTTGAATGAGTAGCTCGCCAGCGGCGGCGTGCCGCGGCGGGTGACGAGGCCGGAGGCCGTCAGCCGGCCAAGCGCGGCGTCGATATCCAAGGGGGCCAGCGGCGATATCGCGGCGATCATCTCGTAGGAGAATTCCCGGCCGATGGCAGCACCGATCGAAGCCACGTCCTTCGCCGCGCCGCCGAGCAGATCGAGGCGAGCCGCCAACGAGGCCTGCAACGTCGTCGGTATGGCGAGCGACGGCAGCGCTCCGTCGAGGACACTGCGGTCGGCTGCCTCGCGCAACGGCCCATCCTCGAGCAGCGTACGGGTCAGCTCCTCGATGAACAGCGGTACGCCGTCAGTACGCGACAGGATCTGCTCCACGATCGTCTCGGGGAGAACCTTGTCGCGGGCGATGTCGCCAATGATGCCGGCGCTTTCGCTGCGGCCCAGGCGACTGAGGGGCAGCATCGTGACATGTGGCTGGCCGACCCAGGACGGCTGGAATTCCGGCCGGACCGTGACGAGCAACAGCAACGGCAGATTTGCCGCGCGGGCCACCACTGCGTCGAGCAGATCGAGGGATGTCGGATCGATCCAGTGCGCATCCTCGACTACGATCAGCATGGGCTTCTGTGCCGCCAGGCCTGAAAGCTGATTGAGAAGTGCGTTGAGAGTCATCTCCCGTCTCTGTTGCGGGCTGATCGCCAATGCCGGATAGCGTCCGTCCATAGGCACACCCACGAGCTCGGCGATGAGCGCGACATCGAGCGGCAGATTTGTCGTCGTCGGCTCGAGCAGGGCTTCCAGCCTGTCGATCCGCGCGCTGGCGCCACTGCCAGGTTCGAAGTCCGCAGCCAGTTCCAGTTGGGTGATGACCGGGTAGAGCGCGCTGTGCGTATGGTGCGGAGAGCAAGAATAGCGCAAGTGGCGATGCCGTCCGTCCTCCAGCCTTTCCAGCACGCTCTCGACGATGCGCGACTTGCCGATGCCGGGTTCGCCCGAAATTACCATCACGCGGCCCGCGCCGGACCTTGCCTGATCCCAGCGGCGCAGAAGCAGCTCGATTTCTTCCTGGCGGCCGGCGAGGGCGGTCAATGATCCGGCGCGTCGGGCATCGAAGCGGCTGACGCCGACAGCCTCGCCGAGCACATGCCACGCGGTCACCGCTTGTGACAGCCCCTTGACCTCTATGTCCGGCAGCGCGCGATACTCGAACAATTGCCCGAGTAGCCGCCGTGTGTCGGCTGCGATCGCGACCTCGCCCGGCGCAGCCGCGGTCCGCAACCGAATCGCGAGGTCTGGCGTCTCGCCGATCGCAAGTTGTTGCCGTATGTCGCCGGATGCGGGCTTTTCGCCGATCACAACCAGTCCTGTAGCGATCCCCACGCTTGCGCGAAGCGGGCTGCCGGCCGGCGCACTCAGGATCCGGACGGCGTCGACGACGGCAAGGCCTGCGCGCACGGCGTGCTCGGCGTCGTGCTCGTTGGCTGCGGGGTAACCGAAATAGATCAGGAGGCCGTTGCCCTGGTACTGGGCGACGAAGCCATGGAATTGCGCGGCAATATTGGCCGCCAGCTGATGGAAGGCAATGATCTGATCGTGGACGTCCTCCGGGTCGCGGTCTGCCGAAAGGGGCGTCGCGCCAATCAGGTCGCACGCCATGATCGTCAATTGACGCTGCTGGCGGCTGCCGCGATGAAGCAATTGCAGGGACGCATCGCTGTCCCGCGCTGCGACAGCTACGGCTGCAGGACCCGGCTCATCAACGCCGCCCGAGGGCTCACTCGCATGCGCTGAGTCGGATGGGCTGGCGCTGCGGAGCCCGGCGACGAGCGACTGGGTGACCGCGTCGGGCGCGGTATTCAGTTCGCGCTTGAGCAGCACGACCAGGTTTTGATAGCGCTTGAGCGCTTCAGCCTTGCGTCCGGTGGCCGTGAGCGCCTGGATGACCAGCCGATGCGCGTCTTCGCGCAAGCCATTCACCGCGATGGCCCGGTCGGCATTCTTGAGCGCGGATTCCGGGTTTCCCGATTGCAACGCGTGCTGGCCGTGCCGGACCATGGAATCGACCGCCAGGTCTTCCAGTCGCTCTCGTTTTTTATCGAGCCATTCCGACCAGGCATCTTCTTCGATATTCAAATTCGTCAGCAGCGGGTTGCGATACAGATCGGCGGCCGCAGCCAACGACGCGCGGCTGCCTTCGAGGATCAACGCCTCGAAACGGGCTGCGTCGCAATCGAACACGCCGGGTGCGAGCCAGACGTCATGGTCGTCGCTGAAAATGGCCTCCTGGCCGAGAATTCGGCGTAACCTGACCAGGCTCTGGCGCAGATTCTGCCGGGCCTGGGTTTCGAAATGCGACCCCCAGAGCAGGTTCGCGAGCTTTTCGCGGGATTGGGGGCGAGGCGCCGTGCAGGCCAGATAAGCCAGCAGTCCGGCGAGCTTCCGGCCAGGCAACGGGATCACGCCATTGCTTGTGGTCAGCTCAAAGCGCCCGAACAGCGACAGACCAAATCTCGGAAGTTGCACGCTGTCTCTCATTCCAAACGTGACCCTGGCGCTCGGAGACCGTGTCCCCGGAAGCACATCTTACATGCTTTGGCATATTTTGGATGCCGCGCAAGCAAGAGTCACGCTGTTGTCACGCTTGACTGACGCAGGCGTTGACGGCGGTCAGCGTAGGTAGACGTCGTCGGGGGGGATTTCCGATTGCTCTCCGACGGATTCGAAAGGGCATGGCCGGGGATATTTTGCCGGGGATTCCTCCGCGGCGGCCCGGTTCTGGGGGCAAAATAAGTGACAAATCATTTGTGGCTCGGCAGCCATTACACGCAGCGCGCCGCCTCCGGAGCAACCAGCATTGACGGGGCGCGTCTGCGCCCGCTTCTCGCGTCGTGTTCGCTTGCCGCGCTGCTGGTCGGCGGCGGCGCGCCGGCGGCCCATGCAGCGTGCTATACCGGGCCGTTCCCCTATACCAACACCGGCAGCAGCGACTGCATCGTCGTCAACAATGCGACTGTCAGCGGCAATCTGGTCAATGGCGCGAGCGGTACCATCACCGCGAGCGGCGTTTTCTCGCCCGGTATCACCGTCAGCAACAGCTCAATCGGCGGCAGCGTTATCAACGCCGGCAACATCACCGCGGCCTCAGGCACCGGAATATTGACTTATAATGCGACTGTCAGCGGCGGCATCAGCAATTCCGGCACGATCTCGGCCGGCGACGGCATTTTGGTCGGCGGCGACAGCTTCAGCGGCGGCATCAGCAATTCGGGCACGATCTCGGCCGGCGGCTACTACGGCATTGTGGTCGGCGGCGCCGTGACGGTCTCCAGCTTCAGCGGCGGCATCAACAATTCGGGCACGATCTCGGCCGGCGTCGACGGCATTTTGGTCGGCGGCGGCACCGTGACGGTCTCCAGCTTCAGCGGCGGCATCAGCAATTCCGGCATGATCTCGGCCGGCGCCTACGGCATTGTGGTCGGCAGCGACGACTACTCCAACGGCGTATCGGTGATCTCCGGCTTCAGCGGCGGCATCAGCAATTCCGGCACGATCTCGGCCGGCAACAGCGGCGGCCCCCACGGCATCCGCAACCCCGGCGGCAACGGCATTTGGGTCGGCGGCGGCGCCGGCACGTCGGTCACGATCTCGACCTTCAGCGGCGGCATCAGCAATTCCGGCACGATCTCGGCCGCCCTCGGCGTCGGCCTCGGCAACGGCATTTTGGTCGGCGGCAGCAACGGCTTCGTTCAACTTCCGTTTTCGGTGACGATCTCGGCCTTCAGCGACGGCATCGGCAATTCCGGCACGATCTCGGCCGCCAGCAGCGGCATTTGGATCGGCGGCGACCTCACCAACGGCTCATCGGTGACGATCTCCAGCTTCAGCGGCGGCATCAGCAATTCCGGCACGATCTCGGCCGGCTTCGCCGGCATCAGGGTCGGCGGCAACGTCTTCATCAATGCGCCGTCAGTGACCATCTCGGCCTTCAACGGCGGCATCAACAATTCCGGCTCGATCTCGGCCGGGTTGGGCGGCAGCGGCATTTGGGTCGGCGGCATCGCCTTGGACGGCGGGTCGGTGACGATCTCGACCTTCAGCGGCGGCATCAGCAATTCCGGCACGATCTCGGCCGGGTCGGGCGGCAACGGCATTTGGGTCGGCGGCGACGCCTTCTTTGGCGCGTCGGTGACGATCTCGACCTTCAGCGGCGGCATCAGCAATTCCGGTACGATCTTGGCCGGCGGCACCGGCATCAAGGTCGACCATGTCATGGCCTTCGCTGACGGGATCACCAATAGCGGCACGATCTCGGCCGCCACCGGCATCTCGGTCAGCAGCGCAAGCCCGGTCGGCGTTTTCGATTCCGGCGTCATCGTCGGGACGAGCGGCACGGCGGTGGATCTGTCAGGCAATGCCGCCGGCAACAGTTTTACGCTGGGGCCGGGCTACAGCATCACCGGCCTCGTCAAGGGCCAGGGCAGCGACACGTTCCAGCTCGGCGGCACCGGCAGCGGCGCTTTCAACCTGTCGAATATCGGCACGCAATATACCGGCTTCACCGCCTTCAACGTGGTGGGCGGCGTGTGGACGGCGACCGGCGTCTTCGGCCAGTCCCAGGCCTGGAACGTCGACGGCGGCACGCTGGCCGGCACCGGCACGTTCAACGCGGTCAACGTCAATGCCGGCGGCACGCTGGCGCCCGGCACGTCGATGACGATCAATGGCAGCCTCACGCTGCAGTCGGCGGCGGTCTACATGGTGACGCTCAACGGCGTGGCGGCGAGTCGCGCCAACGTGTCCGGGACGGCGACGATCGCGAGCGGCGCGCGCTTCGCCGTCGCCGGCGGCAGCACGCCCGTTGTCAACTCCACCTATACGGTGCTTGCCGCCAGCGGCGGCGTGACCGGGACGTTCACCAACCAGGACGTCGTCTTCGGCATCTACAGAGGCGTGCTCAGCTATACCGGCGACGACGTCGATCTGACGGTCAGATACAACTCGCTGCTGCCGCTGTTGCCACCCAATCCGCCCGTCAATGTCGTCAATGTCGCCACCGCGATCGACGCCGCGATCCAGAGCGGCGTTACGCCGCCGGCGGGCTTTGCCAATCTGTTCAATCTTTCTCCGTCGCAATTGCAATATGGGCTGACCCAGCTCTCCGGCGAAGCGGCGACCGCAGCGGGCAAGGGTGCCGATCAGCTGATGACGCATTTCCTGGAGCTGATGCTCGATCCGACGGCTGGCGGCGGCGGCATCAGCGGCGGCGGCGCCGCAAGATTTGCGCCGGAGCAGGACACGACCTTGCCGGCAGATGTGGCGCTCGCTTACGCCAAGGCGCTGAAGGCGCCGCAATCCAATGCGCCGCAAAGCTTCGATCAGCGCTGGACGGTGTGGGGCGCGGCTTTCGGTGGTGCGAGCCATACCGATGGCAATGCGGCGCTCGGCTCCAATAATGTCACGGCGAGCGATTACGGCTTCGCGGCCGGCATGGAGCGGCACTTCACGCCGGACACGGTCTACGGCTTCGGCCTTGCCGGCGGCGGCACCAATTGGACGCTCGCGCAGGCGCTCGGCTCTGGACGCAGCGACGCCTTCCAGGCCGGCCTCTACACCAAGACGCATTGGGGGCCGCTCTATCTGTCCGGCGCGCTGGCCTTCGCCAATCACTGGTTCACCACGGATCGCATCGCGCTCGGCGATCAGTTGCGCGCGACGTTCACGGGCCAGAGCTACGCGGCGCGGGGCGAAGCCGGCTATCGCTATGCCGTGCCGGTCACCGGCGCCATCATTGGCGTGACACCTTACGCCGCACTGCAGGCGCAAGGCTTCCGCACGCCGAGCTACACCGAAACCGATCTCACCGGCGGTGGCTTCGGATTGTCTTATGCGTCGGCAAATGCGACCGACACGCGCAGTGAGCTCGGCATGCGCTTCGACAATCTGCAAGTCGTCAACGGCATGCCGCTGGTGCTGCGCGGCCGCTTCGCCTGGGCGCATGATTGGTACACGAATGCGACGGCGTTGAACGCCGCTTTCCAGGCCTTGCCCGGCTCGAATTTCACGGTGAACGGCGCGGCGCCGCCGAAGGACTCCGCGCTGACGACCGCCGCCGCCGAATTGCACATCACACAGAGCTGGACCGCGATCGTCAAATTCGACGGCGATTTCGGCGCCGGCGCGCAAACCTATGGCGGGACGGGGACGCTGCGCTATTCGTGGTGAGGCGGCTTAAGACAGCGGTGCATCCAGGCAATGAACAATAGGGGCGGGCAGACACCACCGGCGTTCATGCCGCTCGGTGAGGCATTGCAATACGCCGAGCGCTGCCGCAACGACGGCCGGCTGACGGAAGCCGAGGCGGTGTGCCGTCAGATCCTCCAGGTGCAGCCGAATACGCCGGAAGTCGAACACCTCCTCGGCGTCATCGCACATCAAAACGGCAAGCTTGCCGAGGCTATCCAGCATGTGCAGCGCGCGACCAAGCTCGCGCCACAGATCGCGGTGTTTCACGCCAATCTCGGCGAGATGCTTCGCCTTGCCGGGCGGCCCAAGCTCGCCGTTGAAGAGGCACGGCGTGCGCTTGCCATCGAGCCGGATCTGCCGGCGGCGCTGAGCAATCTCGGCGTCGCGCTCTACGAGCTGAAAGACTACGAAGAGGCGGCGCGCGCACAACGCAAGGCAATCGCGGCCGCGCCGGACTTCGCCGAAGCCCACGGCAATCTCGGCAATGCGCTCCACGCTCTGCGGAAATTCGACGAGGCGATCGCCGCTTTTCGCCGCGCCATCGAGCTCAAGCCGGATTATGCCGACGGCTGGGCCAATTACGGCACGACGCTGCATCACAGCGGCAGCTTCGACGAAGGCATTGCCGCGCTGCGCCGCGCGATCGCGCTGGCGCCGCATCACGCCAATGCCCGTTCCGGGCTCGGCATTCTCCTGCTCATGCGCGGCGAATTCGGCGAGGGTCTTGACGAATATGAATGGCGGCTTCGCTCGACCGAACGCAAGGGGCCGCGTTTTCCGGAAATTCCCTGGGCAGGCGGCAGCCTTGCCGGCAAGCACATCTATGTTCAGGCCGAACAGGGTTTCGGCGATACGCTGCAATTCGCGCGTTACATCCCGCCGCTTGCCCGGCGCGCGAGCCGCGTCACCTTGCGAGTGCATCAGCAGCTGGTGAGGCTTTTCCGCGAAAGCCTGCCAGGCATCGCCGTGCTCGGCGATCGCGGCGATCCGGCGCCGTATCAATGCGATGCCGTGCTGCTCAGCCTGCCGCGGCTGTTCAGGACCCGGCTCGAATCCATTCCTTGCGACGTGCGTTATCTGCGCGCGCCTGCCGATGCCGCGCAACGCTGGGGCAAGCACCTTGCCAAGATGCGAGGCCTCAAGGTCGGCCTGGTGTGGGCCGGCAATCCCGAACACGTCAACGACAGCCGCCGCTCCCTTGATCTAGAAGTCCTGGCGGCGCTCTTCGAAGTGCAGGGCGCTTCATTCGCAAGCCTGCAGTTTGGGCCGCGAGCGGTCGATCTGAAAAAGCGAAAGGGCAAGCCCGCGATCGAAGATCTCGGCGCGCAATTTCAGGATTTTTCCGATACGGCTGGCGCGGTCGATGCGCTCGATCTCGTCATCACGGTTGACACATCGGTTGCGCACCTTGCCGGCGCGCTCGGCAAGCCTGTCTGGGTGTTGCTGCCCTGGGTGAGTGATTGGCGCTGGATGCTCAATCGCGAGGACAATCCCTGGTATCCGACCATGCGCCTGTTTCGGCAAAAGCGCGGCGAGAGCTGGACCGATATCGTGCCGCGCATCGTTGAGGAACTTGCGGCTGTCGTGCGGGGCGACCTTGCGCGGCTCACGCCGTTCAGGGCCGAAGGCGCGCGCCGCGCCGCGCATGCCGCGGCGATCATGGCGGCGGAAGCCGCGCAGGTTGCGGAGCCAATCACTGCGCCGGTGACGGCAACGCCGCCCGGCCAGGCGCTCGTTGTCGCCGAACAGAAGCGCCGCAACGGATTTCTGGCCGATGCAGACGAGTTGACGCGCCGCGCGATTGAAGCCGAGCCCGACAATGCCGAAGCTGCCCACATGCTCGGCATCATTGCGCACCAGTCCGGCAAATTGTCCGATGCCATCGCACACGTACAGCAAGCGATAGCGATCAATCCGAATGTTGCGCTCTATCACGCCAATCTGGGTGAAATGTGCCGACTTGCCGGCCGCGTCGACGAAGCCATTGCGGCGAGCCGCCGCGCCATCGCGCTTGATCCGGGCAATGCCGGCGCCCACAGCAATCTCGGCATCGCCCTGTTCGATCAGGGCAAGTTCGAGGAGGCGCTCTCGTTGCACGAACGCGCCATCGCGCTGCAGGCCCATTTCGTGCAAGCTCACAGCAATCGCGGTAACGCTCTGCAGCGATTGAAACGCTTTGCCGAGGCTGAGCCGTCCTATCGCCGTGCCGTCGAATTGCAGCCGGACTTCGCCGACGGCTGGAACAATCTCGGCACCTGCCTGCGTGAACTCAAGCGCGCCGAAGAGGCCGAGACGGTTTACCGCAAGGCGCTTGAGATTGCGCCCAACAATCCCGATACGCTCGATAATCTGGCGCTTGCGGTGAAGGATCTCGAGCGGCTCGACGAAGCCGCCGAGTTGTTGCGCCGCGCGCTCGTCATCGAGCAGAACAGTGACAAGATTCATCTGCACTACGGCACTGTGCTGCTCGACCAGAAAAAAGTGGATGAGGCGGAAGTGGCGGCCAGCCGGGCGCTGTCGCTCAATATGAACAATCACGACGCCGTCAATCTGATGGGGCGGATCGCGTTCGAGCGCGGCGACCTCGATGGCGCGCTCGCCTCTCATCAGCGCGCGCTCGCGCTCAAGCCGGATCTGGCGGATGCCTATAACAACATGGGCAACGTGCTGAAGGAGCTGGGCCGGTTGGGCGAAGCGGAGGAGGCTTATCTCGAGGCGCTGCGGCTCGATCCGGCCGTCGCGAGCGTCTATGTCAATCTTGCCGACTCCAGGAAATTCGTCGCTGGCGACCCGCATCTTGTCGCCCTGGAAGCGCTTGCAGCGAAGAGCGAGGGCCTATCGAAGACCGATCGCATGCGGATCGACTTCGCGCTCGGCAAGGCCTATGCGGACCTTCAAGACTACCCGCGTTCGTTCCGGCATTTGCACGCCGGCAATGCGGCCAAGCGCGCGACGATTGGCTATGACGAGACGGCGGCCTTCGCGCTGTTTGACCGCATCGAGCGTATTTTCACTCCGGACATGATCGAAGCGAAGTCCGGCAGCGGCGATCCTTCACAGGTGCCGATCTTTGTCGTCGGCATGCCGCGTTCGGGCACGACGTTGATCGAACAGATCATCGCCAGCCATCCCAAGGTGCACGGCGCCGGCGAACTGCAGACCTTCCGTGACGTCGTTCTTACCGTCCGTGGGACGGACGGCTGTACGATCCCATATCCGGAATTCGTGCCTGCGCTGGATGAGGCCGCCTTGCGGCAAATCGGAAGAGATTATGTCGCGCGGCTCGGCGAGATTGCGCGGCGAGAGGCAAGCCCAACCGTGCAGCGCGTCACCGACAAGATGCCATCGAACTATTATTTCCTCGGACTTATTCATTTGGCGCTGCCGCAGGCGAAGATCATTCACGCCGTGCGCGATCCGGTCGACACCTGTGTGTCGTGCTTTTCCAAGCTGTTTTCCGCCGAGCAAAACCATACCTACGATCTCGGCGAACTCGGCCGCTATTACCGGCGCTACGAGCGGCTGATGACGCATTGGTGCCGCGTCCTGCCGGCCGGAAGCGTCCTGGACGTCCGTTATGAAGACGTGGTGGGTGATCTGGAGAGCCAGGCGCAGCGCATCATCGCCCATTGCGGCTTGCCATGGGATGACCGCTGCCTGTCGTTTCACAGAACCGAGCGTCCGGTCCGCACCGCGAGCGCGACGCAGGTCCGCAAGCCCATTTATCGGAGCGCAGTCGGACGTTGGCGGGTCTATGAGGACCAGCTTGAGCCACTTCTCACCGCATTGGGTGGCCGCGCCAGGCTTGGTTAACCCCATACAGGCGCGCATGTCGGGTGGTGCCAGGACTTGGCCAACCGCCATTTGCTGGATTATATCGGAATCTCAATCGCATACGAGTTCGTAGTTTTATTCTGAATGGCGCGCCAAAGCTGCCGGATGTCGTCGTCTCTTCGATTTCCTACACTGCCACACGATGTCCCCCCTTTCGGAAGGGCAGCGGATGGTGGCCGGTTCATCGGCATCGGCCAAGGGCCGCGAAGCTGATTAGTCAGATGGCAACCCAAGACCGTTTGGCAGCATAACCAAAATAAGGTTCTGCCCTTCCGGTGGATGGCGCGAGATATGTCCCTTCCCGTGGGTATCCTCGACGAGGACTGCATGTCCTGCAGTAACGCGTCTCACCTTTCCATCGCTCGTCTCGAATTCCACGTGGCCGTCCAGCCATACGGCGAGCAGTCTATCCGGTGGCATGTGAAAACCGGCTTCGCGCACCCCAGCTGGGATGTGAACAAAACGGACGCGTGACGCCAGTTAGTATGCCGAAAGCTCAAAAGGCGCTTCGTTGGGGAATAGCGGAGTCATCGTCGTCACGACGCCCACCTCCCCAAAATGGGATTTTCCATCTGGAGTGGCAAATATATGCAGGCACCTCATCCCCGACCTCCATCGCTTGATCTAGCCCGGCATATGGAGGCCGTGATGCTTGCAATGCGATGTCCGGGATGAGTCAAGACGCAGACTTGCGGTCGATGTCCGCGGCTGTTCGCCACGATCAACAAGTTCGTACACCGTGCGGCTCCCAATGAATCCGGCACCTCCGGTAAGAAGGATCGGATTGCTCATCCGCCTTGGCTGACCTGATTTGAAACCTCGGGAACAAAGTTCCCGTCAGGCGTGTTACCGAAGTCCAGCCAAAGTACAACACTTGAGGTGCGCTGGGGGTCGTTCCCGATTTAGCGGTTGAGCGAGATGATAGCTTCAAGTGACGGGTGCTTCCGCAACGCAAATTCCCACCGCGTTCCGGGCGGCCCCAGTGCGTGGTCATGCAATCGGTTAAGGACGTTGCATGGCGCTTGAACGGGTGGATCGCGACAGCTCCGGGTTTGTGAGGCCGCAACTCGGCCTCGCATTTGCTGCTCGCCATGCCGAGACGTTGCTCGTGCTCCTTGTGCTCGGCGTGGCCCTAATCATCGGGCTTGCGACCGCCGCGGACTACGGGCTGTCGACCGACGAATTCAACACCGACGAGTACGGCCCCAAGGCGCTTGCCTGGTACACGAGCGCTTTTGCGGACCGGTCTCAGTTCGAGACGGTCGAAGAGTATCTGTGGATGTATGGACCCTGGTTTCAGATGCTCGTCGCGGCGGTGCAGTCGCTTGCGCTCGCGAGCCCGATCACGGTCCGGCACGCCATGACCTTTCTGGTCGGTCTCGCTGGGCTCGCCGCTGTCGTGCCGATCGCACGGCTCACGGTCGGGTCCTGGGCTGGGTTGACGGCGCTCACCCTGTGCCTGCTGACCGGCTACCTCTACGGCAACCTGTTCTTCGCCCCGATCGACGTGCCGTTCCTGTTCGCCATGAACTGGTCGACCCTCGCGATCGTCCTGATGGTGTGGCAGGGGGCGCCTAGCTGGCGGCTGACCCTTGTGACAGGCCTTGCCACCGGTCTCGCCATCGCGACGCGCACCGGCGGGGTGATCACGCACGTCTACCTCGTCGGCGGCATGAGCCTGTGCGCGCTCGAGGTGCTGCTGCGCCATGGCCGCGCGGGCTATGGCCAATTGCGCCGGATCGCCTCGCATACGCTGCTCGTCATCCTCATCGCCTGGCTGACGGCGGTTGCGCTCTGGCCGTGGTTGCAGATTGGAAATCCGCTCACGCAATTCCTCGAGGCCTATCGGCACTTTGGTACGCTCGACACCTCGTTCGAATTTCAGAACTGGGGCCGGCTCACGTTCACCGATAACGTGCCCGCCTGGTACATCCCGGGACAGCTCGTGGCGCGTCTGCCGGAGGGCTTTCTGGCGTTGCTGTTGCTCGGCATGGCGGTCTGGATCGGTGCTGCAGGGTCGTGGATCCGCGCCACCTTCGGCGCGCTGCGGCGGTCCGGTGTTGTGGGACTGCGACCGGTCGCGGCCGAGCTCGCAGGATCGCGCGCGGTGCTGGTCGTTAGTGTGGCGGCGTTCGGGCCTATCGGGGTGCTTATCCTGCAAGGCTCGACGCTTTATGACGGTATGCGCCATGTATTGTTCGTGATCCCGATGCTCGCCATCGTGGCCGCGCGCGGGCTCGCGAGCCTCTTGCCCTTCTTGCGGCGCCTCCCGATCGTGCCCGTGGCCCTCGGGGGCGCGCACGCGGCCACCATCCTGGCGACGCTCATCATCCTGCATCCGCTCGAATATATCGCGATGAACGGTCTGGCAGGCGGCGTCCCCGGCGCTTACGGCCGCTTCGACCTCGACTATTGGAGCATGGCGGCTCCCGAGGCGCTGCGCCGCCTCGAGGCGCGAATTGACGCCGAAGGCCGGTTCGCGGGCGATTCGCCGCGCGTGCTGCTCTGCCTGGCCTGGCGCGAGAATCTGGCCGGCGTGATGTTCCGTCGCAACTGGATTGCCGAAACACATCTGGACAAGGCCGACTACCTGATCGCCACCGAGCGCTGGCCTTGTGCCGATGGCACGACGGCCGTACTGGTTGACGAGGTCAAACGATTTGGCCGCCCCTTCGCCTGGATCTACGCCAATTCGTCGCGGGCTCGGTGAGTGACGCCCGCCTGCACAAACTTGCCCCGCGCGACTTGGCAATGGCATCTACTTCTTCGCCTGCAATTCGATCGGGGGCGCCTCGGCCTTTCGGGCTAACGTGGCCGGGCGACGTTTTCGCGGGCGGCCTGCCTCACGCCGGCTCTCCTTGGCGCGATCGATCGCCACGGCGCGCGTCAGCCGCGTGATCATGTCGAGCTGGAGCCGCAGCTTGAGATGCAAGTGGAGCATGATGAGCAAGCTGATCACGACCCAGGTGTAGACGATGAGGTCTGACCCGCGGCCGATTCCCGCGAAGGCGGCAAGCGCCGTGGCATGCTCCGGCACCCAGACGAAGTAGAGGCCGGCGAGCCCGGCGCCGCTCGCGAACAGCCCGATAATCGGCACCGTTCGATGCGCTGACCATGCGTAGACCAAAACCAACCCGAGAAGGACGGTCAGAAACAGCTGCGCGATCATCGGTAGAGTCTCCGCGCGAACAGATCGATCAGGATGGTCAGAGCATCGGTGATGCGTTGACCCTTGCCCAACGAATAGGCGCTGTACTCGATGTTCACCGGCACCTCGACAAAGCGCAGGCGGCTCTGCGCGATCTGGTGCAGGATCTCGGACGCGTGTGCCATTCGGTTCTGTCGCAAGGAGATCGCGCGGGCGCCGCGCGCGGTCATCGCCCGTAGGCCATTGTGGGTATCGGTGACTGGCAGTCCGGTGCTCGCGCGCGTAAACCGGATCGCGGCGCCGAGCAAGATGCGGCGCAGCACCGGCAGATTTGCCGTCGCGCCGGCGAGAAATCGGCTGCCGAGCGCGAAATCGATCCCGGGCTGCTCGATGGCCGCGAGCAGCGCCGCGATGGCCGCGGGGGAATGCTGACCATCGGCGTCGAACGTGACGAGTGCATCCGCATGCTGCTCGAGGGCGAAGTCGATGCCGGTCTGTAGTGCGGCGCCCTGTCCGAGGTTGATCGGATGCCGGACCACGACCCCACCTGCGAGCAACGCGACGTCGCCGGTGCGGTCGGCGGATCCGTCATCGACCACGATGACCGCGTATCCGGCGCGGCGAATGCCGGACACGACACTGCCGACCACCGGTGCTTCATTGTACGCCGCGACAACAACCCAGGGATTGCGAATCCGGCCGGTCATGGGAAGCTCGTATCCGGACGTGGGGGCGCCTTGCTCAAGACCACGCGCATCGCGTCGAACAGGTTCACCGGAATGGCGAACCGGTTGCCGGTCGGGCTGGCCGCGATCTTGCGGCCGAGCATGCGACCGATTTGGAAGGTGATCAGCGAGAGCGGCACGAATTTCCAGGGGTGATCGGAACTCTCTATGCGAAGACCGATCGAATCGGCCAGAGACGCGATGCTGTCGCGGTTGAAGAACCAGAGGTGCTGCGGCGGCGTCATCAGGCGCCAGTGCGCGCCGGTCGATCGCGCTGCCAAGGAACCGAAGTCTCCGGTCGTCAGCACGATGATTCCGTCCGGCCGGAGATGGTCTGCAAGTAGCGCGAGGGCTTCCCTCGGCTCGGGCAGATGCTCGACGACATCGAGGAGGACGATGACATCCAGGGTGCCAAGCGACTTGAGAGTCGCTTCGCTCAGCGGACCGCGCACGACGTTCAAGCCGAGATCACCAGCATGCGCTGCAGCCGCTTCTGCGGGCTCGATGCCGCTCACCTCAAATCCAGCGCGGCGCGCTTCATCGAGAAAGAAGCCGTAGGCGCAGCCGATCTCGAGCAAGAAGCCCTGTGCCTTGCGGCGCCGGATGAACTCGACCGTGCGGGCGAACTCGCGCCGTAGCACGGGTTCGGCGCCGCGATAGTCGGCGTAGCCGTCGGACTGACGGCCGGAAAAGTAGCCATCGTCATAATAGGCGAGGGGGTCGAAGCTCGATGTCTCGGTGCGTCCCAGTCCGCAGTCAGGACATTGCAGGATGTCGCAACCGTTCTTGACGTAAAGAAGCCGATGCAGCGTCGCGCGACTGCACGCGGGGCATTCAAGCGTAACCGCAGGTCGGTCGTTGCGCATCAGCACATGCGTTCCGCCCAATGGCGTTCTTCGGTCGGAAAACGCATCCGAAGCCGAACTGTTCCGCTCGGCGAACGGCCACGGGGAGCTGTGACGCCGGAGCCGCCGGGCGCCAGCGTCTCCGCAGTGCCAGCTGAGGCTGATGTTGAGCAGCTTGGCCGCGTTGTAGTCAAAGACGCTGGCGCGCTGCTCGTCCGTGAGCTCCGGCGCTTCGTGACGTGCTCGATCGGATCGAGGGTATGGCGCGCTCCCGGCTTCCTCGCCTTGCTCCATCTGCACTCAATAACTTGGGCGCAGTCTGGAATTAGAGAACAATTTCAATCGCATAAGAGTTCGCGGTTCTATTCTGAATGGTGCGCCAAAGCAGCGCCATTCCATAGCCTTGTCCGAAGCGGGTTCGTCGCGGGAGCGTGATTTCTCGCGGGCTGTTTTGCACTCCGTGGAATCCCGGTCCCAATCAGGCAGGCGAACGCCGCTGCTTTCCGCTATGATAGCAGCCATGACGATCGGGATTACCGGACCCGAACGGAAGGCACCACGACAAAGTGGCGTGGTCAGGCTCATCCTTGCGACCATTGCCATTGTGATCTGCTTGATCCTGCTCGCGCTCGCGAGCGATTTCCTGGTCGACTGGCTGTGGTTTTCGTCGGTCGGCTATTTGCAAATCTTTTGGACAACCATCGGCGCCAAGGCTGCCACCTTTGCTGCGGCCTGGACGGGAACGGCTCTCATCCTCGGGGTGAACGGGGGTCTCGCGCTGCGTTTAGCCGGCAAGCGGTCGACACAGGTTGCCGCGGCGCCCGTCTGGCAGGTCGCGGGCAGCGCGCCGCCCGATCCGTTTGCGCGGTTGTTGGATCGACTGCCGTGGCCCGCGATCGTCGCAGGCGGGGCAGCCTTGCTCGCGCTGCTCGTCGCGGCGGCCGAAGTCGGCCATTGGGACATCTTCCTGAGGTATCTCTATCAGGCGCCCTATGGCGCAGACGATCCGCTCTTCAACAAGGACCTCGGCTTCTACTTGTTCTCGCTGCCCGCCTATGTCCTGGTCAAGAACTGGATCCTGCTCACCCTGGTCCTGAGCGCGGTGTTCGCCGCAGCGATCTATTGGGCTCGCGGCGATATCGAATACGACGTTCATCAGCGGTCGATGTCGCCCATGGCGATCGCCCACGGTTCGGCATTGCTCGGCCTTCTCTTCGCGGTGAAGGCCTGGTCCTACGCTCTCGACCGCTATCTGCTGCTCTACGGCGACAACGGCGTTGTCGTCGGCGCAAGCTACACCGATGTGCATGTGGGGTTGCCGGCCCTGTGGCTCATGATCGCCCTCTCGATCACCGCGGCGCTCGTCGCGTGGGCAAACCTGCGGGCGCGCGGCTACCGGCTTCCGGCGGCGGCGGTCGTGCTCGTCGCCATCGGCACCCTGGCATTGTCGGGCGTAATCCCCGCCCTGTTCCGGCAATTCTTCGTCAAGCCGAGCGAGCTGGAGCTGGAGAAGCCCTATATCGAACGCAATATCGCGCTGACCCGGCAGGCCTACGATCTCGACAAGATCGTCGTCAAGCCGTTTGCCGCCGAACAGAAACTGACCTTCAAGACGCTCGAGGCCAACAAGGCGACGATCGACAATATCAGGCTGTGGGACTGGCTGCCCCTGTCGGACACCTACGCGCAGCTGCAGGAGATCCGCACCTACTACAAATTCCACGATCTCGACGTCGACCGCTACTGGCTCGATGGCTCCTACCAGAGCGTGATGCTCTCGGCGCGCGAGCTGCGACCCTCCCTGCTGCCGCCGAACGCCCAGACATGGGTCAACCGCCACGTGCTGTTCACCCACGGCAACGGCGCGGTGATGAGCCCGGTCACCCGCAAGAATGTCGAAGGACTGCCGCTGTTCTATCTGCGGGACATCCCTCCGGTTGCCGACGGCGGCCCCAAAATCCTCGAGCCGCGCATCTATTACGGCGAGGAGAGCGACGACTACGTCGTCGTCAAGGGGAGCACGCCGGAGTTCGACTATCCCAAGGGAAAGGACAACGTCTACGCGGATTATGGCGGCACGGGTGGCGTTCCGATCGGAGCAGTCGTGTGGAGAGGCCTGTTTGCCTATTACTTCAACGACCCGAATCTGGTGCTCTCAAGTTATATTACCGCCGACAGCCGGATCATGATCCGCCGCAATATCAGGGAACGGGTCCAGACCATTGCTCCGTTCCTCAGGCTCGATCACGATCCCTATCTGGTCATCAGCAACGGGCGGATGTTCTGGATCCAGGACACCTACACGGTGAGTTCCTATTTCCCCTCGTCGCAGCCGGCGCACGATTTCGATCTCAACTACATCAGGAATTCAGTGAAGATCATCATCGATGCCTATAACGGGACCGTCGATTTCTACCTCGTCGACACCGGCGATCCGGTCGCGGCGACCTATCGGTCCATCTTCCCGGGCCTGTTCAAGCCGTTCGCGGCGATGCCGGCGGACTTGCAGAAGCACATTCGATATCCGGAAGACCTGTTCCTGATTCAGGCGCGGCTCTACCAGACCTACCATATGGAGGCCGCCGACGTTTTCTATAACCGCGAGGATCTGTGGCAATTCCCGCGCCAGCCGGGCGGTGACGGCATTGCGACGATGGCGCCGTACTACATCATCATGCGGCTGCCCGATGAGCCGCAGGCCGAGTTCTTCCTCATGCTTCCCATGGTGCCGAGCCGCCGCGACAACATGATCGCGTGGCTGGCGGCGCGATGTGACGCGCCCGACTACGGCAAGCTGATCGTCTACGAATTTCCCAAGGAGAAGCTCGTCTACGGGCCGTTCCAGATCGAGGCGCGGATCAACCAGAATACCGAGATATCGCAGCAGATCACGCTGTGGAATCAGATGGGCTCGCGGGTGATACGCGGTGCGAACTTGCTCGTGATCCCGATCGAGAACTCGATACTCTATGTCACGCCGCTCTATCTGCGCGCGGAGTACGGCCACCTGCCGGAGCTGAAACGCGTGATCGCAGCCTATGGCGAGCATGTGGTGATGAAGGAGACGATCGGAGAGGCCTTGTCCGCGCTGTTCGTCGAGCCCGGCGCGGCGCGGCCGGCCTCGGGCACGAATGATGAACTGCCTGCCGCCGGCCCGTCGACGAGCGGGGCAAGGGAGGCGCTCGATCGTTACAACAAGGCCGTTGAGCGGTTGAAATCCGGCGACTGGAAAGGTTTTGGCGAGCAGTTCGATTCCATGCGCCAGCCGCTCGAGGACATGAACCGGCGCTCAACCGGTCATTGAAGCATAATCTGGAAAGCTGCGAAGTGGTTCTCTCTCGCGACAAACTCGGAGCGCGTTTGCGCGGCGATCATGCTCAAACAAATGGCTGAAGCGCGATGAAGATTCAACCTGATCTCATCGCGCTTCAGTCTTGCGGCGTCATAGGCGTGCTACTTTCCTCTGTGAGATGCGGATTTATGCCAAACGCCAACCTCCGTCATTGCGAGCCACCCGGTCGGCGCGAAGCGCCGCCGGATGACAGGCTCCCCGAAGCAAGCCATCTCACCGCAAGCGGAGACATGGATTGCTTCGTCGCTGCCACTCCTCGCAATGACAGCTTGCAAAAGCGTGACAGAGTTCACAGTTTTGTTCTACGCGGTCTCACGCCGCGGCGAGCACCGGTTGCGCCGGCCGCCGTGTGATCAGCAGCGACAGCACGGCGGCGATGATGCCGGTCAGGCCCGCGATCATGAAGGCCTGCAGGTAATCGCCCTGGCTTGAGCGCATGAAGCCGGCGAAGAACGCGGCGCAGGCGGCACCTAACTGATGGCCGGCGACGACCCAGCCGAACACCAGCGGCGCATTCTTGTCGCCGAACGCCTCATTGGCGATGCGCACGGTCGGCGGCACGGTCGCGATCCAGTCGAGGCCATAGAACACCGCGAACACCGACAGGCTGACCAGCGAGAAATCCGAGTAGGGCAGGTAGATCAGCGACAGGCCACGCAGCCCATAATAGAAGAACAACAGCTTGCGCGGATCGAACCGGTCGGTGAGCCAGCCCGACAGCGTGGTGCCGAACAGGTCGAAGAACCCCATCAGCGCGAGCAGGCTCGCCGCCTGCACCTCGACGATGCCGTGGTCGCCGCAGAACGCGATCAGATGGGTGCCGACCAGGCCGTTGGTGGTGAAGCCGCAGATGAAGAACGTGCCGAACAGGAACCAGAACGCCCGCGTCTGCGCGGCGCGCACGAGGTTGCTGATCGCGGCGACAAACGGATTGCCCGCAGCTTGCTGCGCGGGCGGATCGTCATGCGCGCTGCCGAACGCGCGCAGGCCGACCGAAGCAGGCCGCTCCGGCACCAGGACATACACCAGCGGGATCAGCGCCGCGCAGCATGCGGCGACCGTCAGCACCACCGGCTTCCAGCCGCCCCATGCCACCAGCGCCGCAAGGCCCGGCATGAAGATCAGCGTGCCGGTCGCGGTCGACGCGGTCAGAAGCCCCATGACGAGGCCGCGATTGGTGGTGAACCAGCGATTGACGATGGTGGCGCCGAGCACGTTGGCGACCGCGCCCGAGCCGATGCCGGACAATAACCCCCAGCTCATGAACAATTGCCACGGCGCGGTCATGAAGTAGCTCATGCCGGTCGAGACCGACATCAGCAGCAGTGCGCCCAGCAACGTGCGGCGGATGCCGAAGCGCTGCATCACGGCCGCGGCGAACGGGCCGGCGAGGCCATAGAGGAAGATGCCGACCGCGGCGGATGACGAGATTACGCCGACATCCCAGCCGAACGCGCCTTGCAGCGGCAGCATCAGCACGCCCGGCGTCGCGCGCAGGCCGGCGGAGGCGAGCAGCGCAAGGAAGATCACGGCGACGACGACGAACGCGTAATTCTGGCCGAACGGGCGCCGGCGGACGGGAGCTTCTTGAAGGGCGGTGCTGGACATGTTACTTACCGGTACGTGTTGCGACGCGGTGTGTATACGTACCGGTCAGTAACATTGTCAAGAGGGTCGCGGGGAGGATCCGAAGGAGCCGTCATGAAGAAAGCCGTCGAACCATCCGCGGAGCGCCCCGTACGGGCCGCCGACCGCATCCGCGCCTCCGCAAGCGAGCTGTTCTATCGCGAGGGCATCCGCGCCGTCGGCGTCGACGAGGTGGTCGAGCGCGCCGGCGTCACCAAGCCGAGCCTCTATCGCAGCTTCGCCTCCAAGGACGAACTCGCCGCCGCCTATATGCGCGACTATGAAGCGAACTTCTGGGAGAAGTTCGAGAAGCCCGGCGGCAAGTCATACAGCGATGCGCGCGAGCATGTGCTGGCCTACATCCGTGTGCTGTCTGCCAACGCCGTGGCCGAGGGCTATCGCGGCTGCGGCCTGACCAACGCCACCGTGGAGTATCCGTCGCGGGACAATCCCGCGCGGCAGGTCGCCGAAGCGCACAAGAAGCTGTTTCGCAGGCGCCTGCGCGAGCTCGCAGGCAGCATGGGCGCGCGCCACCCCGCCGTGCTCGGCGATGCGCTGCTGCTGCTGATCGAAGGCATCTACGTCACCGGCCAGCAGTCGGAAGACGGGCCGGCGCAGTCGGCGCTCACGGTCGCGAAGCTCCTGATCGATGCGAGCGTGGCGAAGGGGTGACGTCGGGCGGCGCCGGAGGTCCACCTCTCCCTCGGGAGAGGTCGGCGCGCAGCAAGCGTAGTCCGGATGAGCGTAGCGATATCCGGGGAATGGTCCGTCCCCGCATGTCGCTGCGCTCATGCGGGCTACTTGCTCCCGATCGATGCGAGTGTGGCAAAGCCGTGAGGCGGATGAGCGGCGGCAAGGCGTGCGAGCGCGCCCGCCTGAACTGTCACGCGTGCAGCACAGCCGGCCGCCTCAAGCCCAGCGTCGAAACACGAGACTGGCGTTGACGCCGCCAAATCCGAAGCCGTTCGAGATCGCGTGCTCGATCGCCATCCGCCGTGCAGTGTTGGCGACGAGGTCGATACCCTGCGCGGCCGGATCGGCGTTCTCCAGATTGAGCGTCGGCGGCGCGACCTGGTCGCGCAGCGCCAGGATCGTGAAGATCGCCTCGACGCCGCCGGCAGCGCCAAGCAGGTGGCCGGTCGCCGACTTGGTCGCGCTGACGGCAACCCCGCCCTCGCGCCCGAACACGCGCTTGATGGCTTCCAGTTCGGAGAGATCGCCGACCGGCGTCGATGTCGAATGCGCGTTGAGATGCTGGATATCGCTCGCGCGCAAGCCGGCCTGCGCCAGCGCCATCTCCATGGCGCGGCGGGCGCCGTCGCCGTCTTCGGGACCTGCGGTGATGTGATAGGCGTCCGCCGTGGTGCCGTAGCCGACGATCTCGGCGATCGGCTGCGCGCCGCGCCGCAGCGCATGGTCGAGCTCCTCGATCACGAGCACGCCTGCGCCTTCGCCCATCACAAAACCGTCGCGGTCGCGGTCGAACGGCCGCGAGGCCCGGGCGGGCTCATCATTGAACGACGTCGAAAGCGCCCGCGCGGCCGCAAAACCGCCAAGGCTCACCGGATCGATGCACGCCTCCGCGCCGCCGCAGATCGCAACGTCGGCCTCATTGGACCGGATCAGCCGCGCCGCATCGCCGATCGCCTGAACGCTCGCAGCACAGGCGGTCACCGGCGCGCCGATCGCACCCTTGTAGCCATAGCGGATGCTGATGTGCCCGGCCGCGAGATTGGCCAGGAAGGCGGGAACGGTGAACGGCGACAGGCGGCGCGTGCCGCTCTTCTCCACCGTGCGCACCGCATCCGCGATCGCGGGAAACCCGCCGATCCCGGTTGCGATCACGGTCGCGGTGCGCTCCTGCGCCCGCGCCTCGGCCGGCATCCAACCGGCTTGCGCCACAGCCTCCGCGGCCGCCAGCAGCGCGAACAGGATGAACCGGTCCATCTTCTTCTGGTCCTTGCGCGGCGCCGCGGAATCAGGATCGAACCCGCCCTCGGCATCGTCAGCCTTGTCAGGCACCTGGCCTGCGACGCGCGCCGGCAGGCTCATCGCCCAGTCCGGCAATGCCCGAAGCCCGGACTGCCCCGCAAGCAACCGCGACCAGACCAGTTCGGTGCCACACCCCAGCGGGGACACCGTCCCCAGGCCCGTCACAACAATTCGACGCATGGTGCTCCTGTCGCGCTCGCCGGCGTGGCCGGTTGGTCGTATATATGATGATCATCATCTATTATCTCGACCGGCCCGGCGTCAAGGCACTGCGTCACGCCGTTCGCCGGGCGTCGGGGCGCGTCGCATTGGCGGAGCAGTGGCCGGCGCTTTCTTTTCCGGAAGGAGTGCCACTTTCCTTCGTCTCGATTCACATGCGTTATTTCCGGAACTGCAGATCAGTTGGATGATCCGGGCATCGGGGCACGTGATTTTCATTTCGTATTCTTTCAGCCCTCATACCGGCCGCTGGGTCTCGGCAAGCAGCGGTCGGCGATCCGGATTGGCCCCAGCATTGCCCTCCAAGGGTGCTGGGGTCTTTTTCTTTGAGGACCGAGGTAAGAAAAAAAGGCCCGGCTTTCGCGGTGCCTTGTCGTTCATGCCAATACGAGGCCGCCAGCCGAGGCGGCCTTGCTCGTTCGCGGCAGCGTTCACCGTTGCGTCGAGGTGTTGCGCCGCGCGGCTATCGCTATTGGCGTTGCTCGCCCTGCATCGATCCTCACCCATAACCTCTTTCGGATTACCTCATCGTGCGGAGCCCAAGGCCATGAACCTTTGGTGCGCCCTGCGCGTACTCATGCCTGTCAGGAATTTGCACTTCCTTCCTGGGGCTAGAACCAGCGCCGACCGCAAGCATTTCAAGCGGCCGGCGTTGTGCTATGGGCTCGCGAATTTCGCAACCAGGACGGCCGCCGGCGCATCTTCCGGGGCTAGGCGGAACGCCGAAGCCGTCCCGATCACGAGCGCGCTTCGTCAGCAGCGCCGATGTCATTGTATCGGGGAAGGCCGGCATCGGAGATGCCCTCGCGGGCTACCTCAACTTGACAAATGTCCAATTGCTCCTTTCGCAAGACCTGATCGCGACCAAGGTCTCCTCATCTTTTTCTCGCCAAACAACAAGCCACGGAACTTTTTGGCTCCTCGTACTTTTTTAATCCGATTTGGGCAGTCAACGTCAGCTTTGGAGAGAGGAGCTATGAAGCGACGGCACCGGGTCAAACATGTTTTTCCTCTTGAAGTACGCCTTTCCAGGGAAGCCCAGGAGCTCCGCCAGCGGGCCAAGAAGCTTCCTCCAGGTCGAGAACGTGAGATATTGCTGAGGAAGGCGCGGCAGGAAGAGACCACCGCTCATTTGACGGAATGGCTGATGTCATCCGGCCCACGGGTGCCGATCTAGGAGGGCCACCATGCTGGCCAACCACCGCAACCTCGATGGCATTGAGATAGCCTTTGTCTGCGCTGCGGCGGCGTCATTGGTCGCGCTCATCGCCAGCGTGGCCTGGCTGCTCATGCGGTGAACACGGAACGCCGCTGTCGCGTCCAACGCTTGGGCTTTCCGGCGTTCCGGCTGCTTGGCGACCTCTGTTGCTTCGACGCATTGTGTCGGCATCACAGGCCAAATCACTCGCCAAGTCACTCGCCAAGTCACTAGCCAAGGCTCCGCCCGCTGGGCGTAGATGTCTGAGAGACGCGCGCGCTGCGGCCTGCACGACAAGGGCAAGACGCCCCTCGGCCCGCAAAACCGGCTCGTCGACATTCATCGAATTCGGGGGGCGGTACTGCCGATGAGGACGACGAAGGGCACGACCCACGCCGCCGCCTGATTGCCGAGCAGCACCATGGTCAGAACGGCCGGCGTGAACATCATTGTGTTTTCCGCAACGCGGCGGCCCAAGGCCGCCGCAGCCGCATCGGGACGCCGCCGGGCCGCGGCGGATCGTCGTCCTCGCCGTCGAGGCGGCGCAGCGCCGCAAGAATGTCGGCGAGCCGGATCGGATGATCCATACCCGGAATCTCGCGCAGCCAGGGACAGGATTCGACCGCGAACATGTCGGACGCCCATGACGACAGGATGATCCGCTTTTCGGGCGCGGAGAGCTCCTCGTCGTTCAGGACCTCGTCCGGTGACGCGTAGTGCGCGGCCGGGTGGAAGAGGGGACGGAGTTTGCCGGAGTTCGTGTTGGCGTCTGTCATTGCTTGCCTCCCTTTACGCTCCTTTCAAGGGGATGACCGGTTGTCGTGGACCGGACGGCGGCAGACGCCGCCGCCCGTGATCGCCGCTACTGGGTCTTGATGGCGATGCGCTTGACGTCCGCCCGCGGGTTCTCGCTCTTCGGCAGCGAGATCGTCAGGACGCCGTTCTTGAACGAGGCTTCCGCCTTGTCCTCCTCGACGCCTTCCAGCGGGATCTGCCGCTCGAAGGCGCCGTAGGTGCGCTCGGTGAAGTGCTTGCCTTCGCTGCTGCGCTCGTCCTTCTTCTCGCCGCGGATGGACAGGACGCCGTTTGCGATTTCGATCTGCACGTCCTTCTCCGTCATGCCGGGCAGCTCGGCCGAGATCGTCACCGCCTTGTCGGTGTCGCTGACCTCGAGCTGCGGCCAGCCGAACCGCCCCTCCATCAGGGGGGACAGGCTTGGCGCGCCGAAGCCGCGGAAGGCGTCGTCGAACAGACGGTTCATCTCGCGGTGCAGCGTCATGAACGGATCGTAGTTGCCGCGCGAGGGCGCGAGCTCCTGGTTTCTCGCCCAGGGAACGAGATCACGAATTGCCATGTCTCTTCTCCTTCAGATGTCTCTTCTCCTTCATGCATGGGACAGGGAGCGCGGACCCGCATTGGCGCGCCGCGTTCCGCCGTCGCTACTTCGGTCGAGCCGTCAGGCCGCCTGCTTCTGCTCGATCTGCGGCGAGGAGCTGCCGCCGGCCGCGATGTTGATCCTGCGCGGCTTCATGGCCTCGGGTACCTCGCGGACCAGATCGATGATCAGCAGGCCATCCCTGAACGAGGCCTGCTTGACCTGGACATAGTCGGCCAGGTTGAACACGCGCCGGAACGGGCGCGCCGCGATGCCCTGGTACAGGAATTCGCCGGCGGCCTTCTCGGGCTTCCTGCCTTCGATGGTCAGCGCGTTCTGCTCGGCTGTGACGGTGATGTCGTCGGCGCCGAAGCCCGCCACCGCGAGCGAAATCCGGTAATGGTCTTCGCCGGAGCGTTCGATGTTGTAGGGCGGGTAGTTGTCATCGCTTGCCTGGCGCAACGAGCTGTCGACGAGGTTGGCCAGATGGTCGAAGCCGATGCTGGAGCGCCACAGGGGCGCGAAGTCGAAGGTGGTCCGCATACCAAGTCCTCCAAAGAGCAAGATGGATACGAAGGAGCGCAAGACGGCAGGTCGG
Source organism: Bradyrhizobium sp. NAS96.2 (assembly GCF_001908235.1). GTDB lineage: Bacteria > Pseudomonadota > Alphaproteobacteria > Rhizobiales > Xanthobacteraceae > Bradyrhizobium. The sequence goes on from NZ_LGHK01000191.1 coordinate 36,123, forward strand.
GGGACCGCCCGCCCGGCGCCCGCGCCGGACCCCGGAAGGCGCCCGGCACACCGCTCTCGCGGCGAAAAATGACTTAGAAAAACGACAAGCCGATTCAAGGGGAGCCCGCGAAAATTTTTTGATGCCGGATATTTCGATGCAGATTTTCGATGAGATCGACGCCGCGCCGCAGCATGGCGCTCCGCGATGCCCCGCCGTTAAGGATCGGCGCGCAAGGCTGGCGGCAACGCACTTGACAGTGCGAGTGCCCTGAATAGATTTTCCCGCACCGGAACTCGTTTCCGGTTTTTCGAAACTGAAAAGGACAACGACGACCGTCTGGAGTGACGATGATGTTCGATGAAGATATTGCCCGCATCCGCACCCACCGCAACAACATCCACCGCTATCGACGGCTGCTGAAGACGAGGCTGTCGGACCTCGAGCGCCGGTTCGTCGAACGGCGTCTGTCGGAGGAGCAGGCCGCCGTCGAGGCGCTGGTGTCCGGGACCTTCCCCGTCGCGTTTACCTTGCCGAAAGGTCTTGGCGCCACGCCGAGCCCGGAGGCGTCGTCATGACCGACCTCCGCGACCTGCTGATCCGCGGCAGCGAGAAGGTCATCGGCCACTATCGTCTGCTGCTCGCGAGCGCCGCGACCGAGAAGGAGCGCGAACTTTACCGAAGCCGGATCGAGCGCGAACAGCGCCTGCTGGACGAGCTCCAGGGCGGCTTGCCGGATCGGTTCGCGGCATGACCGGCGACGAACGCTTCGCGGCGTTCGATATCGAGCTGAAGCGGCGCGGCCGCGGCAGGTGGAAATGGTCCGTCTGCGGCACCGGTGGGCATGCCATCATGTGCGGCTCGGAATGCAGTCAGGCCGCAGCGCGATACAAGGCGCAGCGCGCGCTGTTTCTCCTGCTGTGCGCCAGCGCCTCGCGCCTTGCGGAGTTGCCGCCCGAGCCGTCCGATCCTTCGCCGCGCGCCGCACCGGCAATCTCCCGCGCGCGCGCCCGCAGGCTGGAGAACCGGACCGCGATCGAAGGGCTGCGTCAGCAGAGAAAGTCGCCGTCGGAGAATGTCGCGAAGCACCGCTCGGCGCATGCGGCCGTCGCTGCTTTGGCGGCGATGGCTCGGTTGTCTGCCCGGCGGTCTCGTCGCCGGTCGGGCGACAGGGGACTATCCGAGCCCTAGCCTGCGATGCCGGGGAATGGTCCGTCCCCGCATGTCGCTGCGCTCGTGCGGGCTAACTGCCGACAGGCCAACAACGAAGTCGTCACGCCGAATATCGTGGCGCGACGACTTCGCCATGGTGGATCCGGATGGAGGGCAATATCCGGTACGCTGATGTTTGATCGGTGACCGCGTCAAAGCAAACGAACTCGCGCGTTAAGCTTGATGCTGCGCGATCAGGTTAGATCGGGAACTCCGGTCGCCGACCTATCCTTTTTAGTTCAGGCTAACTCCGCTGCGTGATTGATCCCGGTCGCAGTGCTTGATCCATTGCGTCAATTGTTGAGCGGTAATGACGAAATTTTGACGGGCGGTTAACCGACCTCGCCGACACTTCGAGAGCCAGACCGGAGACGTGGAAGTGTCCTTCCAACTGACCGTCTTGAAAGTGCTGGCCGGCCAGTCCGCCGGACGCGCCTCTGTTGCCGAAATCCGGCACGCCGTCGAAATCCTGATGAACAGCGGCAAGGACTGGACCGATCGCATGAAGCGCTTGGCTCAGCATGCACCGGATCTGAATATCTTCTCGGCCAGATTCATCCTCCGCGATCATGAAGGCTGGGAAATCACCGATGCAGGACGGCAATTCCTCGCGGTGCTTGAGGCTGCGGTTGCCAATCGGATAGAGCCAGCGCCTCGATCAGTCGTCGATCTGCCATCCAGCGAGCCCGCAGCGAAGCCGGTGGCGGATGTGGCAAGATCGCCTGATCCTCCGCAAAGACGCCGTGACTGGCCGCGCCGCCGGCGGAGGAGAGACCGAGCAAATCGGCGTAGAGCCTGAATGGTCTGTCGGGTTTTGGCGCGCAGCCCCGCGTCCAGGCTTCGTTAGTGGAAACGAAATCTTTCTGACAGAGCATCAATCAGATTTGCATGATTTATTGATGGACCCGGAATGGTTATCCTTCCCGACAGACGCAAGTCTGCACGCAATCCGTCGTTGGATGATGCCCTGATCAGGTTTGACGACCTGTCGCTGTGCTGTGTCGTGCGGGACATCACGGAAGATGGCGCCGCTTTGTGGGCGGACCAGCATTCAGAGCTGCCTGATCGTTTCACCCTCATCATTCCACCGAGCAAGACTTGCTTGTGCAGCGTGGTTTGGCGCAAAGGCGGATGGGTCGGCGTCAAGTTCGTCACTGAGTGAACGGGCAAGCGGAGCCCGGATGAGCGCAGCGATATCCGGGGAATGGTCCGTCCCGCATGTCGCTGCGCTCATGCGGGCTACTTGCTGAGGTTCCGGGGCGATCCGTTACGCGGTCTTGCGCATCCTGTCGTAGGCAGCCAACTCGGCCATCATGTCACCCGTGCCGAACGTGATCGATCGCAGCGGCGACAGCGCCTCTCGCAGATCCGAAGAGCGGCGGCACAGATAATAGAGCTGGTCGATGGACAGCCAGTAGCAGCCGTGAAGATACATGCGGACAAATCGTTCCTTTGGGCCGTTCGAAAGCTCGCAGATTGCGTCGATGCCTTGCTGAATGCGCAAAAGGTACTTGTCGTTGAATTCGTCGAGCTGAGCGCGAAGCGTAGGATCCTGGGCCGTCAACCGCGCTCCCCACAACGATGAAACGAACGCCCGAAGAAATGTACGATCCTGCATCGAACCATGATCTGTCATCGAGACCGCGATACGATCGATCTCTCGGCCGGCTAGGTCGATTCCACCTCCGTCCAGAAACCGTATTCCGCCGGAACGAAGCTGGATCTCATGCCCGTTCGCCTGAATGAGCGGGCGGAGCAGCGCCCTCGCGAAATCGGCCAAGGCGTTCAGCGAATTCCCTCCTCTCGCGGCGTTGGTCAGAGCCTTGCTCTTGCACTCGAACAGGTAGAGCCGCGCGTCGGTCTCGCTGGCGACATCGATCTCGGGAGGACTTTCGCCCTTCTTCTGCCCGTCGCGCTTGTACTTTCTGCTTTCCGCTGTAGTCCGACCGTTCGTCAATGCGACCGCGTCGACGGTGAGCAATTCCAGAGCCTTACCCATTAGATTTTTGAGGTCATGAACGCGGGCTTCCCTGAGAAGAGTGAAAACCCTTTCGAACAAAGCCCGCCCGACGATGGCGCGCGGCGGTAGGACGTACAGACCCTCCGAAATCTGGTAGATCGGATAGGATGGCGCATTGCGCTGGCTCGTATCGTGTGGCGTCAGATAACCTTGGTTCAACTGCTCGACCGGGATCCGGCATGCCTCGAAAAAAGCCGCCGCTCTCCTGGCCGGTAACGTCGCCGATGAGGCGTCGAATGGAGTGACGAAAGCCAGGCCGGCGATCTGGGCCCTTGCCATCAACAGGGTCCCGAACTCGGTCCATTCGTCGACCGATCCGACGGGGAACACGCATCCGACCGATTGCATGTGGCGCAGCCAGCCAGCGAAGATCGTGGGGGCGACCGTCGGCTGCCATTGCTGGAAGGCGAACAATTCGTCGTAGAGAATCTTGTCTGCAAGGCTGCCGTGGAGGTTGGCCAACGACAGGCTCATTCCATCGTATGGATTGTAGGCCTCAGTGTCGAGGACGGCGGCCAAGTCCCGCGCGAGCTCAGTGAGCCTTTTGTGGTCGCCGGCAGGATCGCGCGATGTCGGCACGACCGAGAAATGCTTCCAAGCCAGATTATAGAGAAAGTGAAGCGGCTCGCTCGGAAACCGCGCATTCAGGATCGCGCCGCTGACCCGTCGCCCCGACAAAAGCGAGCCGTGATGGACGCGGCCGGACATCCTATAGCAGTCCAGAATTCGATCGATGACGGTACGGCCGCTGACGCGCTTGACCAGCGCATCGATTTCTTCGCAGATCGCCTTGAAGGATTCTGGCTCTAGATGGGGTCCGAAAGAAGAGATCCCGATTGCGTGCCCCATCGCTAGGAGGCGCCTGCATGCATCTGCGACGGCCGTGGCACGCGAAAACTGCTCCACGCCGTAGACATCGAACGTCGACAGGCTCTTGATCCGCCGCGCGGCTGAGACTGCCAAGCTGTTCCAGGCGTCTTCGTCCGAGAACGGCGCGATGAAACGGATCCGGTCGTCCGACCCGAAGGAATCGCAGATCCGACGGACCACCTCGTACGCATCCACCGGCGCGCGACCCAACAAGACCGCGATCTGAACCGGACTGCTGATGGCGAATGCCGCCTCAATCAACAAGCCGGTTTCGTCACGCACGAGCCCCTGTCGTATCGCGGCAGACTGTCGATCGATCTCCAGCTTCCTATCGGCATCGGTCGCGAAGGTTTCGATCGCGCCCACATCGTCGTTCCATGCCGATAGGGCGAGGAAACGATCAATCATGTTCGCCTCGAGAGGCACTACGGTCATGCGGATGTCCATTTTACGGAAGCGCATCAATTACGGTGTGCACTTAACCGTCTTCGCAATTTGATGAACTGTCACCGTAATTCGTATAGTTGAGTACACTGTCACCTTAATGCGCAACCAACAGTACGGGGCAAGCGGTGATTCTACGCAATTGTCCGTGGTCTTAAGCGGATGATTGGACTGGGTTCTGGAGATCCGTTTTTCCATCGCATCTCCCACACAGGCACTTTAAGCGGCTCGCAGAGGTCGTGAAGATCATTCAGTCTTGGGAACGTTTCCCCAATGACCACGGCCTTCATGGCGTCGCTGAAGTCGAAAATAATTTCCTTGTGTTCAGTATCCCAAACTAGCCATCGATATTCTTGCTCGGTTTGCCAATCCAGAGCCTTGTCAAAAAACAAGGCTTGCCAGTGAATCTCTGCATGCTCAGTCATCGCCCGAGCCATGCCCAAACTCTTTATTCGGTCATAGTTCAGCACGAATGGATTTAGGAGGGGGTGGTTTCTGCCGATCCTTGGCGTGTTGGCATAACGCACACGATCGACGAATAGCTTCGACCCTTTAGGAACCGTTGCCCGGATTGCAGCATCGAGTGCCGCCCGATCGAATACCATGCAAGCACCACAGTAATTCTCAGCGTACTGTTGCCACATGCGCGGGCGAGAAAATCCACGACCCCAAACGCTATTCACGTCTCCTCTGTCAAGAGCGGTGCTGTCATCTAAGGTCGTGCAGAGGACTTTGGCGAAGTTCTTAGCGTACGCCGTAGCCTGTTCCTCAAGGTCAGGCCAGTTAATTTCACCGAAATCGGCAGCGCTCATAAAACCAAAGTGCCAACGCGCAAACTCCTTGGGGTCGTTCAGCTCCGGAAACGGCGAAAGTCGCAAGGTCCTTTTTTCGATCTCCATGAGAGCACGGTCAGCAGTGCGGTAGCGGTAGACGTAGTGCTCAACGGAGTCGAGGTGATACCCATTAAATTGTACTAGGAAGTCTTCGGGCGTCATAAAGCAGCTCCCAGCTAAAATCCCAGCGATGCGCGCTCCGCCCGAAGCAGCTTCGTGATCAAGGAGGGCGGATTAGCTAAGGTTTCTCTCCGACCCGAATTAGAGCGGTATCGGGCCCGAAGTTGTTGTTCTGTCTCTCGACACCTGGCGCATCAATTCCAGCGTTGGTGAACGCGTTCTGCAGATCGTGGCCCACAAAATCGGAAGGTTGTCCCTTTACGATCTCGATGCGAATTCCTTTAATGGGTTCTCCGGATGATTGGATGTACGAAGCGACGTAACCCCAAACATCGTATCCCGACTTTTCAGCAGTTCTTTCAGCTTTGCTGCATACCCATAAACACGCTTTGCATCCGCATTGGAATATTCG
>NZ_LGHK01000192.1 GCF_001908235.1 Bradyrhizobium sp. NAS96.2
GGGGGCCGGTGCTGGGGCCGTCACTCGATCCGCCGATCATATTCTTGGAGGTCGGCAGCCTCGATACTGCGCCCCGCTCTAAGCCTCCCGCAATAGCGTGCGCGCAACAGTGTCCTAGTTCCCCAGTGCGAGTGTCCTAACTAGGGCAGCACCGGATTGACCAACTTGTTGTAGGCCGCTCCAGGCACAGAGGTAGACCTAGCGGCTTCTCACCCGCGCCGTTGGGCGCGATCATGGAAAATGGGATCAAGGTCTCGCGAGTCCATGTTCGGAGCGACCGTCAGGCACCTGGCCGAACGGGCCACCGAGGCACGCTCGGAGGCCGATGTACTCGCCTGCCGGGCATGGAATGCCCGCATGCTCGCGTTTCAGGGGCCTGCCCAGCCATCTCCGGTTCTGGGTGACGCGCTCAACGCCGGCTACCGCTACCTCGAAGTGAAGTGCCTCGGCTGCGAGACCCATCAGACAGTCGCGCTGGATATCGTCCGCCGGCCGAAGTGGATGCCGATCCACGAGCTCGAGCGCTACATGCGCTGCAAGCAGTGCTCTCGATCGAACGGCCAGCCTTTTCGCCATTTTCGACAGAGCGTCGCTTGCGCCTTCTCGCGATCAGACCAAGCAAGACCAGCGCGGAACTGCGTGTCGAGCGGTCACTAGGCATAGTTGCTGATATCGCGGTCTCGGGAGATCCCGACGACTACCTGCCCAATGGCTGCTGCAGCCTTAGTCCAGCGGGCATTCCTTCGACAGGTCCGCGAAGGCCTTCGGTGCGCCCGTGGTCTTGAAGATGCTTACCGAGCTGGTGCCGTAGGGATCGACGATCTTGACGGCAGTTTCCTTGCCGTCGCGGATGTTCTTCACCAGCGATTTCTCGGTCTTGACCTGGATCAGGCGCTCGCTGATCGCAATGCCCTCTGTCTCGACGACCGGGCTCTTGTCGACGCGGAAGCTGAAACTGTACTTCGCCCCTCGATCCAACGGCTTCGGGTCGGGCGACATGTCGACGATGCCGACGGAAAGCACTTTCCGCAGGCACCTGACGCCGAGACCGACGCCGTCCTTGCCCGTCAGGGCAATGAACGTGCCGCCGTCGCCAAAGCGATCCTCCTCGGCCGACACCAGCCAGTTGCCGATCAGCCTGTTCTGGTAGTCAGCCCGTGCCGGCATTGCCGCGATCAGCGCGATCACGGCGGCCAGAAGCGCAGCCTTGGACATTTCTCATTCCCCCGTCCTATTTCGCGACCGTTCTAGGTGCGGCACCTGACGCGCGCAACCCCGCGCTCCAGCAATGGCTGTGAGAGAAGGGGACGACTTTCGTATCATTCGCCTGCTCGAGTTCAGCCCCTTCGAGCGGCGCCCGCAAAACAGTCCAAGGAGAAGGTTGAACAGCTTGTTCAACTCACACCGGGAAAATGTTAAATCCTCTAGCTAGTCCTTCCGGCTAAGTCCCTTGTGGCACTCGCGTCAAAATACCGGAAATCTTAACCGAGCTCGCGGGGCGGCCCCCGCCGCTGCTCTTCCGCCATCGCCATTGCTCGTTGCTCAAGGGCGCTCATCTCGGCCCTGATCTTGGCGGCGAGGCGCTGCAATGGCCGAGAATTATCCCCTTCCCTCGTTCGACGACATGCCGGACGAGAGGTCCGACGCTTCAACCCTGTACGCGAGATCGCCTTCGAATGTATTTCGCGCGCGAGGCCGGCAAGATCGGCCAGCTCGATCCGCATGAACAGGCGCTCTACAATCAGCACCTGAAGCCACTCTTTGACGAAAATGACAGGCTGTTCGATGACATTTCGAAGCTTGATCCCGACATGCTTGGTCCCAAGATTCAGGATCACATCTACCGCATTACAAAAGGCGACTCGCCAGGCGACGGCTCTAGCGCTTGCCGTCGCCGGTTTGATCTGCGAATCTTACGTTGCGGGCGCCCGAAGGCCCCCTGCGTCCATTGGAGGATGGATAGTGCCTTTTGAGATCGACGCCAAAGTCGCTAAGGGCTTCAACGCGGCAGCCTACAACATCCCAAAGCAAATACCTTTCCTCGTGGAACGTTTTCCGCAAATCGCGGACTGTCACCGCGGAACGATCAACCTAGCCCTTGAGCGGCCACTGCAGGTTCGCCTGCCGAACATTGTGACTCCGCCCCTCGACTGGAACGACCCAAAGGGCAAAGATATCGAGCGCTTCGGTTTTACACGAATAGGCCTTTCAGTATCCGGCGATCCAAAACGCTATGAAGCCTGGATTTATACGGCTGAGAATTCAAAGCATCGGTTCAACGATTACCTAATCGAGGTAGTCGCCGAAACCATCCCAGGAATCGCCGTAGGCGTCGCGTGCAAGGTCTTCGTCGATCGGGCAAAAGAAATACTCGTGATTTGAACCCGCGCCCATGCGTTCGCCTGAATCCAGCGAAGGTACCGCCCCGATCGGGGGCTCGCATTTGGGCGTTGAGATGGTCACTGTTCTCACCTGAAAGCCTCACTGAGGCCGGCACAGAGGTTCTGTGTGCGGCACGCCCATTGCGAGATTCGTTCGCTATATGTCGGAATATATTCCGAACGAACACAATCATCAATTTCCCATTGATTACAAAGCGGTAAGCACCGGATTGGTACGGAGGGCGGTTCCGCACCACCATTAGAACGGCCAGCCGTGACGCTGATGCTGCACCGTTCGGCCGGTGGTTTGGGTGCGGCTCGATCTCGGCCAGCGCACCGGCGAGGCCGGCGCACGGGCTGGCGTGGATCAGGATTGAGGTAGTTGGCTGGCGGACTTATCGTCGGCCGGCGTTTCTTTTTCGGCCATCGACCACGCAGCGCGCGTGGCAGATCAATTGTAAGCAGAGGAGACAGACCATGTCGACTACGCTGCAAAGGAGCCTGCTCTCAGCGATATTCGGATTAGCAACCGGTTGCGCATTGATTTCGACGCCTCTCGGTGCCGCCGAAGCCCAAGGGCAAAAGCCGATACAAGATCCGATCACTGGTAGCGAAGATCTCGGAGATCTAAGCCAACCTCAACAGGCCTTGGCCCAATTTTACCGGGGGTTCAACAGGCACGATCTGAAGATGATCGACGAGAACTTTGCTGATTCCGATGAGGTCGCAATTGATAATCCTCTCGGAGGGATTCGGCGGGGAGCAGATCAGCCGCACTTGATGTACCAGGCGTCTTCAAGAGCCCGGCGGACGTTCACGTTGAATTTTGGGACTATACCATACATCGCACAGGCGATGTCTTTTGGGCGGTGGGGCGGGAACGCGGCACCGACCATGATGGTGACGTCGTAAAAAGTCTGAACATCCGCACCACCCGAATTTTTCAACTGATGAATGGTCGCTGGCGCCAGATGCACCAGCACGGATCAATCGAAGACGCCAAACTCCTTGGTGAGTATCAGACCGCAGTACGATCCGCAGCATCGCGAACCAAGCGAATTTAGGGCTGCTGCGTTCGACCTCGGCCAGCGCGAACCGGTGACGCTGGCGCGTGGGCTGGCGGTGCAAAGGTGACTAACGGCACATCCCTCCAGGGCCGACAGTCGCCAAGATCGCGAAAGCGTGTGTTTCCCAAAGAGGCCGTCAATGATTGACATCGTCATGGGGCTCGGCGCCGTCGCCTCGCTTCTTCTCGCCGCAGTGGTCATCGCCAGCGACCGCGACGCCGTCAAACGTCACGGTAGCGATCACGACGCGGCGTGATCACAGCAGATCAGGATCGAGGCGGCTCGCTGGTGACCTTATCGTCGGCTGGCGCTCTCTTCTCGGCCATGGCCTCGACCTGCTCAAGGACACGGCGGCGCGTGGCGCGATCTGTGATCGAGCGGAATGCACCAAGCAGCCTGAAGGCATCCGCAGCGTCTTTGGCGTGTCGCTCTCTCGTCAAGATCGCCTCCAATGCGGCAACCACACCAGAGCACCACGATGCCCGGTAGTGCCGTTGGTCACGCCCGGTCTACGCCGCCAGCATCGAGGCGACCGCCGAGGCGCTGTAGGGCTTGCCCTTGGGCGTGGTGAAGCCACGGGCGGCCAATTCACTCGCAACCTTGCGCAGCGACGGCCCGCGCGTGAAGCCCTCGGGCGGCCTTGCCAACTCGCGGGCGAGCGCGACCAATTCGGCACCGCCATCGCGCTCAGCGTAGCTCTTGCGGCCTTCAATCTTTCCGGTTTCCTTCCGCTTGCGGTCGCGCGCCGCGCGAAGCTTGGCAACCGTGGTTGCCTTGTCGAATTGTGCGATGGCGCCGAGCACTTGGCGCACCAGAATAGCTGTCGGCGTGTCCTCGGTGAAGAAGTCGGGCGAGGTGGCGGGGATCAGCATGACGCCGAGGCGCTGTAGGTAGTCGTGGCCGGCGAGCTGTACGGCGAGGTCACGCGCGAAGCGATCGGGACTTTCTACAATGACGGTACGCACGCCGTTGCTGGCGATGCGGTTGAGCATGGCCGCGAAGCCAGGACGCTCTGTAACCGGATCTGCGCCCTTCGCAGCGGCATCGTAGAACCAGTCATCCGAGGCTATGGCGTAGCCGGCTGCCTTGGCAAAGCCCTCGATAGCCGCGCGCTGGCGTTTCTCGGAGTCCTTTTTGGGCTTGGCAGCAACAGGCGTGATGGCTTGGTTCGCGGCAGAATTCATTGGGCGGCCGATCAGGAACTTCTTCGACCTACGTATAGAGGTCCGCCGTCAAATGCTGTTCCTCGCCAACGTCCAGACAGAATTGCCGCAGCCCTTTGTCACTCTGGAAGACCGAAGCCGCAAGAGATACGACGACATGGTATCGCGAGGCGGGAAAAGAGCCGCACTCTTAGAGAGCTGGGCACGCGGATGCTGGCCTATGCTGAGGGCGAAAGATTTGCCCCACTGGTGCTGCGCAAACTTGGCTATGACCCGCATGGAGCCGGCAGCGCCCTTGTTGGTCTGTCGAACAACCTGAGCTCGCACAACGACGAGCGGGCGAAATTCAGCATCGCCGTCGGCAAGACGCTTCGCTTTCTCGATTGAGTCGATCTCCTACACCGCGACGGGGGGCCCGCGGCCGCGCTCCGGCACCTTCGGGCTCGCTGGCCGCTTTCATTTCAGGCCGGTGGACCGCCGAAACTGCCAACCCATGCTTGACCAAAACCACCAACGACCTGCAGGGCAGCGCCGAACGCACTTATCGAGACCCCACGGGCGATAAGCAACACCCGCGTCTGCCATTTGGCGGCGTCCGACTTTCTCGCCTCGATCAACTTGCCAAGCGCACCGCTATTGAACGAAGTTCCGGCTACATCACCAATACCGTCCCTGATGATCATCGAACCAAGATCGGACTTCTCCGCAGCGATCGCATTCGCCTCTTCGATACTCTCTCGAGCCGACCTCCACAGGTCCCAAGCCAGCATACCGAAGCCGACGAATTCGATCAGCACGCCGACCGCTGAAATCCAATTCCACATTTGCATCTCTCCCAAGGGCACGAGATCGTCAGTCATGACTCGGCGGATGTCGTGCACGGTGGAAAAGCGCCGGCAGGCCGAGGGAGGGCTGGTGCTGAAAGGCAAGGGCTGAGCTTACCGTGCTTGAGGTAGCCGTTTCGAGTACTCCGCTGAATACACCGCGCTCTCGATAGCCGATGGCGTTTCGACAACCGAAATCCCGAGATTCGGATTTTCGAAAAAGATCGTAGTGAAATTCAATCCCTTTCCTCGAGAATACCGAACAATTTTGTCGGCGTTCACGGTCACCAAGTCTCCGGTGCCGTCCTGCGTCAGAGTAATGAATGTGGCCACCGTAGCCTCCTTGCTGTGATTAGCAGAACAGAAGATTACCCGCCGCCGACCGGCAGCGCGATGGAGGTGATGACCGCTATCAACAGGATGTCGATAAGCGAAAATAGCAGTCCCGAGATAGCCGTCGGTACATCCGCGAGCCGCCACTCGGTTCTGAGCACTGACGCGATCACCGCGATGGAGACCACAGCTCGCGTTGCCGGTGTTATTTCCGTCACTTGTCCGGCTTGACGGCCCGACGAGATGACGTGTCGGGATGAACCGCGCCGGTCTGTGCGGCCGGCACGCGCTCATGTTCACGGGATCGGAAGCACCGGAGCGCCGAGACTGACGCCATCGAGGATCGCGGACCAGTCACCGCGCGGCGTGTTCGATTGGAGGCTGTAGTCGATCCGGATGATCGTCCCCCTCGAAAACGTCTCCCATAGAGAGATCAGCTCGGTCAAGCGAATGACCGACGCGATAGTTCGATCCTTGACCTATACGTTTGTTTGCCGGAGCCCTATCGCCGCGATTGCTAGCAGTTTGGAACGGGCGCCAGTTCATTTTTCGATACGGATCCGACGCACTCGGCGAGCGATGAGGCCTGCTATGCACTCTTAAATGAAGGCCGCGGCCGAGAATATGACGCATGCCGCCGGCGTGATAGCTGTGTTGCTGCCCTCCTCCAGGACTGGCATGCTGCGCTTTACTCGTGCAGCGGGGGATCGATGAACAGGCTTCAGAAATTCGTCGAGGAAGGCGCTGTCGGCGAAGGGCCTGGTCCCACTGCTTACGTCCTCGATCGGGCAAAGTTGCCCGAGGCGGACACAGGCTTCGCATGGCGCCTCGTCAGCGACTTCCGACCTGGCGAAGCCATATTGGCCGATCAAGGCCTGAAAACCGTATTCCAGCGGGCACTTCAACACGGCTTCGCGGTAGTGTCGCGCGGAAAAGATACGAAATGAAACGATCTGTCCGGTACGCGGATCATGCCTAGTTCTCATCCGCGAGGCGCTATGCTGAGCATAGCCAGCCGGGCGCTAACTGAAGCTCAGTTCGCCCCAAGCTTCTCGGGCTGTCGCAGGTGCGTCAGAATTGTTTCAGCCTAAAGGTACGCTACTCATCGCCGAGGCCCGGATTCACATAGTTTAATGACGGGAGGCCCGGCCGAAAGCTCAATTGGCGAACTGCACCTGCCAAATCAGGGGATATCATTGAATTACGCAATGCCTGTGCAGGCCAGATTCTTAGTCCGGATGGGGACCACTGGCTGGATGGTTTATGATCGTGAACGTAAGGGTCCGGCGCTGCTAAAGAACTGCAGCTTGGCCGGGAAGCTGACAAGAGAAGAAGCCGAACAGCTAAAGCAGAAGCTGATGAGCTGGAATACGCAGCCCATCTGATTGACGATAAACCTTCCGCTAGAACCCTTTGGGACGTAAGCCCTGAAGACTGCTAGCTCTATTCCTGCGTTATGCAAAAAATCATGGACCTGCGGCTCACGCGACCGACGGGAAACGGAGCTAGGCGCAGCTCTGCGGCGGCCTCTTGGCAAATATTCGCTGCCGTAATGATCAACCACGTCTTCACGCTGAGCTCACGCCGATCGAAGTCAACCTGCCTCCGGCGGAAGGCATGCAGCCGGGGCGGCGAGCATCAACTCGAGCGTCAGTCGGGAACGCGGGTGGTCACGACCGCATGCGACAACCCACTCAACCGGCCGTCGTGTTCGCCGGGATTGCTGGCACGTTCCCCGACGATCCTAGTTGGATCAGTATCTCCAGGGATCCTGTTGGTGCGGCCAATCGAGTGTGCTGACAGCGGCATAAATGTCCTGTCAGGTTTAAAACACAGTGCGCACACTCGATGAATTTATAAAGCATGGCCAGACGCTTGGCATGCCTAGCAGCACTGGCATGGTCATTGCTTTCGCTCCAGCAACAGCAGTTTAGAGCTAAGAGCATGAGAGGCACGAAACCAGCAAAGCCCAGCACGATCCTTGCTTCAGGAACCATGCCTCGCTCGAAGCAGACCGACAGACCGAATGCGGCAGTTTTCGACAACTTTCAATCCGGCGTTCACCTAACGCGTCAGCCGAATAACGTTGTTCGACTAAGGACCTCGAAGCTCGGAAGATCACCATGAACGAAGAAGCTATGATCGATAGTATCATTCCGTGTAGCGACGTCGTCAAACGCGCCGCGCGCCTAGGCGCTGAAATCAGAAATATCAAACTATCGGGCGATTTGCCGAGCCACACGATTACTGCAATCAACAGCTTGCTACTCGTACACAAGGTGATCTTCTTCCGCGATCAGGATCATCTCGACGATCCGGAGCAGGAACGCTTT
>NZ_LGHK01000193.1 GCF_001908235.1 Bradyrhizobium sp. NAS96.2
GCGGCTCGCCACGGTCGGGCGTGAAGCCGGTGAGCGGATCACTGCGGCGTTCGGCGATCGGCGGCGGGGGCCGGCGCAGCTCGTCGGCGAAGGAGGGCCGTGCCTGTCGCGGCGGCAATTCGGGCTCGGGAAGTTCGAAATTGTCTGAGCGGGCGGCTTCGCTCTCGTTCCAGGCGGCATCCGGCAGCGGCGCCACGCGCGGTGGCGCGGCGTCCGTCGCGACGGCCGGGCGGCTCGACATCTGATCGCGGCCGGGCATGGCGCGCACGATGTTCGGCTCGACCACGATGTCGGTCGGGCCACCGATCATCAGGAGATGCTCGATGTTGTCGCGGCGGACCAAGACCAGGCGGCGGCGGCCGTCGACGGCGGCAGCGTCAATCACCGCCAACCGCGGCATGCGGCCGCGATTGGCGTTGGCGCCAAGCCGGTTTCCAGCGAAGCGGCGGACGAGCCATGCGGTGACGCCAATCAGCGCCAGCACGACGACGAATGCCAAGACGAATGTAATGACCTGCATATTGGAGTCCCCGGCCATCTTGGCCTTCCTCAGCTTCCGCCATCAACGAGCGCGGATTGATAGGTGCGGTTTTACGCAGCGAATCGCGCCCGAGATTCGCCTTATTTCTTAATTCCCAGCGGCTTGCAGCCGACTGTTCTATTAATAAACCAAGAATCGCTTGTCCCAAAACGACTTCTAAGCGCCCCACGCTGTCTCGGTTTGTGCTGGTTAACGCAGCATTCGTGGCGAAAATGCGCTCGCAGGCCGCAGTTGCGGCGTTCTCCACGGATCCATCCGGCATTTTAACCACCCGTTAACCATACACCGGGCAAATTCTGCCTACCTCGGGGGTCCCCAGAGGTTAACGGAGCCGCGGCGATGGCCATGAACGATCTCCCGATCCTGTCGGCGTTGCGCACCAAGATGCAGTGGCACCAGGAGCGCCAGCGGGTGCTCGCCGAGAACATATCCAATTCAGACACGCCGAACTTCCGGCCGCGCGACCTGGTCGAGCCGAAGTTCGACAAGGGCGGCGCCACCGTCGGCGGCGGCATGGGGACGCTGCCGATGATGCAGACCAGCGCCACCCACATGGCGGCCTCCGGCGCACCCGACACCTTCGACAATGATCGCGGCAAGAGCGGGTTCCAGACCCGCCCGGCCGGCAACGCGGTCAATCTCGAGGAGCAGATGCTGAAAGTATCGGCCAACCAGATGGACTTCGCAGCCGCCACGTCGCTCTACAGCAAGAGCCTGCATCTGCTGAAAACCGCGATCGGCAAGGGCTAGGGCATGATCCGGAAAAGTGTGAAGCGGTTTTCCCTCGCGACAAACGCGGAACGCGTTTGCGCGGAGATCATGCCCAAACCTGAAAAGGCTTAACGGCGGCAGGAGGATCCCATGGCAGATGGAACAAGCGACTTCGCCCGCTCGATGAGCATCGCGACCTCCGGCCTGCGCGCGCAGGCGGGCCGGATGCGGGTGATCTCGGAAAATATCGCCAACGCAGATTCGACGGCGCAGACCGCCGGCGGCGATCCCTACCGCCGCAAGGTCCCGACCTTCTCCTCCGCGCTGGATCGCTCGCTCGACGCCCAGGTGGTGACGCTCGGCCGGATCCGGCCCGACCAGTCGTCATTCCGCATCAAGCACGAGCCGGGCAATCCCGCGGCGGACGCCTCCGGCAACGTGAAGTATCCGAACGTCAATTCGATGGTCGAAATGACCGACATGCGCGACGCCCAGCGCTCCTATGAAGCAAACCTCAACATCATCAGCGCGACGCGGCGGATGATCCAGCGCACGCTCGACATCCTCAAGTCCTGACGCAACAAGAACAGGGAACGTAACTCATGGCTACCCCGACAGTCGCCGCCAACGCCTATGCCAGCCTCGCAAAGATGATGGAGCGCGGCGGCGCCGAGAAGGCCGGGCAGGCAGTCGCCGGCCCGTCCTTCAGCGCACTGCTGAAGGACTCCGTCGGCAGCGTGCTGGAAGCAGGCAAGAAGTCCGACGCGCAGACCATGGCGATGGCGTCCGGCAAGGCGAACGTGATGGACGTGGTGACGGCGGTCGCCGACACCGATGTCGCGGTGTCGACGTTGGTCTCGGTGCGCGACCGCGTGATCCAGGCCTATGAAGACATCATGAAGATGCCGATCTGATGTCCGTCAGGACGTCATCCCGGGGCGATGCGCAGCATCGAACCCGGGATCTCGAGATTCCCCGTTGCGCAATTGCGCATCTGAAGTTCGCTTCGCGCCCGGAATGACGAAACAACCAACAGCGAGAATCCAAAATGACCGGCCCTGAAACTCTCGACGTGGCACGCGATGCGATCTGGACCATCGTGATCGTGTCGTCACCCCTGATGGTGGTCGGCCTCGTGGTCGGCGTCGTGGTGTCGCTGTTCCAGGCGCTGACCCAGATCCAGGAGCAGACGCTGGTGTTCGTGCCGAAGATCCTCGCGATCTTCGTCACATTGCTGCTGGCGCTGCCGTTCATGGCGGACTCGCTCAGCAGCCACATGATGCGGATTTCGTCGCGAATCATCGGCGGTTGATGCACTAATGCCGCGGTCATGCGCATCGATGTCTCCCTGCTGCCGGCGCTGGCCGCAATCTTCGTGCTGGTCTTCGCGCGCGTGGGCGCGATGGTGATGCTGCTGCCCGGTTTCGGCGAGAGCAACATCCCGGCGCGGGTCAAGCTGTCGATCGCGCTGCTGCTGACGCTGATCATCCTGCCCCTGCATCGCAATGCCTATCATGTCGACCTGACGTCGATCTCCTCGCTCGGCGTCCTGATGGTGCACGAGCTCATCATCGGCATCGTGCTCGGCGCGACCGCGCGGGTGACACTGTCGGCGCTCAATGTTGCGGGCTCGGTGATCGCACAACAGCTCGGCCTCGGCTTCGTCACCGCGATCGACCCGACGCAGGGCCAGCAGGGCCAGATCATCGGCAACTTCCTCACCATTCTCGGCCTGACGCTGCTGTTCGCCACCGACAGCCACTATCTCGTCATCGCGGCGCTGAGCGAGAGCTACCGCATCTTCTCGCCGGGCGAGATCATGCCGACCGGCGACGTCGCTGCGCTTGCAACCAACGCGTTCTCCGCCGCCTTCAAGATCGGCCTGCAATTGTCGGCGCCGTTCCTGGTGTTCGGCCTCGTCTTCAACATCGGGCTCGGCGTGCTGGCGCGGCTGATGCCGCAAATGCAGGTCTATTTCGTCGGCGTGCCGCTCTCGATCATGGTCGGCTTCCTGATCTTCGCCGTCGTGCTGGCGGCGATGATGAGCACCTATTTCGACTACTTCAACGGCGTCATGCGCCAGCTCGCTCCGATGAATTGATCAGGAGAGAAGATGGCCGACGATACCGAAGACAAAACAGAAGACCCTACGCAAAAACGTCTCGACGAAGCCCTTGAGAAAGGCGACGTCGTCAAGAGCCAGGAGGTCAACACCTGGTTCATCATCGCCGGCGCCACGCTGGTGCTGTCGACCTTCTCGGGCTCGATCGGCGGCGGAATCTTGATGCCGCTGCGCAATTTGATCGCCAATTCATGGATGATCCGCACCGACGGTGCCGGCCTGCTGCAACTGACCCAGACGCTCGGCTACGCCGTGGTCGCCGCGATCGGCGTGCCGTTCCTGATGCTGGCGCTGGCCGCTGTCGCCGGCAACATGATCCAGCATCAGCTGGTGTGGTCGGGCGAGCAGCTCAAACCGAAATTCTCCAAGATCTCGCCGGCTGCCGGTTTCAAGCGGCTGTTCGGCAAGCAGGCGGTGGCGAACTTCCTGAAAGGCCTGTTCAAGCTGATCGCGCTCGGCGTCGTGATGGTCATGGTGCTGTGGCCCGACCGGATGCGGATGGAATCGTTCCTGCGGGTCGATCCGGCCGAGCTGCTGCCCGCCATCACCAGCATGACGGTGCACCTGATGGCGGCGGTGGTCGCGATCCTCGCCGCGGTCGCGATCGCCGACTACTTCTTCCAGTACCGGACCTGGTACGAGCGTCACAAGATGTCCCTGCAGGAGATGAAGGAGGAGTTCAAGCAGTCGGAAGGCGACCCGCACGTCAAGGGCAGGATCAAGCAATTGCGGGTCCAGCGCGCCAAGAAGCGCATGATGGCGCAGGTTCCAAAGGCCTCGGTGATCATCACCAACCCGACCCACTATTCGGTCGCGCTGGCTTACGACCGCAGCATGTCGGCGCCGATCTGCGTCGCCAAGGGCGTCGACGTCCTCGCGTTCAGGATCAGGGAGATCGCCACGGAGCACGATATTCCGATCGTGGAGAACGTGCCGCTGGCCCGGGCGCTCTATGCCACCGTCGACATCGACAAGGAAATCCCGGTCGAGCACTATCATGCGGTTGCCGAAATCATCGGCTACGTGATGCGGCTGAGGCGCGGCCTGTCCGGCCTGCGTCAGTAAGGGGCGGAAAACCGCCTGAAATGCGCGTAACTTGCGAAATTGCCGCCTGATGGACTTGCGTTTTCGGGTCCGATTCAGGCACTCAGGAGCAAGGTGGCCGGCCGGTCGCCTTCGTGATGCAGACGAGCCATGTCTCTCCAGATGACCGCCGATAGCAACGATTCTCCCGTGACCGAGCCGTTCGTGGCTCACGGGCCAGCCCGGCGGAGCGGCAGCATCCTGCTGGTGGTGCTGATCGCGATCGGCATCGTCGCGGTGGCGGTCTGGCTCATGACCATCGGCCGCACCCAGGCGCAGCCCTATATCCTCGGCGTGCTGGCGCTGCTGGCCACCGCCGGGCTGTTCAACCTGTTCGCCTTGGCCGCAGGCATCATCCGCTTCTCCGACCGCGCCACCGACGACCCGGTGATGGCGCGGATCGCCGACCAGGCCCAGGAGGGGCTCGTCGTCACCGACTCCCGCGGCCATGTGGTCTATTCCAATGCCGCCTATCTGACGCTGACCGGCGCGGCCGGACCGCAGGACGTCCGTCCGGTCGAGCGCGTCTTCATCGGCAACCCCGACGTCTCCGAGGCGGTGTTCCGCCTCCTGAAGGCCGCGCGCGAAGGCAAGCGGCAGCAGGAGGAGGTTCGCGTCGCCGGGCACGACGCCGGGCACGGTGGGCAAGGCCGCTGGCTGCGGCTGCGGGTCCGCCCGCTCGGCGAGGGCAAGCGCGATGCCAGATACGCGGTGTGGTCGATCGCCGACATCACCCGCGACCGCGAGCGCCAGGAAGACGTGTTCCAGGAGCTGCGGCACGCGATCGAATATCTCGATCATGCGCCGTGCGGCTTCTTCTCGGTCAATCCGGCCGGCGAGATCGCCTATGTCAACGCGACGCTCGCCAACTGGCTGGATTACGATCTGGCCGAGATCGGCTCGGGCGGGCTGAAGCTGACCGACATCGTGTCGGGCGACGGCGCGGCATTGTTGACCTCGATCGCGGCCGTGCCGGGTGAGGTCAAGACCGAGGTATTCGACATAGACCTGCGCATGCGCGGCGGCAAGACCGTGCCGGTGCGGCTCTATCACAAGCTCGCCTTCGGCGCCGACGGCGCAGCGGGCGCCTCGCGCACGCTGGTGATCAGCCGCGCCCGCGACGAGCATTCCGATCCGGAGCGCGCCGCCGAGGTGCGCTTCATGCGTTTCTTCGACCATACGCCGATGGCGATCGCGACCGTCGATCGCGGCGGCAATGTGGTCGGCGCCAATGCGCGCTATGCCAAGCTGGCGCAGGGCCTGAATGGCGATGGCGGCGCCGCCAAGTCGATCTTCCGCGCGGTCAATCCGCGCGACCGTGGCCTCTTGATCGCCGCGATCAACCAGGCCGCCGAAGGGCAGGGCGATATCGCGCCGGTCGAGGTGATGCTGGACGGGCCGAAGGAGCGTTTCGCCCAGTTCTTCGTCACGACGGTCGAGAAGGACGAGCGCGACGCCGAGACCGCGATTGTTTACATGCTCGAGATCACCGAGCGGCGTGCGCTGGAAAACCAGATCAACCAGTCGCAGAAGATGGAGATGGTCGGCCAGCTCGCCGGCGGCATCGCGCACGACTTCAACAACGTGCTGTCGGCCATCATGATGGCCAACGACTTCCTGCTGAACGCGCACAAGCCGACCGACCCGTCGTTCCAGGACATCATGCAGATCAAGCAGAACGCGACCCGCGCCGCGACGCTGGTGCGGCAGCTGCTGGCGTTCTCGCGCCGCCAGACGCTGCGGCCGCAGGTGCTCGATCTCGGCGATGCGCTGTCGGATCTCACCATGCTGCTGCGCCGGCTGATCGGCGAGAAGGTCAAGCTCGACCTCGTGCACGGCCGCGATCTGTGGCCGGTGAAGGTCGACGTCTCGCAGTTCGAGCAGGTCGTGGTCAATCTCGCGGTCAACGCCCGCGACGCGATGCCCGACGGCGGCAAGCTGATTATCCGCACCGCCAATGTGCCGACCGAGGAAGCAGCTCAGCTCGCCAACAAGGGCATGCCGGCGGCGGACTATGTGAAGATCGAGATCTCGGACACCGGCACCGGCATTCCGCACGAGATCATCGACAAGATCTTCGAGCCGTTCTTCTCGACCAAGGAAGTCGGCAAGGGCACCGGCCTCGGCCTGTCCACGGTCTACGGCATCGTCAAGCAGACCGGCGGCTTCGTCTATGTCGATTCCGTGCCGGGCGGCGGCACCACGTTCCGGATCTATCTGCCACGCCATCGCCAGGAGCAGGAGGTCGCACCCGAGGCCCATGCCGGCAATGGCGTGACCAAGGAAGCCGCCGCCGCGGAAGCCGCCAAGCCGAAACCGGATCTCACCGGGCAGGGCACCATCCTGCTGGTCGAGGACGAGGATGGCCTGCGCTCGCTGAATGCGCGCGGTCTGCGCTCGCGCGGCTACAGCGTGATCGAGGCGGCCAACGGCGTCGAGGCGCTGGAGGCGTTCGAGGAGAAGAACGGGGCCGTCGATCTCGTCGTCTCCGACGTCGTGATGCCGGAGATGGACGGGCCGACGCTGCTGAAGGAAATGCGCAGCCGCAATGCCGAGCTGAAGATCATCTTCGTCTCCGGCTATGCCGAGGATGCGTTCGAGAAGAGCCTGCCGGAGAACCAGCAGTTCGCCTTCCTGCCGAAGCCGTTCACGCTGACGCAGCTGGTCGCCGCGGTGAAGGAAACCATGACGGCGAACTAGCCGGTTGCCGCCGCAACTGCCTTCGCTTCTCGCAAGTGCGAGGTGAAAATTCCACTGCAACTGCGATTGAAACCGGGCCTCATCTCGCGCTAGGACGCGTTGTCGCGGCCACAAGGCCCATAGTGTCACATCGCCGCGACCGAGGGCCGCAGCCGCGGTTCCCGTTTCCCGCTTCACTTTTGTCAGGCCCTGCCCATCTTAGGGGCGGCGTTTCCCCATGCCGGGGAATCCTTTGAGGAAACCAACATGAATTTCTCGCAACGCACGCGTGGAATTGTTCGGGCGATCGCCGTCGCGATGGCGCTGGCGCTGCCTGTGATGATGACCGTCTCGGCGGCCGACGCCCGCGTCGGCGGTGGCGGCTCGCGCGGCTCGCGGACATTCTCCGCGCCGCCCTCGACCAACACCGCGCCGGGTTCGGTTGCGCCGATGAACCGCACCTTCAGCCAGCCTGGTAGCCCGGGCATGAGCTCGCCGGCTGCCGCGAACTCCGGCGGCCTGTTCGGCCGCGGCGGAATGGGGCGCGGCCTGCTCGGCGGCCTGGCCGCGGGCTTCCTCGGCGCCGGCCTGTTCGGCATGCTGTTCGGCGGCGGCCTGTTCTCGGGTCTCGGCGGCCTGTCGTCGATGCTCGGCCTGCTGCTGCAGATCGGCCTGATCGTGCTCGTGGTCCGGCTCGCGATGTCGTGGTGGCAGCGCCGCAATGCGCCGGCCGCCGCTTACGCTGGCGGACCCGACGTCGGCCCCGGCCCGCAGGCGAATGCCCGCTCGGGCTTCGGCTTTGGCCTCGGCGGCGGATCGAACGCGCCGGTCGAGATCGCGCCTGCCGACTATGAGACGTTCGAGCGGCTGCTCGGCGACATCCAGACCGCGTGGTCGAACGAGGACATTGCGAAGCTGCACACGCTCGCGACGCCGGAAATGGTGTCGTACTTCTCCAGGGATCTCGAGGAGAACAAGGCGCGCAACGTCACCAACAAGGTGGCCAATGTGAAGCTCTTGCAGGGCGATCTGGCGGAAGCCTGGCGCGAAGGCGACAGCGAATACGCGACGGTCGCGATGCGCTACGCGCTGGTCGATACGATGCTGGAGCGCGGCACCGGCCGTCAGGTCAGCGGCGGACAGCCGGAGGAGGTCACCGAGGTCTGGACCTTCGTGCGCCAACGCGGCGGCAACTGGGAGCTTTCGGCGATCCAGCAGACCAATTGAGCGATGGTCTGATAAGACGAACACAAGGCGCCGCGGCATCATCCGCGGCGCTTTTGTTTTGTGCGTTCATTGCCGTATCGTGGCGCCGGAATATCCGGACCGGCCGCGGGTTGATGTCAGCGGACCATAACAACCATCGGGAGGATGGAATGAAGTCTGCAAAAATCGCGGTTCCCGCCTGTCTTGCGTTCGTCGTCATGGCCGCGCCGCCGGCTGGCGCGCAGACCGCCGACACCAGCTTCTTCGTGACCAGCAACGGCATCGGCAATGGCGGCAATCTCGGCGGCCTCGCCGGCGCCGACAATCATTGTCAGACCCTGGCGCAGGCCGCGGGCTTCGGCGCGCCGAAGACCTGGCGGGCCTATCTCTCGACCCAGGCGGCCGATAGCAAGCCCGCAGTGAATGCGCGCGATCGCATCGGCAAGGGACCGTGGAAGAATGTGAAGGGCGTCGTGGTCGCCAAGGACGTCGCCGACCTGCACAGCGCGAACAACAATCTCACCAAGCAGACCGCGCTGTCCGAGAAGGGTGAGGTCATCAACGGTGCCGGCGATACGCCGAACCGCCACGACGTGCTGACGGGATCGCAGGCCGACGGGACCGCGTTCGCGGCCGGTGAGGACCGCACCTGCAAGAACTGGACAAGCAGCACGCAGGGCGCTGCGATGGTCGGGCATTTTGACCGCAAGGGGCTGCGCGACGACGAGCCGTCAAAATCCTGGAACACGTCGCATCCCTCGCGCGGCCCGGATGGCGGCTGCTCGCAGGCCGATCTGAAGAGCACCGGCGGCGACGGCCTGCTGTACTGCTTCGCGGCGAATTGAGAGGGCAGGAACTGCTTGTGAGAATCCATCGTCATTGCGAGGAGCGTTAGCGACGAAGCAATCCATCTGTCCGCATACGCGGGGCGATGGATTGCTTCGCTTTGCTCGCAATGACGGGGGCACTCAGCTCTTCTTGCGCTTGGTCTTCTTGGCTGCCTTCGTCACCGTCTTCTTTGCCGTCTTCTTTTTCTTCGCGGTTTTCTTCTTTTTCGCGAAATAGGCCTCGACCTTCTTCGAGGAATGTCCGACCTCGGCGACAGCGGCCTTGAGCCGGGCAGGGGTCACCTTGAACTTCTTCGACCAGTAGCGGACCTCGTAGGGTTCGCTGATCGCGATCCGGGCGCGATCGGCGGCCATGTGGCGCTGCTCCTTGAAATAGGCTTCCACCTTCTTCGCGGAGTGCCCGACCTTCTTGACGGCGGCCTTGAGCTTCGCCGGCGTGACCTTGAACTTCTTGGACCAGTACGCAACTTCGTAGGACTCGCTCAGCGCGATCAGGGCGCGATCCTGTGTGCCCCGCTTCTTCTTGTTGTCCGCCATAAGTTGATCCTTCATCGAAGACTCGATGCTGGAACCTTAGCGGTCTCCGCGCGGTCCGGACCGGCGGCCCGGGTGCGATGGACGATTGGGCCGCGGCGCGGCTACGATCGCGGTGAAGAGCACGACGCTGCGAATTTTTTGGAGGTAAGTGCATGCACTATCAACTTTACTACTGGCCGATGATCCAGGGCCGCGGCGAATATGTCCGCCTCGCGCTCGAGGATGCGGGCGCCGGCTACACCGACGTCGCGCGCGGCAAGGGCGGCACCGGCGCCATGATGAAGATGATGGACGCGCACAAGGGCACGCCGCCCTTTGCGCCGCCCTTCCTCAAGGCCGGCAGTCTCGTGATCGGACAGACCGCCAACATCCTGCTTTATCTCGGCGCGCGTCACGGCTTGGCGCCGAAGGCGGAGGCGGGGAAGCTCTGGGTGCATCAGCTGCAGCTCACGATCACGGACTTCGTGCTGGAGATCCACGACACCCATCATCCGCTCGGCCCGTCGCTGTATTACGAGGACCAGAAGGCGCCGGCCAAGAAGCGCACGGAAGAATTCTGGGTGTCGCGGGTGCCGAAATATCTCGGCTATTTCGAGGACCTGGTCGCGGCAAATGGCGGCGGCTTCGTCACGGGCCGTCGACTGACCTATGTCGACCTGTCGCTGTTCCAGATCGTGGAAGGCCTGCGCTACGCCTTTCCGAAGCGGATGGCCGCGTTCGAGAAGAAGGTCCCGCGCCTGATCGCGCTGCGCGACCGCGTCGCCGAGCGGCCGAACATCAAGGCGTATCTGGCGAGCGAGCGGCGGATTCCGTTTAACGAGGAGGGAATCTTCCGGCGCTACAAGGCGTTGGATACGTGATCGCGGTCACCTGTTCCGCCCATCCACCGGCGTCATCGTGATCTTCGACAGATCGATGCCGTCGATGCAGCTGACATTCAGCGCCACGATGTCGGTGCCATCGGGTTTCTTGCCGCGCGCGAACACGTCGACGCCGCAATCGACGCAGAGCTGGTGGCGGATCGCATGGCGGTTGAAGAGATATTCCTTCAGGTTCTCGGCGCCGGCGCGGAGCTGGAAGCTCGACGGCGGCATGAACACGAAATGCAGGCCCTTCTTGGTGCAGATCGAGCAGTTGCAGGCGGTCACCATCGCCATGTCGGTGGTGCATTCGAAGCGTACCTGGCCGCAATGGCAGCCGCCGGTGTAGATCTTGCTCTCTGCCATGACGGCCGGTCCCTCACCACAGTCCGGGCACCAGACGATAGCGCACCCGCGCTGCATAGTCAGCATAGCCTGACAATCCCGCCATCAGCGTACGCTCCTCGATCCCGGTGCGGAACGCGAACATCGCGAAGAACACCGGCACGAAGGCAAGGCCCCACCAGGAGCCGAGCGTCAGCGGCACGCCGATGAAGAACAGCATCACGCTCGCATACATCGGATGCCGCACCAGCGCGTAGGGACCGGTCGAGATCACGTGATGGTCGCGCTCGGTCTGCACCTTGACGACCGGTGCTGCGAACGAATTGGTGCGGAACACCCACAGGATCAGCACGGTCGAGAGCAGATACAGCGCGAGGCCGAGCACGATCAGCGGCACGCCGGCATTGGCACCGCCAAAGCGGCGATCGAGCCCCATCGCGACGAACCACAGCACGGCGATGACCAGGAACACCAGCATGAAGCGCTTGTCCTCGGCGGGCTGGCCCTCGCGTGTGGTGAGACGCATGCGCTCGGCCAGCAGGCCGGGATCGACCTTGGCAAGCCACAGCCCGCAGGCCGGGCCGATCAGCGCCGAGGCGATCAGATAGGCCCACGCGCCGGGCCAGTGCAGCGTGCCGGCGAAGGCAAACAGCAGCGCGGCCATGGCGAGGACGAAGAACGTATTCTGCAGGAGGAGCTTTGCGATCATGGGTGGCTCCGTGATTCCAGCAGTGATTATCGCACTGTTTCTCCGGCAAACATGCGACCGCAGCCATCAACTTTCGGAGCAGGCGAGCTGTTCCAGCGCCGCAACCGTAGGGCCTCTGCATTGACAGTCGTATAAGCAATTGCTTATATATTCGCATGACCACCGCCATGCAGCTGACCAATGTGCTCAAGACCCTTGCTGACCCGACGCGGCGGGCGGTGTTCGAGCGGATCATCCGGGAGGGCGAGATCGCTGCGACCGGGCTGGTGCAGGGCTCAAAGGTGTCGCAGCCGGCGGTGTCGCAACATCTGCGCGCGCTGCGTGACGCCGGGCTCGTTGCCGAGCGGCGCGAGGGCCGGCACATCCATTATCGCGTCGCGCCAAAGGGGCTCAGCCCGCTGATCGACTGGCTCGGCCATTACGAGACGTTCTGGGCCGAGCGCTTCGCAAATCTGGAACGGCTGTTGAAGGAGAGTGAGTGATGGGTGAGACGCACGCGATCACGGTCGAGAAGGTGCTGCCTTACGCCGCCGACAGGATCTGGCGGACGCTGACCACAAGCGAATTGCTAATGAAATGGCTGATGCCGAACGATTTTCAGCCGCGCGTCGGACACCGCTTCAATTTCCGCACCAAGCCGATGGGCGACTGGGACGGCGTCGTGCATTGCGAGGTGCTGGATTGCGATCCGCCGCGCCTGCTGCGCTATTCCTGGAAGGGCGGCGCCGACACCAATCCGGACTACGGCTCGAAGCTCGACTCCGTGGTCACCTGGACGCTGACGCCGGTCGAGGGCGGCACGCATGTCCGCATGGTGCATGACGGCTTCGTCTTCCCCGGCAATCGCTTCGCCTTCGACATGATGAGCCCGGGCTGGGGCAAGATCGTCGATGCGATCGGGCGCGTCACCGCGGAAGCCTAGGGCACTTTCCGTTCCGATTTGAATCGGAACGGAGCTCTTGATTCTAGTCTTGATACGTTGCCTTCACGCGAACCGGTATCCACTTCGCTCGAACCCGCTCGAACGGCTCACTCGTTGTTGCCGCGCCGTACCGTGATCGAGGCGTCGGTCCTGTTGCGCGTGCATTCGAGATTGATACGGCGATAGCGCATGTTGATGGTATTGCCGCGCAGGATGCCCATGCGCTTCAGGCAGCGTGAGGTGCCTGTGGTGGCGTCGTCCTTCGGCACGGTGAAGATCAGCGCCGTGGCGGAGCCGACCAGGTTGAAGAACTCCGGCTTCATCTTGCGATCGGTCTTGGCATACAGCTCGATCGCATAGTCCTTGCCGCGGCAACCGAGCGACAATTCCTTGGCGGCCGGATGTGTGAGGTATGTGATGTTGGCGGCGCTGAAATTGACCTTCAGTCCGTCGATCTGGCCGGCGAGCTGCTTGGCGATGTCGACGCAGGGATCGGCCTGCGCGGGTGCTGCGGCGAAGGCCGGCGCCAGCGCGATCAGCGCGCCGGGCAGGGTGGAGCGGATGCCCAAAGGCAAGCGTCGGCGCAACGGTGCTGTCACGAAATACCCCCGCGGTACGAAAATACGCGAAGTTACATGCAGGCTCCCGCGCAGCGCGTCAATATGGCCCGTCGGTCAGGACGTGCACTTGCCGTCCTGTGCCTTGGAGGCACCGGCGGCGCGGCGCTCGCAATCATTGCCGTAGGTCTTGCCGTCACAGCCGCACACCGGCTTGTAGATCTTGTTGCAGATCGTCGGCCGGAACGCGCAGGTGCCGGTCTGGTCGGCCCGGCCGCAGCTGCCGGGTTTGAACTGGCAGAACTGGCCGCGACTGCTGCATTGCAGGCCGGCAAGGCCGCCGCAGGACTTGCCGAGGCGTGCTGCATCGGCACCGCTCGGGAGCGCGATCAGCAAGGCCAGCGCCGCAAACCGGACGAAAAGCGCTGTCTTCATGAAGGCCTCCTGATGGCTTCCCTGGCCGTTTGGCGGTGTGCTGCACGTTGTGGCAACCCGAGATTACCGAGGGATGAAACCTAGCACGTGGATTGCCGGCCCCGCGCATGGCTGGAAGGCGGCCGGCTTCCCTTTCCTTTGCCCGAAAAAGGCTTAGAACGGCTCTACATTGCCGGCGGCCGTGCGGCCGGACCGGGCCTTTCGAAACCGACGAGCAGCTCATGAACGCCCCCTCAGCCTTTCCCGACCAGCAGAAGCCCGTTCCGCCCTACAAGCACACCCCGCTGTTCCCGCTTGGTGCCGACACCACGCCCTACAAGAAGGTGACGAGCGAGGGCGTCCGGGTCGAGAAGGTCCTGGGCAAGGATATGCTGGTGGTGTCGCGGGAGGCGCTGCGGGCGCTGTCCGAGGCCGCATTCGGCGACATCAACCACTATCTGCGGCCGGGCCATCTGAAGCAGCTCCGCTCGATCCTCGAGGACAAGGAAGCCAGCGACAACGACAAGTTCGTCGCCTTCGACTTCCTGAAGAACGCCAACATCGCCGCCGGCGGCGTGCTGCCGATGTGCCAGGACACCGGCACCGCGATCATCATGGGCAAGAAGGGCTGCAACGTGATCACCGATGGCGAGGACGAAGCCGCGCTGTCCGAAGGCGCGCGCGATGCCTATCTGCGCCGCAATCTGCGCTATTCGCAGGTCGCTCCCTTGTCGATGTATGAGGAGAAGAACACCGCCAACAACATGCCGGCGCAGTGCGAGATCTACGCCGAGGGCGACGATGCCTACAAGTTCATGTTCATGGCCAAGGGCGGTGGCTCCGCCAACAAGAGCTTCCTGTTCCAGGCAACGCCCTCGGTGCTGACCAAGGACCGGCTGCTGGCGTTCCTGAAGGAGAAGGTGCTGACGCTCGGCACCGCGGCGTGCCCGCCGTACCACCTTGCGATCGTGATCGGCGGCACCTCGGCCGAGCTCTGCATGAAGACCGTGAAGCTGGCCTCGGCGCGCTATCTCGATGCGCTGCCGACCCACGGCTCGGCCGACGGCAATGCGTTCCGCGATCTCGAGATGGAGCAGGAAATCCTCAAGATGACGCAGTCGCTCGGCGTCGGCGCGCAGTTCGGCGGCAAATACTTTTGCCACGACGTGCGCGTGATCCGCATGCCGCGCCACGGCGCCTCGCTGCCGATCGGGCTCGGCGTGTCCTGCTCGGCTGACCGCCAGGTGCTCGGCAAGATCACCAAGGACGGCGTCTATCTCGAGGAGCTCGAGCACAACCCGGCGCAGTATCTGCCCGCGGTCGAGCAGTCGCTCGGCGGCGATGTGGTCAAGATCGACCTCAACAAGCCGATGAAGGAAATCCTCGCGACGCTATCGCAATATCCGATCAAGACCCGCGTCTCGATGACCGGCACCATGATCGTCGCGCGCGACTCCGCGCATGCCAAGCTGCGCGAGCGGCTGGAGAAGGGCGAGCCGCTGCCGGATTATTTCAAGAACCACCCGGTCTACTACGCCGGTCCCGCCAAGACGCCCGATGGCTACGCGTCCGGCGCGTTCGGCCCGACCACCGCCGGCCGTATGGATTCTTTCGTCGACCAGTTCCAGGCCGCGGGCGGCTCGATGGTGATGGTCGCCAAGGGCAATCGTGCCGTCGCGGTGCGCGAGGCGTGCAAGAAGCACGGCGGCTTCTATCTCGGCTCGATCGGCGGCGCCGCGGCGAACCTCGCCGAGCACTGCATCAAGAAGGTCGAGGTGGTCGAGTATCCCGAACTCGGCATGGAAGCGATCTGGCGCATCGAAGTGGTCGACTTCCCGGCCTTCATCATCATCGATGACAAGGGCAACGACTTCTTCAAGGAATTGAATCTGGGTTGAGGGCGATCGGCCTCGACGGATTCTCGAAAGGCTGGGTCGCCGTCATCACCGACGGCGACCGGCGCACGATTTCCTTTCACAGCGACATTGCGGACGCGTTGTCGCGTCCGTTCGATCGTGCCGGGATCGACATCCCGATCGGCATGACCGATGATGGCGAGCGCGGCTGTGACCGTCTCGCCCGCGGGCGGCTGCGCCCGCACACCTCGCGCGTCTTCACCGGTGCGCGGCGCTGGCTGTGGCAGGAGTTTCAAGACCCCGACAAGGCGAACAGGGAAGCGCGGCGCCGCGGCCAGACCGCCGTCTCGCGCCAGCTCTGGCACCTCGGCAACAAGATCATGGAGGTGGATGCGTTCGTCCGCGCGAACGCCGAGCGCGACATCCGCGAGGTGCATCCCGAACTGGTGTTCCTGCGGCTGAACGGCGGCGCGCCGCTGCCGCGCAAGAAATCGGAGGAAGGCGATACGCTCCGCCGCAAGCTGCTCAAGCACTCAGGCTTTCACGACATCGATCGCTGGCTCACCGAGACGCGGATCGGCAGCGGCGCTAAGCGCGACGATGTGCTGGATGCCTGCGCGGTGGCACTGGCCGCCCATGAACCAAGCGGCTGCGTTCCCGAGGGACTGCAGCCGCTGGATGGACATGATCTGCCGATGCAGATCTGGTTCTAAACGCGTTTTCGAGCGAAGTGGACACCGGTTCGCGTGAAGAAAACGCGTCAAAGAAAGAGTTGGAGCTTCGGTTCTGATTCAATCAGAACTGAGGCTCCGGATAGATTGCTTACGCGCGCGAGCCAGTGAAGGGGAAGCTGCCCATCGGGCCGATGCCCATCTCGCCGGAGATGCCGTCGCCTGCGACCTTGCCGGAGAATTCGAGCGTCAGCGGCATCGGGTTGGTGATGGAAACCTTCCAGGAGACGTCGTCGCCGTTCACAGTGCCGTCGAAGATTTCGGTGGAGTTGCCCTCGGCGCCCTGCGTGCCGGTGAGCGTGCCGCCCGAGCTCGAAAGCGACAGCGTCGCCTTGCGCTCGCCCATCGGCGTCGTCATCGTGAGATTCCAGTTTCCGTCCACCGCCATTGATGTATCCCCTCGGTTATTTAGAGCGTGCGCGGGTATAGCCCATCTTGCCGGGCGCGCCTAGTTCGCGGCTGCGGCGATCAGGCGCGGGCTGTGGCGCGCAGCCGCTTTCCGACCAGGAAGCGGAACGCGACGTACTGGATCGCGAAGGCCCCGATCTTCGCGCCGAGCAGCACCACCGACACGTAGAACGCCCACAGCTTGATGTCGCCGGTCGCCGCGACCGCGATGGTGCCGGCGGCGAGGATGAACATCAGCCCGGCCCAGGCATAACCGGCGAGGGTGGCGTATTCCGGAATGGTCTCGGTCACGATCGGCGGCAGATAGCGCAGCATCCAGCCGCGCTTGAGCATGATCGCGCCGATCGCGATGTGGCCGATCGCAGGCTTCGCCAGCACGAAGCGCGGATCGTTGGTGAGCAGCGTCGCGCCGCCCAGCACGATCACCAGCGCAAGGCTCGCCCAGGTCATGTAGCTGAGCGCCTGTCCCTTCACGTGCGCATAGATCACTTGCGCGATTGCCCCCGCGATCGCAACGCCGGTCGCGATCAGGACATTGTCGGTGGCGAGATAGACCACCAGGAACACGATGGTGGAGAGGAAGTCGCTCGCGAGCCTGGCAAATACGCTCTTCATCGTCGTGGTTTCCGTTTCCTCTGACGTGTTGATCGTTCTGGTCGTGGTGGCCGCGTTCAGTGCGAGGGCAGCGCGCCGGCCGGCGGCGTGCCGTCCTTGGCCATGCGATATTGCGGATACCAGCGGGTGAAGCAGACCGCGGCGTTGCGTGCGGCGAAAGCAACCAGCAGGCCTGTCCAGAGCGGCAGGGCCGGCACATAGAGCACCGCCACGTTGCTGATCAGCATCAGCAGCGTCGCAGCGGTCCAGGCTCCGGTGATCAGGTAATTGGCGGTGACAAAGCCGGACTGCTTCGCGATCTCCGCATCGACCTGTTCGACCGCATATTGCCGCGTGAAGGGATGGCCGATCAGGATCGAGCCGAGCGACACCAGCAGGATGCCGGCATCAACCGCGATCTTCACGGCGATCATGCTTGCCGTCGCATCCACGAAGGTGAGGTAGAAGCCGATCGCGGTGAACACGATCACCGAGCCGACGCCGAGGATCTTGATGCTGCGGCCGCGCGCGATATCGAACGCGATGACGGCAAGGCAGATCAGTGCGGCACAGAGCAGGCTCACCGTGGCCGAGGTCACCAGCATCAGCGTGGCGAAGGCGCCGTAGGGAGCGAGGATCAGGAAGATCGTCATTGTGAGCCTCGAGGGCTAATCTTTACAACGTAAAGATACCCTAGAGGCGGGCAAGGAGAGCGTCAAGCGAAATCTTTACAGTGTCAAAATCGTGATGCGCTGACAATAATTGAGGAGTTTCAATGCCGTGAAGTGTTCTGAGCGACCGTCGCTTTCTCAGCGTCGTCATGCCGGGGCTTGCTCCAGCCATCCCCGCCTTTTCCTGCAAGCGGCGACAAAGACGAGGATGCCCGGGACAAGCCCGGGCATGACAGTGACGGGAATCGTGCGTGGCAGCTACTCCGCCCCGACCCAATTGCCGTGGAATCCATCCGGTACGCGATGGCCGAGATGGACCAGCGCCGCCGGGCCCGCCTCGACATCCTGCGCGTTGAACACGGCGAGGTCGCTGCGGTTTTCGCGGGCGCGCCAGACCACCGCGAGCAGCCAGCCGTCGCCTTCCTCGGCATCGGCGCCGCGCTCGACGAACACCGGCTCGGAGATCGTATCCCCGGCGGGCAGGAGATAGTGGCCGAGCCGCTTGCCACGGCCGTCGACATGCACGATGCCCGACAGCGCACCGAACATCGGCAGGTCAGGGTTGGCACAGGCGTACCAGCCGTGATTGCTCGCAAATCCGGCGCGGCGATCGTCGACGCGGGGGAATTCGCCGGTGAGGTCGTCGAGATAGGTTTGCGTGAAGCGATCGGTGTTGCCGGAAAGGTCGAAAGTCCAGCGGCAATAGCGCGCGCGGTTTTTCTTCGGATCGGTCGGCGAGCCGTCGGGATGGTTGAACAGCGGTGCTTCCTCGAACTGCATGACGTCGGCGATGATGCGGTTGCCGTCTTCCCACGCGTTCATGACATGGAAGACGTAGCAGGTCTCGGCGCGGAACCAGACGATGTCCTTGGATGAGCCGCTGCGCTTCATGACGCCGACATAGGCGCCTTTCTCGGGCTCCCAGGCGTAGGGCGCCTGTCCGCGCATCGCGCGTTGCATGCTGCCGGTGATCGGCAGGATCGGAAACAGCACGTGATTCTCGGTGACGATGAAGTCGTGCACCATGCTGGCATAGGGCGCCTCGAAGCGCTCGAACCGCGTCACCACGCCGGATGAGCTCACCGCACCGTACGACAGCGCCGGCGTCAGCGGACCCGCGGCGTTGTAGCCGAAGAACACCATTTCGCCGGTGACCGGATCGATCTTGGGATGCGCACTGAAGGGGCCCGATATCGCGCCCTGGTAGTCGCAATAGCCGAGGCGATTGAGCGTGCCGGGCTCGATCTCGGTCGGCAGATGGCCTTCCTCGAGCGCGAGCAGGCGGCCGCCGTGGAAGATGATGTTGGTGTTGGCGACGCCGCCATCGGTCGTGGTCGTGGCCGGCGCATCCGGTATCTTGCGGCCGAAGCCGCCGAACAGTGCGCGGCCCGCGTCGTGCTCGGCCTGCCATTTCGGGGTACGGACCCAGCGGTTGCGGTAGCTGGCGCGGCCGTTCTCTAGATGGAAGGCGTGCAGCATCCCGTCACCGACGAACCAATGCGCGCCCGGCGCCTCGAATTGCGGATTGGGGCCATTGCGGTACAGCGTGCCGTTGAGTTCGCGCGGCAACTCGCCGGTGATCTTCAGGAACGGCGCATCGGCTTCAAACGGGATCGGCGCCAGATTGGATCGCGCCGTGTTCGAGGTGACCTGGTCGAGCATTCGCATCTCCCTCCATTATGATCTTTACATCGTAAAGATATCAGTAGGGATGACGCCTTCGATCGTCAAGCAAAATCTTTACAGTGTAAAAATTGCGACATATAACGGCGTCATGGCAAGATTATCCGAGGAAAACAAAGCGACTCGCCCGGTGCGGGCTCCGACGCGCCGGGTTGCGCGGGTAGGTGCGGACCGTCCGGCGTCGCGGCGCAAGGCTAATGACACGCCGTATCATCACGGCGATCTGCATGAGGCGCTGCTCAGGGCCGCCGAGCGCGTGCTCGAGCGTGATGGACTGGCGGGACTGACCTTGCGCGCGGTGGCGCGCGAGGCCGGTGTGTCGCACGCAGCTCCCACGCATCATTTCGGTGATCTCACCGGCCTCGTCAGCGAGCTTGCCGCGATAGGCTTTCGCCAGTTCAACGCGGCGATGATCGCGGCCGGTGCGTCCGGTGCCACGCCGAACGAGAAGGGGCTGGCACGCGCGAAGGCCTATATCGCCTATGCGCAGGCGCATCCCGGCATGTACGGGCTGATGTTCCGCACCGAGCGGCTCGACATGAAACGGCCGTCGCTGCACGAAGCGGCGAATACCTCGTTCGCCGGCCTCGCCGGCTCGATC
The DNA here is from genome assembly GCF_001908235.1 of Bradyrhizobium sp. NAS96.2. GTDB lineage: Bacteria > Pseudomonadota > Alphaproteobacteria > Rhizobiales > Xanthobacteraceae > Bradyrhizobium. The sequence continues at coordinate 20,079 of NZ_LGHK01000193.1, forward strand.
GGCGAAAGCCGTCACGAGCAGATCCACGAACGGGCGCTGTCGCTCGACCAGGCCGCGGCGATCGTGCGTGCCTGGTCGCTGGTCCACGGCTTCACGATGCTGCTGCTCGACGGACGCCTGACCGACGTGTTGAACCGGATGCCGCCGGGCAATACCGTGGAGATGCTGCTCGAGGCGATGCTGAGGGGGGCGGTCAACAAGCCGCCCGGGTGCTAGCCAAGGCTTGGTCCGGAAAGTGTGTATGCGGAGATAGTATGAGCGGGAAGATACATACATACGACGTGAAAGTGACGTGGACCGGCAATGTGGGCAACGGCACGAAGGCTTATCGAGATTACAAGCGCGACCATGAGATAATGGCGGCCGGCAAACCGACCATCGCCGGGTCTTCCGATCCGAGCTTTCGAGGCGACCGCACGCGGTGGAACCCGGAAGACCTGCTCGTCGCGGCGTTGTCCGCCTGCCATAAGCTCTGGTACCTCGGGCTTTGTGCGCAATCCGGCGTGAACGTCTTGTCCTATGAGGACGATGCGCGCGGCACCATGGTCGAGGAAGCGGGGGGCGCGGGGCAGTTCACAGCAGTCGTTCTCCGCCCCAGAATCGTGATCGATGCTTCATCGGATATCCAGGTCGCCCGCGAGCTGCACCACAAAGCGCACGAACAATGCTTCATTGCGAGATCGGTGAATTTCCCGGTCGAGAACCAACCGGACATCACCGTCGCCGCTTGAACGATCTCAGCACATCTAGCGCCTTGTCAGCGACGTGGTGCGGCCGCTCTGGCCGATCGTCTTGACCTGATCCGCGCCGCATTTGAAATCGCGGGCGAAGTCGTCGGCGGCCTGCCGCGCCAGCTCGTTGGCGTTGGGATTGGCCGCGACGTCGACATAGGCAACATGACAGACATCGCCCGGCGGCAGCCGCGTCACCGCGAGCATCGCCCGTGAGACCGGGCCGCCGCGCTTGTCCTGCTCGCTGTTGTCGGCGATCTGCCAGCGCTGGATGATCGCGAAGGGTTTGCTGCCCGCGGCACGCCATTCGACCGTATCGCCGGTCGAGCTGAACGGGCCGAACCAGGCCTGCGCCGCCGGTTCCTTCGCCGCAGCCGCACGGTTTCGGCCGACCGAAACCACTTCGCGCAGGTCGCCCTCGTTGATCAGCACCACGAGGCCGGATTTCCCCGGGCAGACCCGCGTGGTGCTGCCGTCCTCCTCGTTGGGCTTGCCGATCATGCGGCAGGCCTTCGGCGCGGTCGAGGTGTAGCTGCTGCTGATCGTCTCAGAGGCAGCCTGACCGGGATTTGCGCAGGCCAGCGCCATAACGGCTGTTGCAAAAGCAAGGTATTTCATCGGGGGAAACCTGCGATCCGGACGTTACTTTGTGTCTGACATATGCAATCTGGGGAAGGTTCAACAGACACGCGGGAAACACCTGACAGGCGCGCGAAATCGTCCTAGAAGGGCGGCTTCGCAACTTTGTCGCGTGCGCCCCGGCGTGCCGTAGCCTCGATCATCATGCCCGCATCATTATCGCACAAGCCCTATCGCGTTGGTCGTTCCCGTACCGGCCTCGGCCTTTTCGCCACCAAGCCGATCAAGAAAGGCACCAAGATCATCCGCTATTTCGGGCCGTTGCTCGACTCGAAGAAGAAGGATGAGGACGCGATCGAGAACAAATACCTGTTCGAGCTCACCAACCGCTGGACCATCGACGGCTCGATCCGCGAGAACGTCGCCCGCTACATCAACCACGCCTGCCGGCCGAACGCGGAATCCGACGTCAAGCCCCGCAAGCGCAAGGTGTTCATCCGCGCCATCAAGGACATCGAGCCGGGCGACGAGATCAATTACGATTACGGAACCGACTACTTCAAAGCCTATCTGAAGCCGATCGGCTGCAAATGCGATGCCTGCGAGAAGAAGCGCAAGAAGAAGCGCGCGGAGGCGAGGGCGGAGCGGCTGCGGCTGAAGGAAAAGGCCGAACGGAAGGCCAAGCGCGAGGCCGAGAAGCTTGCCGAGACGCGGGCTACGCAGCGGAAGGCCAGCGCGAACAAGGCCGCCAAGGCAAACGGCAAGGCTTCTAACGGCAAGACCGGCAACGGCAGGACCCTGAATGGCCAGGCCCTGAACGGCAAGCACCTCAACGGCCACAGCCTCACTGCCGCAGCCGGCAAGCGCGCGGTCCCTTCAAAGCGCGGCGCCGCGCGTCCGCTGCAAGCCTGAGTCCCGAGACCGATCCTGTTCGACGATCGCTATGATGCGCGCGCCGGATGGCGCGCGGGTCGCGGCACGTAGGCGCATTCGGCGAGCGTGGTTCCGTCGAGCTCGCGCATGAAGGCCTCGCGGGCCGCGGCGAGCCTTGCCTTCAGCCGGCAGCGCGGCAGCAGCACGCAATCCCCGCCATCATCCCTGAAACATTCGACCAGCGCGCTGCCGCCTTCCAGCGCACGGACCACTTGCCCGAGGGTGATGGTCTCCGCCGGCCGCGCCAGCGAAAACCCGCCGCCCGCGCCGCGCTGGGTCGCGATGAAGCCGGCCTCTGCGAGGTCGCGCACCACCTTGGCGAGGTGATTGCGGGAGATGCCGAACTCCGCCGCGATCTCGCTGGTGGCGAACGAGCGGTCCGGCTCGCCGGCCAGCCGCATCAGCGCGCGGAGCGCAAAATCCGTGAATGAAGTCAGGCGCATGGAAGCCCTTCGAAATCAGCACTTGGCGGATCAGCTATAGCAGTTTAAATAGGCATTTAAAATGCATATTTAGGATATGAGCGATGACAGGAGCAGAGCGCCGCGAGCAGATCACCGCCGAGATCGTCGCGCGGACCGGGATCACCGAGGCCATGATCGCGCAGCTGGTGCACGCCTTCTACGCAAGGGTGCGCAAGGACCCGATGATCGGACCGGTGTTCGAGGCCAGGATCAGCAATTGGGAGCCGCATCTGGCCCAGATGTGCGCGTTCTGGTCGTCGGTCGCGCTGATGACCGGGCGCTATCACGGCACGCCGATGGTCAAGCATATGCCGCTGCCGATCGATGCCGCGCATTTCGATCGCTGGCTCGAACTGTTCGAGGCGGCCGCGCAGGAGCTGTGCCCGCCGGTCGCGGCGGAGCATTTCATCGATCGCGCGCGCCGTATCGCCTCGAGCCTCGAGTTGGGGGTCGCCAGCGGGCAGGGCGTGATGCTGGCGGTTGGCGAACGTTACAGGCGAAGCGAAGCAGGAGCAGTGCAATGAGGAACAGGGCGAAGGCGATCGCGCGTGCCATCGACGGCGCGTGGTTTCATCAGGATCAAGCCGATCCGTTTTCCGGCAGCAGCCTGGTGCCGATGCTGATCATCGGTCTGGCGCTGACCTTTGCGGGCATGATTGTTGCAGTGGCGTTGAGCTGACAGAAGAGAACGGCCGCCGCGTTTGCCGCGACGGCCGCCCTATCGCGCTGTATTCGACTTTAAGCTGCGACCGTCTCATCACTGCGGCGCAGGCCGACATATTGCAGCTCGGCGAACACGCCGGTGGCGATCGCCTGGGCGAGGATCACGATCGTCCCGAAGAGGTTCGGCGACACCGCGCCCGAGAGCAGCAGCGCGATGCTGCCGAGCGTCCAGGCCGCGTTGCCGGCGACCACGAGGATCACCGGGCCCTTCGGCAGCGAGGTTCGCGCGCCGAGCCAGCCGACCAGCGCGGTGTAGGCGATCAGGAACAGCCCGGTCTCGCGCAGCAGCGCTTCCGGCAGGCCAAGCAGCGAGGCCAGCGCGCTGGTGTCGAGCACCATCGCTATGGCGGATACGCCGCTGAACACGGCATCGGCAAGCAAAGCGCGGCGCAGCAACTGGGAGGAGTGGATCATGGCAGCATCTCCTTGGGTTGGGACGGGGGTGGTCAGCGGAACAGGGACTGCAGCTGACGCCATAGCCAAGGCGGGCACAGCGCCTTGCCGACCCTCATCTCGACCGCATAGACCCGCGCGAACACGAACAGGCCGGTCGCGTGCACAAGCGGCTGGGGCATGTTGAGCGAGCGCGCGACCAGCCAGGTGGCCAGATGGACCAGCCACGGGATCAGGACGGCGAAGGCGCGGATAAGGGACAGCATCAGCATGGTCATCTCCTGTGCCGTGGAAGATGAGCCGCCCCGCGCGCCAATTCGATTACCTCAGGCGTAAAAAATTAGCCTGTTCGAAGGTGTTCGATGTCGTTCGTCTGGCAGGCAAAACCCCTTGAAAAACAGGTGTTTCTGCGTACATCGGTGTCCGTCACTGTTTGTTCTCCGCCGCCTCCAGCCGACCGATTTGTTGGTATTTTTGTTGGTATCGGAAGAACAAACGTTCTCGGTAGAATTCCGATATGCAGAACGAAAAGAACAGAGCCGATGGCACGCGACAAAGGCGAGTACGCCAATCCCGGGCAGATCAGGACCGACGTCGACTGCCGCGCCGCCAAGCCGAAGTTTGAGAAGGGTGCGTGGCGAGCTACCAAAATCTCTGACGCGACCGGCGGCGGTCTCTATCTCTTGATCACGCCG
>NZ_LGHK01000194.1 GCF_001908235.1 Bradyrhizobium sp. NAS96.2
ATCGCAGACGCCTTCCACACCTTCACACCGCAAGAATGCTCAAACTACTTCCAGGCCGCGGGATATGGTTCAGCGTGATCGGAATCTGCTCTAGCATAACCCGCCGAAAACCTCGTGCGCGGAGAGATGGCGGGTTACGCTTGCGCTAACCCGCCCTGCTCTGCTCCTCGCAAACACCTCAGGGCTGCGCCAGGTGCCAGGCGCCGTTGAGAAAGCCGTCGCCGGTGATGTCGCCGGCCTTCTGGTCCTTGGCGAAAGTATAGAGCGGCTTGCCCTTGTAGGCCCATTGCTTCGAGCCGTCGTCACGCGAGATGATGGTGTAGCCGCCTTCAGCCTTGTCGCCGGCATCCGCCTTCAGCACCGGCCAGTTGGTCGCGCAGGGGCCGTTGCAGGCCGACTTGCCGTCGGTGTCCTTGTCGAAGGTGTAGAGCGTCATGCCCTTGGTATCCGTCAGGACGGAACCCTTCGCCGTTGTTCCGGTCTTGGTCGGCGGCGCGGCAAAGGCGGCAGACGCGAGGGCGAAAGTAGCGGCAGTGGCGAGCGTGAGTGCGAGCGTTGTCTTCATGATGTCTCCCTTTCGAATGCAAACGACTTGCATGCGTAAGGACGCGCGAAGGCCTGCACTATTCCACCGGCGGTGCGGAAACAATTTCCGGCCGAGCGACTGATGTGAGGGGAATAAAGCCGAGAGCGCGTGCCGATACCGCCGCGTAGCCCGATCCGAATGAGCTACCGCCTGATCTCCTCCGCCGCGCGCACCAGCGGGCGGTCGGAAATCTGGATCGGGCCGGAGAACGGCGTGCTCATTTCGAGGATCAAATAGATCGCGGCCGAGACCAGCGCCGCCGCGGCGACATAGGTCGAGATCACGACCGCGTTGCGCGGCGCTCGAAAGCCCAGCGTCGCGAACATCAGCGTCAGCCATCCCACCAGAATGCAGATCAGCGGTGACGGGAACGAACCGTCGGACTGCTCGACAAAGGTCCAGCGCTGCTGCACCGCCTGCCGATAGAGCGACCTTGCATCGTTCCACAGCGCGACCTTCTGCTCGTCATCGAACCGCAGCTCGCGGAGACTGGTGCCGACCTCGTCGAGCAGATGTTCGGACACCTCGTTCGCCCGCGAGATCGGCACATCCTTGAGCACCTGCTCGACATAGGCGAGCAGCCGCCGGCGCGGCTCGTCGGCGCTGGGACCGAGCGGCCGCAAGCTGCGGTCGAGCAGGATGAGGTCGGTGGCGAAGACATGCAAATTGCGGTCGACCGCCACATAGGTGTTGGCCGAGTTGTTCATCATCAGGCCGAGCAGCAGCGACGGCATGGTGAAGAACAGCGTCGCGACCAGGCGTACCGAGGTATTGGTCTCGTCGCTGCGGTGATGATCCCCGAGCCGGCCATGGATCGCCATGGTCCCAAGCGCGGCGCCGCCGAGCAGCATGAAGATCAGGATGGCGACGACGACTGCAACCACGGCTTGCGGAGACCTGCGAGAGAATCAGGTGCGCAGGATAGCAAGGGGCGCGGTGCGGCGCATGTCCGGTTGACTGGCCTTCCCCACGCGCTATCCAGTCCGGAGCCGCTTTGGCGCGCTCCGGGAGGCGCGCAAGGCTGCCTGAGGAGAGAACCACGTGCATATTGTCGACGACAGCGAGGTCAACCGCGTCCTGAGCTTTCCGATCCTGATCGAGGCGATCGAGGCGGCGCACCGCCGGCCCAAGATCGCGGTCCATGACGGCTATCTCGGCGACGACAAGGGCCAGCAGCTGGTGACCCGCAGCGCGGTCGATGCCGGCCGGTTCATGATGACCAAGCTCTACACCAGCTTCCCGGGCAACCTCGCGCACGGCAAGCTGCCGGCCGTGCAGGCGGTCTGCGTGCTGTTCGACGGCAATGACGGCCGGCCGCTCGCGGTGATGGACGCCGCCGAGATCACCCATTGGAAGACCGCCGCAGACTCAGCACTCGGCGCCAAGCACCTCGCCCGGCCGGATGCCGAGACGCTGCTGGTGGTCGGCGCAGGCGAGATGGCGCGCTGGCTGGCGCGCGGCCACCGCACGGTGCGGCCGTCGTTGAAGCGGGTGCGGGTCTGGAACCGGACCGTCGAGCGCGCGCAGGAGCTCGCCACGCTGCTGGAGGCCGACGGCATCGCCGCCGAGGCGGTGACCGATCTCGACGCCGCGACCAGCGAGGCCGACATCATCACCACCTGCACCCGCTCGCGCGAGCCGCTGGTCAAGGGCGCGAACCTGAAGCCCGGCACCCATCTCGATCTGGTCGGCGGCTTCACCCCCGACACCCGCGAGTCCGACGACGAGGCGGCGCGGCGCTCGCGCATCTTCGTCGATCGAAGGGAATCCGCCTTCGACGGCGTCGGCGACATCCTGCAACCAATCGCCAGCGGCGCGATCAAGGAGAGCGACGTGCTCGGCGACCACTACGACCTCGCCGGTGGTGCGGTCAAAGGCCGGCTGTCGGCCGATGACATCACCTTCTTCAAGAACGCCGGCGGCGGCCATCTCGATTTGATGACCTGTGAGACGGTGTTTGCGCAGCTGGGGACCACGCTCAGATGAAACACTTTTAGCCGAGCGAGGAACAAGTAGAGGAGCCACTCTCACGCATCAAGTGTGTGCGAGCAGCGCCCGCCCGTGTGAAACTATGCAGCCGGCTAATTACGAACGACTTCGTCGCTTCCACGTAGTTGTTTGGGTTGCCCCAGAACAAGTAGCTATCTTGGGTGGCCCCTCCAATCAAACAAATACCACAGCTAGTACACCGGCCTCAATTCCTTCTTTCGTAGATGATTCAGCAGATCAATTTGCTTCCAATTCACAAACCATGGATTCCCTTCGATCTCTGCAACTACGGCGAATGAGAAGTAGCCACCAACAGATATCCCCAGCCCATTGAATAAGGCTGTCAGATTTCCGGAAATCTCGCGTGAGATAAGGACAAGCGATAAGATCAAGCATGAAATGGGCATCATGCGAATTTTGTGTTGGTCGAACCTTAGGGAGAAACTCTTCGAGGAGCTTTTCCTCGATCTCATCCCGGACAGCGACATCGCTATCGTTGTAGTAGAATAGCAGCGTTACGATCGAGAAGTAGTCGACCTGGTCATCCTCGAGAATGCGCCTGTGAATGTCGAAAATGTTGATCCGGTACTGAATCGGCAACTCGCTCGATGCGAGGATTACATTCAGCAACTCAATCGGCACGTAAGCACTCATTGCCAAATTCTGTAGCGCAGGATTCTGAATCAGCGATTGAATGAGCTGTCGCACGACTTCATGGATGACGTCGGAAAATTCCGTCAAACGATCCCTAAAGAAACGAATAGATATGATTGTCGCTTTCGCTACCTGATAGGAAGAAGAGACCGTGGCATGCACCGTAAAGAAGTAATACAGCGACCGCAGAAGCGCTTCAAATGCGCCCACGTACGCCTCAGAACTGAAGTCTTTCGAGCGCCTAGCGACCTTGTAACTCCCCACCAGATTCTCGATTGTCGCACTAATAGATCCTATGATGTACGCGGATACATCTTCGTATCCAGCGCTCGCATTGACGCACGCAACTTTCATGTCGTTGACAAATGTTCGCGTCAAACTCTCCGGCTTGCGAACCTTCCCCGGCATCGTTGCCTGCACCACAGGATCAAGCTTGCTCACTTGGTCGCGAAAGCGATTAAGACCAACCGTAGCATCCGCTATGATCTGCGACCGCCTTGTTTGGAGAGGCCTGCAAACTGTTGAGGTCTTCGAGTCGTTCAGATGAAGATTGAAGACTTGCAGCGCCTCGGATAGCCCTCGCTGCAAGCTATCCAGCACTTCGACCTTGTTGGCAAAAATTGCATAATCGTCAATGTATCGTCGAATCTCAAAGTCTCGCCCCTGCGCCAAACCATATTGATTAGCCCTTCGCAGAAGATCGACGTCCACAGATTGCAAGATGATTTCAGCGAACAAGCGAGATATTTCAGCGCCCACCGGGATTCCGTTGGTCTCGTTGTAGTTCGAAAATTGCATCAACGCGTCAAAATCATTCGCAAACGAAACCGCGGAGGTGTTTTCCTTCCCGTGCTGAACGTCCTTGATCGCCCATGCCATAGTATGACTATAGATCGAGCTGAAACACTTCGATATATCAGACAGCCTCATGACCGAGAAGGTCTTCTCAAGCTCGACGAATTCGGTTGAATTGAAGAACTTATAGAACCGATCGTATTTTTCATACGCAAAGAACGAGCCGGGATTGCGGACTACTTGATCATCCAGCAGCAAGTCAATTGCCGCTCCTTTGTACTTTTTTCGTTCAGCTAGTCGGCCGGCGTAGAAGTAAGCACTTCCTATTTTGGTTGGGCGCCGCATGGAAACGTCGTCATGACGACAAAAATACGGGATCAGATGGCCGTAGGCTTGATAGAAGTGGCAGGCGCGATGTTGAGCTGCTGGATGAGCTAGACTGATCTGGCGACTTGAGGTGTTAGTTAGCCTTATCCGATATCGATATGGAACCGTATACCGTTCCCGGCAATTGACGGCGACTGCGTCAATAATCCTTCGCAAGCCCTCCGTCGTTGGCTCACGCTGCAGGTTCGCGTGAAACCCGTCATTCGAGAAAATGATTGGAACGTCATCGGGCGACGTATCCGTAAGCAACGCCCTACTGGCGTTGCCGCGATCAATGTTTCCCCTTCTCAAGTTCCACTTATGCATCGCGCCAACACAACGCCAGTTCTGCCAGTTCATCCGGCGGGAAATTATAAAAAATCTGGTCGCGAAAGCCGGCTGAAAAGCTAAATCTCAAAAACGAACGACGAGCTTTATCGTCCATTTTTGTGGACAGACGACGTGATAGCGGGATCTTATTGCCGACAAAGATGGCCCGCATGAAGGTGTCGAGTTCCACCAAAGCTTTGCGCGAATTTGCCCTTCGATAATTGCAATACAATCCCACATTCCGAAGCTTGCCCGTCGACATATCGCGCAGATTGTAATTTCCGGTAAGTAGCTGCAATCGACGTTCAAGGCGCCATTCGTTACCATCGACAATATAGCCGGCCACAGCCCGACAAATGCGAGACTTAAGCCTTCGAACCTTTTTGGGAGCAAGGGTCACATCTATCTCGCGACAGTATCGCTGATCCACTCGTTTCGTTTCGTGAATTGAAAAGTTGTAGCCGAGGTAATCGACGTCACCGACAATCGCCGACCCATCGGACTTATGCTGCACTGGAATATCGATGTGCCTGGTCTTGACACCGTTAAATCGCAAACCTCTTGGCAGCATCCTCGCAAGTTGCCGCTTAAATTGAACTTGCTGCTCTCGCGCCCCAGTAACTACCACGATGTCATCGACATAACGGGCATAGTAGTAGACTTCTGGCAATCGAGAGACGAAGCGATCAAACCGCCTCATCGCATATTCAGCCATCGTCGCGCTAAGCTGAATACCTCTAGGGAGCCCCTCGATGCCGCGCTGCTTCAGCATGTAGACGTAGTTATTAAGGACCCAAATGGCCTTGCGAGGAATGCGCGGCTCGTTTGCCAGGTCCGCGAACAGGTCTATGACGCCAACACTGTCGAAGAACTTTTTGATATCAAACTTGTACAACCTATGTGGCACGCCCTCAGTGAGAATTGTCGTCAACCGGCGAATAATGGTATCGCGGTCGGAAGGTTGTATTCCGACTGCCTGTCTTATCGTTTGGTTTAGACACCGAAGGACGACCAAATGAGGTGTCGAACGGATTGTGAATGCAGTGCTGCCCCTGATCTCGGTCTTGCCAAGGACTAGATCATCGAAGCCCTCCTGGACAACGCGCAGTGCAGCATCAGCTAATTTATCGCGATCGTAGCCGAGTGACTTGCAATCGGCGTTTGACAAATCTTGAGCCTTAATCGCGTCGTGCAGCAGACCTCTATCTATCTCCAACAGCAACGTATTCCCCGCCCACCCGCAGCCCGAACCGCTCAGCTAAACTCCTGTATGGTGAGAAACTTAGCCGATGATCCCGACGACGCGCAAGGTCTGCGTGTACGTCTTTTGATCTACACGCATCAAATGCATGGGGAGAAAACGATCTTCGAACGCCTCCCAGTTACATAACCCAACAGATGGACAGATTAGGCTCGTAGCTATCGCGCCCTACGCTCCTTACTCCGCGGCCTGCTGCGTCGGCGCGTCCAGCGCCGCCGACACCTTCGGCGGCGACATCGGCAGGCTGTAGAAGCGCTTGCCGAGCGCGTTGTGCACGGCATTGGCGACGGCGGCCATGACCGGCACCAGCGGCACCTCGCCGACGCCCTTGACGCCCTGCGGATGCTTCGGGTTCGGCACCTCGACCAGCGCGCAATCGAGCATCGGAAGGTCGGAGCAAACCGGCATGCGATAATCGAGGAAGCCGGGATTATCGACCTTGCCATCCTTGTTGTAGATGTACTCCTCGTTCAGCGCCCAGCCGATGCCCTGCGCGACACCGCCCTGCAGCTGGCCCTCGACGTAGCTCGGATGCACGGCGCGGCCGACATCCTGCACGGCGGTGTAGCGGATCACCCTGACGATGCCGAGATCGACATCGACCTCGACGTCGCAGATGTGCGTGCCGAAGCCGCCTTCCGCGCCTTGCGTGTTGAGCTGCACGCTGGCGCCGATCGGACCGCCTTGCGACGGCGCCTTCTCGGCAAGGTCCGCGAGCGTCAACGGCTCGAACTGGCCGGCATTTGGACTGACGGGATGCGCCGCCCCGTTCTCCCACTTCACGGCTTCAGGATCGATCTCCCAGAGCTTCGCCGCGCGCTCGCGCAGCGTCGTGATCACCTTGTCGGCCGCCTGCGTTACCACCATCGAGGAGGCGAACAGCACGCGGCTGCCGCCGGTGAGGTTGGAGAAGCCGACCGTCTGCGTATCGCCGATGATGACGGAGACGCGCCTGTAGTCGATGCCGAGCAGCTCGGCGCAGATGTTGGCGATGCCGGCGCGCGAGCCGCCGATATCGGGATGCCCTGTCGTGACCACGACGTTGCCGTCCTCGGTGATATTGACCTGCGCGGAGGATTCACCGCCGGCATTGAACCAGAAGCCGCTAGCGACACCCCTGCCCTGCAATTTGCCGAGCGGCGCGGCATAATGCGGATGGTTCTTCGCGGCTTCCAGCGTCTCGATATAGCCTATGCGCGGGAACACCGGGCCGTGTGCGGCCTTGGTGCCTTCCTTCGCCGCGTTCTTCAGCCGCAGCGCCAGCGGATCCATCTTGAGCGCCTCGGCGAGCTCGTCGAGCACGCATTCCACCGCATAGGCGCCGATCGGCGCGCCGGGCGCGCGATAGGCCGCGACCTTGGAGCGGTTGGAGCAGACGTCGAATCCCTCCGACAGCACATGCGGAATGTCGTAGGGCGCGAAGCTGCAACCGACCGCGCCGCGGATCGGCGAGCCCGGGAAGGCGCCGGCCTGCAGGTAGAAGCTGCCATGGGCGGCGACGATGGTGCCGTCCTTCCTGGCGCCGATCTTCACCGTGCTCTTGGAGCCCGAGGTCGGCCCGGTGGCGCGCATCACCTCCTCGCGCGTCATCACCATCTTCACCGGACGGCCGGACTTCTTGGCAAGCAAGGTCGCGAGCGGCTCGAGATAGACGATGGTCTTCCCGCCGAAGCCGCCGCCGATCTCGGCGGGGATGGCGCGGATGTCGCTCTGCGGGATGCCCGTCAGCATCGACGTCATCGCGCGCACCATGAACTGGCCCTGGCTCGACGACCAGATCGTGGTCTTGCCGTCGGCGGCGACCGAGATCAGGCAGGCATGCGGCTCGATATAGCCTGGTGCACCGGGCGGGTGGTGAAGGAGCGCTCGATCACGATCTCGGCGTCCTTGAATCCCTGTGCGATGTCGCCCTTCTTGGATTCGATGCGGCCCATGATGTTCGAGGGCTTGCCGTCAAATTTGTTGAACTCGTGCAGGATCGGCGCGCCATCCTTGAGCGCGTCGTCGATCTCGATCGCCCAGGGCAGCACCTCGTAGTCGACCTCGATCAGCTTGCAGGCTTCCGCGGCGATCGCCTCTGATGTCGCGGCGACAGCGGCGACGGGGTGGCCGGGGAACAGCGCCTTGTCGCGCGCCATCACGTTGCGGCACATCCAGCGCATGTCCTGGATGCCGAGCATCACGGCGCCCTTCTCGATCGTGAAGTCGACGATGTCGCGCGAGGTGACCACCGCTTTCACGCCGGGCAGCGCCTCGGCCTTCGCGGTGTTGATCGACTTGATGCGGGCGTGCGGATGTGGGCTGCGCAGCACCTTGCCCCAGATCATGCCGGGCATCGTGGTGTCGGCGGCGAACGCCGCGCGCCCCGTCACCTTGTCGACGCCATCGGGCCGGATGGTGCGCTGGCCGATCCATTTGTTGTTGACGACGTTCATCGTGCAGTCTCCCGCATTTCAGCGGCGGTCTCCATCACCGCGCGGACGATCTTGTCGTAACCGGTGCACCGGCAGAGATTGCCGGCGAGCCAGAAGCGGACTTCCTCTTCGGTCGGATTGGAATTTTTGGCGAGTAGCGCCTCGGAGGCGACCAGCATGCCCGAGGTGCAGATGCCGCACTGGAGTGCGGCGTGCTCGAGGAACTTCTGCTGCAGCGGATGCAGCTTCTCGCCCTTGGCCATGCCCTCGATGGTCCGGATCTCATGCCCCTCGGCTTCGGCCGCGAGCATCAGGCAGGAGCAGACCAGCCGGCCGTCGAGCGTGATCGAACAGGCGCCGCAATCGCCCGAGGAGCAGCCTTCCTTGGAGCCGGTGAGCCCCAATTGCCCGCGCAACGCGTCGAGCATGGTCTCATAGGGCTCGCACAGGAATTCGACCGGCTCGCCGTTGACCGACGTGGTGACGTGTAGTTTTGGCATGATGCTAATGTCCTCCCGCGCGCTGGGCAGCGATCGCGGCGGTGCGCTTGAGCAGCACGCCGGCGGTTTTTGTCCGGTAGGCGATGGTGCCGCGCTTGTCGTCGATCGGACGGCAGGCGGCACGGCATGCCGCGCTAGCTGCTTCGAGCGCCGCATCGTCGAGCTTCGAACCGACAAGCGCTTGCGCTGCCTGCGCGACCAAGAGCGCGGTCGGCGCCACTGCACCAAGGCCGACACGGGCCGCGGTGCAGACGCCGTCCTTTAACGTCAGGCTGACGCCGATCCCAACCACCGCGATGTCCATCTCGGTGCGCGGAATCATCCGCAGATAAGCGTCGCCCGACCCCTTCGGCCGCGGCGGGAGTGCAAAACTGACCAGGATCTCGCCCGGCTTGAGGTTGGTCCGTCCCGGTCCAGCCGGCACGTCCTCAACTTTCATCTCGCGGCGGCCGTTCGGGCCCTGCACGGTGACGACGGCACCTGCCGCGATCATTGCCGGCACGCTGTCGCCGGCCGGCGACCCATTGCAGAGATTGCCACCGGCGGAGGCCCGGCCCTGCACCTGCTTGGAGCCGATCAGGTTCACGGCCTCGAGCACGCCGGGCCACACCTTGCCGAAGCGCGGGTGCTCGGCGAGCTCCATGCCGGAGACGGCGGCGCCGACGCGGAAACCGCCGTCGGCGGTCTCGGTGATCTCGGTCATCTCGCCGATCTTCTTGATGTCGACGATCAATCCTGGCCGCACCAGGCCGGAGCGCATTTGCACCAATAAGTCGGTACCCCCAGCCATAATGCGGGCGGCACTCCCGGCGGCAGCAAATGCGCCAATCGCTTCATCAAGCGTGCGCGGTGCTACGTATCGGATATCGGTCATGACGGTTCTTCTGGTCTCCCTCGGCTGCTCGTTCGCGCTGCTTGTTCCCTTGGGGGATATGGCCTTATTGCTGGCCGGCAGAACCACAAGCCTACACGGCGGATCAGGGTCCGAACAGCCTGCGAGGTGCGGCAGGAAGCGCAGGCTCCTATGCAGGATGCGGACTTGTGCGGTGCCGGCGCAACGCGCCGCGGCCGCGATCATCGAACGTTCACCTGACCGATCCAGGAATCCGGGCGCCAGTCCGGTGGCGCGGCCCTTGCTTGCTTTCAACAACGAATTCGTGAAGCATGCCGGTCGCTGCGGTAAGCATGCCGGCGCAACGACAAATCGGGAGATGCTGAATGGCGGATGTTTCGCGCAGGACACTCCTCAAGCTCGCGGCCAGCGTGCCGCCGGCGATTGCGGCCCCGGCCATCCTGTCATCGCGCGCCGTCGCCGCAACCAAGGGCAAGACCATCACCGCCGTGATGCATTCGGACCTGCGCATCATCGACCCCGGTTTCACCACCGCCTACATCACCCGCGACCATGGCTACATGGTCTACGACACGCTGCTCGGCATCGATTCCAGCTTCAAGGTCCGGCCGCAGATGGCGGACTGGACCATCTCCGACGACAAACTGACCTACACCTTCACGCTGCGCGACGGGTTGAAATGGCATGACGGCGCGCCGGTCACGGCCGAGGACTGCATCGCCTCGCTGAAGCGCTGGACCGCCGTCGACGGCATGGCGCAGAAGCTGGCCGAGTTCACGGCCTCGCTCGAGGCGAACGGGCCGAAGGCCATCGTGCTCAAGCTCAAGGAGCCGTATGGCCTGGTGCTGGAGTCGCTGGCAAAACCCTCCTCCTATGTCGCGTTCATGATGCCGAAGCGGCTCGCGGAAACGCCGCCCGGCAAGCAGATCGCCGAGCAGGTCGGCTGCGGACCGTTCAAGTTCGTGGTCGCCGAATTCCAGCCGGGCGTGAAGGCAGTCTATGAACGCAACGCCGACTATGTGCCGCGCAAGGAGAAGCCGGATTGGCTGTCGGGCGGCAAGGTCGCGAAGGTCGATCGCGTCGAATGGATCACGATGCCGGACGCGCAGACCGCGATCAACGCGCTGCAATCCGGCGAGATCGATTTCCTGGAACAGCCGTCGGTCGACCTGCTGCAGGTGCTCGAGACCAATCCCGATCTCACCGTGGCCGTGCTGAACAAGTTCGGCTTCCAGATCGAGGGCCGGATGAATTTCCTGCATCCGCCGTTCGACAACCCCAAGATCCGCCGCGCGGCGTTCCTGGCGATGAACCAGAAGGACGTGCTCGACGCCACGGTCGGCAACGCGAAATTCTACGAGATCTGCGGCTCCTATTTCGCCTGTGGCACGCCGCTCGCCAGCGACGCCGGCGCGGAGACGCTGATCAAGGGCAACGGCATGGCCGAGGCCAAGAAGGCGCTCGCCGCCTCGGGCTATGACGGCACGCCCGTCGTGATCATGATCCCCGGCGACGTGCAGACGCTGAAGGGGCCGCCGACAGTCGCAGCGCAGCTGCTGCGCGCGGCCGGCTTCAATGTCGACGCGCAGGTGACGGACTGGCAGACCGTGGTGAGCCGCCGCGCCAGCCAGAAGCCGCCGAAGGAAGGCGGCTGGAACCTGTTCTTCACCTTCACCGGCGCCACCGAGGTGATGAACCCGATCGTCAACAACCAGATCGCCGCGAACGGCAAGAAAGCCTGGTTCGGCTGGCCCGAAGACGCCAAGCTCGAGCAGATGCGCGACGCCTACGCGCGCGCCGCCTCGCCGGAGGAGCAGAAGAGGTTCGCGGTGGAGATCCAGAAGGAAGCCTACGAGCAGGTGATCTACATCCCGCTCGGCCAGTTCCGCTTGCCGAGCGCCTGGCGCAAATCGCTGACCGGCGTGCTCGAAGGCCCGGCGCCGCCGGTGTTCTGGAACGTCGACAAGACCGAATGAAGCCGGCGGCGCGATCGACGCGCGCCGCCGATCAACTTTGGGCCAGCCGAAGCACACGCAGCCGGGCGCAGCAAAATATCGAAAACAACCCCATGCAAAGGAGCCGTTGGCCACCGGCGTTCGACCAGGCAACTTGACACGTCGGGCAACTCAGGAGCATATTTCCAATATTCCGAAATCACGCTTCCGCCCGCCGACGATCGCACCAGCGCCCTCGCGCGACATCGGCTTGTTCAGGATTCTGTCCTAACTTGTCATCTCAAGGCTGACCATAACATCCTCGCCAGTGCGAGCGGCCTCATACAGTCGCCTTTTCTCAACCGCAGACGAAATCGCCGCGATCAGCTCGGTCACGTCCTGCCCAAGATGGTGGGCATTCACAACTCTGACGACGTAAGGAGGCTCGACAGCATTGATACCGCCCGTCCCCATCGAATCCACAAATGCATTGACGCTCGAGCCGTGCCAATCCGGCGCCCCAATTGCGATTTTGAGCGCGCTGACGAAATCATCAGACGTATTCCATTCACTGGCGTCCAGCTCGATCATCTGCATTTGATCACACTAAGCGGCCTCGTCGACGGCCTCTTGCATAGCACGCCAAGCAGCGGACGTCGCCTCTTGGTCCAGAACGCACCTTCCGGGCGGCATTGACCCACGTCGCCTTATGGCCCCGTTGCGGACATTGTGGCTATCTGCCGTTCATGTCCGCCTTGACCCAAGGCGGACGAGTTGTCCCATAACTCGTTGTTGGGCTTCTGCTTCACGGGGTCGGATGGCCGACCCCGTTTTTGGTTTAAGACAATGTCACTTTTGGTCCTCGTCAATTCAGCGGCTTCCTGGCTGTTTCCGGAGCGACCGCAGCAGCAAGCCATGTTATGGCCGCGACCACCATCAAGTAGGCCGAGATGAGCCACGTCGCGCCGCCGGTCCAGACCATGAAGGCCGTCGCGGCAAAGGGGGTGAGGCCCCCAATTGCCGCGCCGATCTGGAAGCCAAGCGAGGCACCGCTGTAACGGAGCCGCGCTGCGAACAGTTCAGAATACCATGAGGGGCCGACCGCGAAACCAATCATTTGCCCGAACGTGATCGCGACGACGATTGTCAATGTGATCGTGAACGGATCCTTGGTGTCGAGCAGCCAGAACATCGGGAAGGCGAATGCGATGCTGAACAAGCAGCTCGCATAGAACATCCCCTTGCGGCCGATCCTGTCGGAGAGCCAACCGAAAACTGGGATCATCGGAAGCGCCACGACGGCAGCCAGAAAGATCGCATTGATGATCACACTCCGCGGCAGAGCGAGATTATTGGTAACATAGCTGATGGAAAAAACTCCGGCGACGATCGCATAGGTCACCTCGGAGAGCTTCAGCCCGATTGCGGTGAAGAACGAGCGACGATGACACGCGAGAATTTCGGCCAAGGGTATCTTGACCACCTCGTTCTTGGCTACGATCTCGCGGAAAACCGGCGTCTCGTGGAGCTGCAGGCGGATGTAAAGGCCAATCCCCACAAGAACGATGCTGATCAGGAACGGAATGCGCCAGGCCCAGGCGAGAAAAGCCGACTCGGGAACCTGCGAAAGCGCCGCAAAAATACCTATTGCGGCCAGATTCCCGATCGGCCAACCAATCTGGACCATCGATCCGAGAACCCCACGATTTCTGGTTGACGCACTCTCGACAACCATAAGCACCGCTCCGCCCCATTCGCCGCCAAGGCCGATGCCCTGGAGCAAACGGAGGACGACAAGCAGCACGGGCGCCGCGATTCCAATCTGGTCATATGTGGGAAGGAGGCCGATCAGAAAGGTACCGAGCCCCATGATGACGATAGTCGTCGCGAGCATGGTCTTCCTGCCGATCCGATCCCCATAGTGCCCGAAGATCGCAGCACCCAGCGGGCGAGCAAGAAAGCCGACAG
This sequence comes from Bradyrhizobium sp. NAS96.2, assembly GCF_001908235.1. Lineage (GTDB taxonomy): Bacteria > Pseudomonadota > Alphaproteobacteria > Rhizobiales > Xanthobacteraceae > Bradyrhizobium. The sequence goes on from NZ_LGHK01000194.1 coordinate 13,651, forward strand.
CGTATGTGCCGAACGCGGCGAGTGTGCTGAGTCCTGGATCGGACAGCGGAAAGAAGAGCTTGTTGAAAACGAGCGCAGTTGCTGTGCCGTAGATCAAGAAGTCATACCACTCGACTGCCGTGCCAATGACGCTCGAAAGAACGACGCGTTTGATCTCAGTCGTGCTCGCCGCGGCGCCTTCCGTAAATGAAGCCGGTTCCACGATGCTCATGGCGTACCCTCCTGGTGCATTTGGTATGGACGGCAATCCATCAACTGCCAGAAACCACCGCGCCGCGCTTTGAGGCCACCTTCAGGCGGTATCGATTTGCATTCACGCCAGCTTGATTTTGCTATCATCAAACGGCCGCCAGCTGAGACATCGTCATCCGCCAAGGTCTTTAACTTGTTGTTTTTATTCGATAATATATCGGTCGACACTGACCGACGCGAGTTGCGTCGCAAGGGTGAGCTGCAGCCCATCGAACCCCAGGTTTTCGACTTGCTGGAGTTCTTGATTCGGAACCGTGGCCACATGGTGAGCCGAGACGAACTATTGGCCTCCGTCTGGAGCGGTCGCATCGTTTCAGAATCAACACTGGCGAGCCGGATCAATGCAGCGCGCACTGCAATAGGCGACAATGGCCAGGATCAACGGCTCATCCGCACCATCCTACGTAAAGGCATCCGCTTTGTTGGTCCCGTGCGCGAGGAACAAAACGGCGAAGTGTGGTCGGCACCCAGCGCGGCTGAACGAGCAAAATCCATATTGCCATTGCCTGACCGGCCCTCGATCGCCGTTCTTCGGTTCTCCAACATGAGCGGCGATCCGCAGCAAGACTATTTCGCTGACGGCACCTCCGAGGACATCATCACAGGCCTGTCCAAGCTGCGCTGGTTTTTCGTGATCGCACGCAATTCGTCGTTCGTCTACAAGGATAGGGCCGTCGATATACGCCAAATAGGGCGCGAACTCGGAGTGCGATATGTGTTGGAGGGGAGCGTCCGCAAAAGCACCAGTCGCGTTCGTATTACCGCGCAGTTGATCGACGCCGAAACCGGCAAGCACGTCTGGGCCGAGCACTATGATAGCGAACTGACCGACATCTTTGCGCTCCAGGACGAGATCACCAAGAAGGTCGTCGCCGCAATCGAACCCAGGCTGCTGGAGGCCGAAGGCATTCGGTTGCAACACCGTTCGCCCGATGACCTCGGCGCATGGGAGATGTTGATTCGAGCCAACTCCTTGTTTTGGCGATTGACCAAGGACGAGAGCCAAGCCGCGATTGCGGTCCTCAAACAATTGGTGCAGCGACATCCCTCCTACGCGCCGGGCCACAGCATGTTGGCATTCGTGCTGCTGGTCTCACGCCAAGGCGGATGGCACATCATGGAGCCGGAGGTTACGCAAGCTGCCGGCCTCGCTGCCCGCGCGGTGGAGCTCGACGATAGCGATCCGTGGGCGCACCTTGCGCTGGGATTCGTGGCCTTTACCCGGCGGCATACCGACGAGGCGGCCGAGGAATTTGCGCGCGCGCTTGATCTCAATCCGAACTTTGCCGCCGCGCATGGCTTTCTGGGCTGCGCGCTTGCCTTCGACGCCCGATCCGACCAAGCCATAGACCACATCGAACAGGCCATCCGCATGAGCCCCCATGACCCGCAGAACGCACTGCTCAATGCGGCGCTCGCTGCCGCTCATTACCAGGCGGGTCGCTACGCGGTAGCCGTCGGCTTCGGACGCAAGGCCATTCAACAGCGATTCGAGTTGACCAACGGACATCGCATTTACGTGGCGAGCTTGGCGCTGGCGGGCCGGATGGACGAAGCTCGCGCGGCCCTGGCGCGGCTTCAGGAACTGCATCCAGAAAATTCGATTGCCTGGATCGAGCGTAATGTCCCTTATACGCCCGGTCCAATGGCGAAATTCCTCGACGGTCTTCGCAAGGCGGGACTGCAATAGGCTGAAGACGCCGGTTTGCGAATGCCTCCTTATGGCCCCATAGCCGACATTCATTCAGACCGGCTTCGATGTCGCCTCTCGAAAGCCAAGCAGACGCCGTTGCGTGAACACGCGCCCGATCTCGGATGCCACCAGCGTCCGCCGATCACGACGCCTTCAGATGCAATCTTGCGATCGCCCATCAGGCGCGATTTTTGCGGCATCGGGGGTCACCGATCCGCCCACGCGATCGCGACCGATCATGGCTTCAAGGACCAGAGCCATTTCGCGCGGGTGTTTTGCCTGTGAATGCGGGCACCCTTCCCGACGGTCTCCGGCAATCCACCTCAGGGCAAGCGGGCACAGGACGCATCGTATTCAGTGGATCGGTGAAGGCCCGCCGGCGCCGCCGGTGCTATGCTGTCGCCGCGCCCAAAGCCATCACATCGAGTAGCGAGAACTGCCATGGAGGCACGTGGATTCTACCACGAGGGGATGCTTGCGCTGCGACCGGCTACCATTGGGCAACGCGATGCATAGAGACTGGTGCAGGCTGACGGTCTGGGCGGCGATCACCGGCGTCAGCCTGTTCGCCGCGGCCGCCGCGCTCGCGGAAGGCCGCAAATACGATCCCGGCGCCAGCGACACCGAGATCAGGATCGGGCAGACCATGCCCTATAGCGGCCCGGCGTCATCCGTCTCGGTGATCGGCAAGCTCCAGGCCGCCTATTTCCGGATGATCAACGAGCGCGGCGGAATCAACGGGCGCAAGATCAAGCTGATCTCCTATGACGATGCGGCGACGCCATCCAAGACGGTCGAGCAGATCCGCAAGCTTGTCGAAGGCGACGAGGTGCTGTTCACGTTCCAGACACCCGGTAACGCCTCCAACATCGCCGTTCAGAAATATCTCAACGACCACCACGTCCCACAGCTGTTCGTCGGCGGTCGCTCGACGCGCTTCGAGGATCCCGCTGAGTTTCCATGGACCATGGGATTCGCGCCGAACCTGCGGACCGAGATTCGCGTCTACATGCGCTTCATCCTCGACAATTATCCGGACGCCAGGATCGGCCTGCTCTATCAGAATGACGAGAGCGGCAAGGACTATCTCGCCGGCTTGAAGGATGGGCTCGGCGCCAAGGCCGCGCTGATGGTCGCATCCGTTGCGCCCTATGAAATGACGGATCCGACCATCGACTCGCAGGTGGTGCGGCTCAAGGCCGCCGGCGTCAATGTGCTGATCGACATGGCCGCTCCGAAGTTCGCCGCCCAGGCTATCCGCAAGGCCGCGGAGCTCGGCTGGAAGCCTGTTCATCTGCTCGGCGTCGGCTCATCCTCGATCGACGCGGTGCTGACGCCCGCCGGACTTGAGAACGCCAAGGGGCTGATCTCGGCGAGTTCGTTCAAGGAGGCCGCCGACCCAACCTGGGCGGACGATGCGGGCATGAAGGCATGGACGGCCTTCATGGCCTCGTACTATCCGGAGGGCGATCGAAAGAGCATCTTCACGACCTACGGCTACAGCGCCGCCGAGCTCTTGGTGCAGGTGCTGAAGCAATGCGGCGACGATGTCTCGCGCGACAACATCATGCGCCAGGCGGCCAATCTGAAGAACGTGAAGCTCGATCTGCTGCTGCCGGGCCTCTCCATCAACACCAGCCAGAGCGATTATCGCGTGGTCAAGCAGTTCCGGATGATGCGCTTCACCGGCGAGCGCTGGGAGCCATTCGGACCGATGGTCAAGGATTGACCCTGCTACGCAGGGAACGTCGACAAGACCGAACAGAATCGGCGGCGCGATTTTCTGCGCCGCTCCCTTCACCTCTCCCGCTTGCGGGGAAGGTCGCAGCGCATCGGAGATGCGATGCGGGTGGGGGCTCTCTCCACAATGCGATTCGCGGAGAGAGCCCCCACCCCAGCCCTCCCCCCCGCAAGCGGGAGAGGGGGCGCAGTTCCGGCGCCGCGGGCATCGAGCTTCGTTGCGCTGCGCTCTGATCTTCTCGCTTCTGACTTGGGCGATGTCTGCCAGCATCGCCTCCGCCGCCGGGCCGCGCATCGTCTCGATGAATGTCTGCAGCGACCAGCTCGTGCTGTCGCTCGCCGATCCGGACCAGATCCTCGGCCTCAGCCGCTTTTCCCGCGATGCTTGGCAATCCTGGGCCGCCGAGGAGGCGCGAAACTTTCCGCGCCTGTCCGGTGGGGCCGAGGACGTGCTGCTGCTGAAGCCCGATATCGTCGTCGTCAGCCTGTTCGACAAGCGCGCGACGCGCGACTTGCTCAAGGCGCACGGACTGCATCTCGTCGAATTCACGGTGCCGCGCACGCTGGACGAGGTGAGGGATCAGATCCGGGCGATGGGTGATGTGGTGCAGCATCCCGATCGCGCAGACGCCGAGATCGCGCGGCTCGACGCGGCCATCGCGCGAGCCCGGGCGGTGGCGAGCGCGCGCCACTATCGCGTGCTGCCGTTGGAGCGCCGCGGGTTCGTCTCGGGCGACGGCAGCCTCATCAACTCGCTACTGACGGCGACGGGCCTCTCCAATGCCGCCGACGAACTCGATCTCGGAGCGAGCGGATTTGCCTCGCTGGAGGCGATCGTCAAGCTGCGGCCGGATTTCATCCTGGTGTCGGAGGCCGGCGATCGCGCCGAGGATGAAGGCCGCGCTTTCCTGCTGCATCCGGCGCTGGAGCGGTTCTATCCGGAGAACAAGCGCATCGTGCTGCCGGAGCGGCTCACGGTGTGCGGCGGCGTCATGCTGGCGGAGGCGTTGGATCGGTTGACAGAGGAGCTGCAGCGGGTGACGCGGTAAACTGCGTAGCCCGGATGGAGCGAAGCGCAATCCGGGACCAGCCGCGCAGGCTTCGAGAATCCCGGATTTCGCTGCGCTCCATCCGGGCTACAAGATCATCCCATCACCACGGGCCCGCCGGCCTTCTTCCAGGCGTCGATGCCGCCTTCGATATGGGCGGTGTTCGCCAGCCCCGCCTTCTTCGCGGCGGCCACCGCCATCGCCGAGCGCTCGCCGAAGGCGCAGAAGAACACGACGCGGCGGCCGGTCGCGGCGGCGACTTCGCGCAACATGCCGCCGGGCTGCAAGGTGGCGCAAATCCCGGGATAGGGCGCGTGCAGCGCGCCCTCGAGCGTGCCGTGCTTGGCCCGCTCGCCGCTCTCGCGCAAATCCACCAGCAGGATATCGGGCCTGCCGAGGCTCGCGATGGCGTCGCGCGCGCTGAGGGCGAGGCCTTCCTTGGCCAGCTCGTCCTGGTGCAGGCCGACATGCATGTTGGCGGGCACCGCGACGTCCATCATCTTCGGGTTCGGCAGATGCAGATTGTTCATCAGCTCGACATAGTCGTCGATCGATTTCACCTGCAGCCGCGGATTGTAGCGCTTCTCCTCGCCGATGGTGGAGACGGTGTCGCCCTTGTAGTCATGCGCGGGGAATACCATGGTTTCCTCGGGCAGCCTCAAGAGGCGATTGAAGATCGAATCGTACTGCGCCCGCGCGCTGCCGTTCTGGAAATCGGTGCGGCCGGTGCCGCGGATCAAGAGCGTGTCGCCGGTGAAGACGCGGTCGCCCATCAGGTAGCTATACGAATCGTCGGTGTGGCCGGGCGTGTACATCGCCTCCAGGCAGAGGCCCTCGATCGTCACCCTGTCGCCGTCGGAGACGCGCATCGACACCACGTCGGCCTTGCTCTGCTCGCCCATGATGGTGATGCACTGGGTGCGGTCACGCAACTCGCCGAGACCGGTGACGTGATCGGCGTGCAGATGGGTATCGACGGCTTTCACAAGCCGGAGGTCGAGTTCCTGCAGCAGCTTGCAATAGCGGTCGGCCTTCTCGAGCACGGGATCAAGGATCAACGCCTCGCCGCCGGCGCGGCTCGCGAGCAGATAGCTGTAGGTTCCGGACACGCTGTCAAAGAGCTGGCGAAAGATCATGACGGCTTACCTGTTCTCCGGGCCGAGGTCACATGGAGGATATTATTCCATAGATAGGGTCCGTTCAAAGCAAATCCATCCCCGTGGGAATCCCGTACGAAATCCGTCCCCGTCACCCTGAGGAGGCTGCGCAGCAGCCGTCTCGAAGGGTGAACGGCCCGGCTCTGTCACTGAGGGGCCGATGCGGGCTGGCACATCGGGGCCGTCGATCCTTGGAGCCACGCTAACGCGTGCACCTCAAGAGGATGACGGGCGTAGTGTCCGCGACTGGGAGCGCGGACTTAAAGCCGAACGTAGCTTCGGCCCTGCTCCTGCAGCTCCATCACATGGAGCACGCCTGACGGTACGATGGTGGCGTCAGGGACGGACCAGCGTGTAGCCGTTCTCGGTCAGCAGCAAAATCTGTGCGACGCCGACCTGCACCGGCGTGGCGGCGGCGATGTAGTCCGGCCGCTTGCCGGTGTCGCGCTCGATCGTATCGACGGTGTTGAGGCAGATGTCGACCCGCGCGCCCTGCGCGACCAGGCTCTCGACCAGCTTGCGGTTGGCATTGTCCGGCCTGAGCAACTCGATGCCGGGGCCGAAGGCGACGATCTCGACCGCGACCTTGTCGGGGTCGTAGTGCTTCATCAGATTGCTGGCGACGCTGAGGACGAGGCCCTGCTTCTTCGGATCGTTGTCGGACAGCTGCAGCACGACCTTGTGCTCGGCGAACGGCTTGTCCTGCAGCGGCGCCAGCTGGGCGCGGGCGAACGGCGTCGCCAGTGCGATCACAGCACAGCCGAACGCCGCGATGAGCGCGCGCCGCGTCATCCGTGCCTCGCAATGCCCAAATTGTCGTCGACGCCTTTCAGCGTAACGCCGGGCTCGTCGCGGTTCGGCGGCCGGCCGGCGCGCAGATGCTTGGCGACGACATCCCAGATCGGCGCGCCGTTCTGCTGATTGACCGAGGCCCAGCCCGCCACCTTGTAGTGCTTGCCGGCTTCGAGATGCTTGCCGTTGCCGAGCTTCAGCTCGGAGATGCGCTTGCCGACGCTCTCGCCGGGCGTGCAGGTATAGGCGAGGCCGCCGACGCGGACCATGTCGCCGCCTTGCTGATAATAGGGATCGGCGTTGAACAGATTGTCGCAGACGTCTTCCAGCACGTCCTTGATCTGGCTGCCGGTCATCGTCGCGACGTAGGTCTCGGGATAGGTGATCGCGGTCTCCGACAGCACGTCTTCCATGGTCAGCGGCTGGCCGGCGAGGGTGGTGAGGCCCCAGCGGAAGCCCGGCGACAGCGCGATCTCGGCGTTGAGCTCGTTCAGCAGCGCATTGCAGATCAGCTGGTCGACGGTGCCCGAGAAATTACCGCGGCGGTAAAGCAGGCGATCGGCGGTGCCGAGCTTGTCGCTCCATTCGTCGACATGCGGATCGCGCATCTTGTCGATCAGCGCCTGCATCGTCGGATCGGGCTTCAACAGCTCGGCGAAAACCGGCAGCAGGCGGTAGCGGATATTGGCGACCTTGCCCTTGGCGAGATCGAGATCGAGCACGCCGATGAACTTGCCGTTGGAGCCGGCATTGGTGACCAGCGTGACGCCGCCGGCATTGGTCACCGTGATCGGGATCGGGATCGCGTCATGGGTGTGGCCGCCGAGAATGACGTCGATGCCGGTGACGCGGCCGGCGAGCTTGAGGTCGACGTCCATGCCGTTATGCGACAGCAGGATCACCGCTTCGACCTTGTCGTTGTTGCGATGGCCATCGACCAGCTTTTGCAGCTCGTCGTCGCGGATGCCGAACTTCCAGTCCGGCGTGAAGCGCTTGGGATGTGCGATCGGCACATAGGGGAAGGCCTGGCCGATGATCGCGACGCGATGGCCGCCGATCTCCTTGATGATCGACGGCTTGAAGACCCGCCCCGAGGCCGGATCGAACGCCTTGGCGTCGTTGAATGCGGCTTCCTCGGTCAGGAACACGTTCTGCGCCAGGAACTCGCCCTTGAAGCGCGAGAGATTGTCGCGCAGCACCTGCTCGCCATAGGTGAATTCCCAGTGCCCGGTCATCGCCTCGATGCCGAGCAGGTTGGCGGCCTCGACCATGTCGGCACCGTTCATCGCGTTGGCGAGCCCGGTGCCCTGCCAGAGATCGCCGCCGTCGAGCAGGATCGCGCGTTTCTCGCCGACATCGGCGCGCAGCTTGTCGACCAGCGTCTTCAGATGGGCAAAGCCGCCTAGCTTGCCGAAGCGGATGGCAGCCTTCTCGAACTCGACGCAGGTGAAGGCATAGGCGTCGGCGCTGTCGGGCCGGATGCCGAAGCGGTCGAGGAACGCCTTGCCGACCAAATGCGGCGGCTGGCCGGCCATCGCGCCGACGCCGATATTGACGCCGGGTTCGCGGAAGAACACCGGCTTCAGCTGCGCATGGGTGTCGGTCAGGTGCAGGATGCGGGCGTTGCCGAAGCGCTCGAGGTCGTAGACGCTGGCGGTATCGGCGCTGCGCGCGAGGCGGGGCAGGCCGGCCACGAGCGTCGCGGCGGCCGAAGCTCTCAGGAAATCCCGGCGGCGGATGATCATCATTCTCTCCGCGCGGCCCCCTGGCCTGCGCGCCTTTAACGAACTTCCATGTCCTTCCAGCGTTCCTTTTCGCTGGTCGCCTGGAAGATCGATGCCTTTGCCAGCGCCTCGGCCTCCTTGGCCTGGGCGACTGCGGTGTCGAAATCACCAGCCTCACCGGCCTTTTTTGCGGCGGCGAGCGTCGAGGCTGTGGTGGTCCACTGGTTGCGCAGGGAGCCGGCTTCCTTGTTGGCGGCTTCGGCCGCGGCATAGGCCGCCTTGTAGTCGGCCTCGGAGGCGGCGAGGGCACCGGTTGCAGTTGCGAGCAGCAGGGCTGATGCGGCGAAGATAGCTTTGATGGCAGCGGTCATGGCCGCGCTCCCGGCCCCGAGATCGGCAGGCCATTGCTGACATAGGACAAATAATATTCGAGGTTGCGATACTCGTCGTCCTGCGGATCGAGCGGCACGCCGCGGATCTGGCTGTTGCAGGTGGTGAAGCGGCGGCTGGTGGTGCCCATGCCGCTCCATTCCGAACGGTAGATCGGCATCGCGTTCAGGATGCCGAGCGCCGGTGCCAGCACCTCGGCGCGGATCCGCTCACCCGGGCTCTGGATGTGGCAGGTGGCGCAGGAGAAATTGAGCTGGCCGCGGCGGGTGTAGAAATACTCCTTGCCCTTCTGATAGGCCTGAAGCGCGCGCGGATCGTTCGGGATCTTGATGTCCATCGGCTTGCCGCGCGAGGTGAAGGCCATGTAGGCGGTCAGCGCCGCCATGTCGTCCTTCACATAGGAGAGCGGTGCCTCGCCATTGGCCTCGCGGCAGCGGTTGAGCGCGAGCTCGAGCGTGACGACCTTGCCTTCCTTCTCGTCGAAATAGGGATAGTTCTGGCGGATGCCGATGCCCTTGTTCGGGAAGCAGTCGGCGTAGGTCTTGCCGTTCTTGAACGGCGTCGAGAACATTTCCTTGCCGGCCTCGAGCGAGAACTCGTAGGGCGGAAACTGCTCCTTCTCTTCCCACTGCTTGTGCAGGTCCTCATTCATCGAATAGGGACCGTTGACGAAATCCTCGAGCTTCAGCTTGGGGAATTTGGTGGTGAAGAATTTCTGGAACGCGGCCTTGTCGGCGGCGGGATCGATGCTGTCGGCTGCGCGCGTGACCGGTGCGAACGCCAGCACGCCAAGTGCAAACGCCGCAAACGCTGCCCGGATTGCGAAGCGTGCCGTCATTGAATCTTCGCCGTGGTGGTGTCGGTCGCGCCCTTGTTGTCGACCCAGCTGACCTTCAGATCGTCGCCCTTCTTGCCGCCCTTGAAGGCGAACTTGACATACGGGTCCTTCGACACACCGCCGCCCCAGTCGGCGACGAACACCGGCTTGCCGTCATATTCGAAGGTCAGCACCTGGATGAAATGCGGCGGAATGATCTCGCCCTTGGCGTCCTTGACGAAGCCGGAATCCATCGGATGCTGGATCAGCGCCTGCACCTCGGTGGTGTCGCCGTTCGAGGTGGCGCGCACGCGAATGCTCGATGCCATCGGTATTATCCTTGTTGTTTGCGCATGATCTTGTCGGAAAACCGGTTCCCACTTTTCCGGATCATGCGTCCTCAGCCGCCGCAGCCGCCGACGGTGACCTTGATTTCCTTGCTTGCGCTATAGAGCTTGCCGCCGGCCTCGACGATCACGGTGACGTTGCTGGTTTTGGCCATCTTGATGCGGTTGGCGACGCTCGGCAGCGTGCCGGCCGGAATCTTGTAGGAAGCGATCAGCGAGATCGGGTTCTCGCTCACCAGGAACGAGATCGAGGTGACGTCTGATAGCGTCGTGGTGGCGGAGATCGGTACTACAGCGCCGTTCTCTGCGATTTCAGGCGCGTCCATCTTGACCTTGTCCGAGGCCTCGGCGGTCTTGCCGTAGAGCGCCTTGATCGCGTCGGCCTCGTTCTTCTGCTTGAACGCCTCTTCCGGATACTTGTCGTTGGCGGCGGCGAGCGCCTGCGGCACGTCGAACGGAATGACGCCAAGGCCGATCAGCGCGGCGACACCCGCGCCCTTCAGCACCAGGCGGCGGTTCGCAAGAAATTCGCTGGTCGTGATGTTCATCGAAAAAATCTCCTCAAGCTGATGTCGCCGCGTCACAGCGTCTGCAGGAAGTCCACCACCGCGTTGATTTCCTTCTCGCTCAAGATCCGGTTTCGTCCGAACGGCGGCATCACGGTCTGCGGGTTGCGCCTGGTCTCGTCGGTCACGATCGCGATCAGCTCGTCGCGGCTGTACTTCGCCTTGAGCCCGGTCAGCTCAGGGCCGATGGTGCCGGGCAGGTCGCCGCCCTTGATGACATGGCAGGTCAGGCAATTGCCCTTGCCGCGGTCGAAGGCGAGCTTCTGGCCCTCGGCAGCGGATTGGGCCTGCGCGGGCATGGCCATGGCAATGCCCGCCAGCAGCGCCAGGACGAAGGCTGGCTTGGAGAAAGTGGCGATCAAGGACGTTTCCCGGGCTTCAATCTCGATGATCCCATCGCAATATAAAGAGTGGAAAGCACAAAGGCCATCGGCTGGCAACACGGAGAATAGGCGCGTTGCGACGGGGTTAATGTCTGGGCGACAGTCTGCACCGACGAGAAAAGACCCGTCACCCTGGTTGATCGTTTTATGACGGAAATTGCCGACGGCTAACAGGAGATTGCAGTGGCGGAGTTTGTGGTGGAGTTCGGCAAGGACGGGCGGCCGGTCGAGGCGGACGGGCGGCTCGACGCGGCGGCATTTCACCGCAACCATCAGCCGATCTGGGCGGTCCTGAAGGACTACCTCTCAGGCCAATCCGGCGACGTGCTGGAGGCGGGCAGCGGCACCGGGCAGCATGTCGTCTATTTCGCCGGCCAGACGCCTGACATCATCTGGTGGCCGAGCGACCTCCATGCCGCGCATCTGCGCAGCATCAAGGCCTGGCGCGCGCATGCCGCCCTTGCCAACATCCAGCCGCCGCAGCCGATCGATCTGTCCGATCCGGCCTGGTCGCCGGCGCCGGCGGACGGCAAAGGTCCGGACAAACTGCTCGCGATCTTCTGCGCCAATGTGATTCACATCGCGCCGTGGCGCGTCGCGGAGGGCTTGTTCGCCGGCGCGGCGCGGCATCTGCGCGCCGACGGCCGGCTGTTCCTCTACGGCCCGTTCAAGCGCGACGGCAAGCACACCGCGCTCAGCAATGCGGTGTTCGATACCTCGTTGCGCGAACGCGACGCCGAATGGGGCGTGCGCGACATCGCCGATGTCGAGGCGCTTGCCGAGAGCGTCGGGCTGAAGCTCGCAGGCAGCTTCGAGATGCCGGCCAACAACATGATCCTGATGTTTGTGCGGAAGGATGCGGGGCAATCGTAGGATGGGTAGAGCGACTTGTCCGCCGTAGCTCGAAGAGCGAAGGCGGAAGCGAAACCCATCATGCTTGTTCGAGGCGGCGATCGATGGGTCTCGCGGAGTTTATCATCGGGCCGCGCGTTGCGCGGACCCGTTGGCTCTACCCATCTTACAGATCGGGCAATTGCCGGCTCAGTCGTAAGCCAAACACCACCCGTCGCCGCGCAGCCAGCAGCGCTCGTCGGGAAGCTCAGCACCACGATAAAGCCGCGACACCTTCTGCCAGCCGCCGCAGGCGAAGGCTTCGGCCAGCGCCTTTTCCGACGCTTCGTCGCGGCCGCCGTCGCAGGGAATGATCGCGACCGGCGATATCCAGGCGGCCTGATAGCCTGCGCCCTCGCGCCGAACCCGGAACACCGCGCCGGAGCGCGCCACCTGCTCCGGCGCGCCGCCCTTGAATCCATCGTCCGACGTCAGCGGCAGGATCAGGCGGCCGCCATCGGCAAGGCCGTCGAGCCACCGCGCGGCGGGACGGGTGCAGCCGGCGTTGACATAGATCACGTTGGCTGAATCGAAGGCAACCAGCGTGCCGTCGCCCGCGATGATCTCGACATTCGGATATGGTGCAAGATTAGCCTTGGCGCGTGCTGCAAGCTCCACGTCGTATTCGATCCCGGTGACGCGCCCGCACGGGCCGACCAGATGCGCGAGGATCGCGGTGTAGTAGCCGGTGCCGGTTCCGATATGCACCACGTGTTCGCCGCCGGCGGGCGCGGCCTGATACATGAGGTAGGCGTGCAGCGAGGGTTGGCCGTTGTTGAGGCGGCGCGCGGGCAGCAAGGCGACCAGGTCGTTGGTGTAGAGATAGACCGGATCGGCATCGGGCGTCGGCACATAGTCGCGGCTCCACCACCGCAGCATCATCCATGGCCCGGGGCCGACGAAGTCCTCGCGCGGAATGGCAGCGAAGGCTGCGGTCAGGCGCGGATCGACGACATTGGCGGCGGCCAGGATCTGCTTGGCATAGGCTCGGCGGACAATGCGGAGTTCGGCTTGGGGGTCCATCGCGGTGCTCCCTCTCAATGTGTTATTTGACACACCGAAGTGTGTGAAATAGCATACGCGGACGACGGAGGCCAGAATGAAGAGACGGCTTTATCCGGCCGTGCTGGAGCGCGGTCCGCGCGGCGCGTTCGGAGCCTGGTTCCCGGATTTTCCGGACTGCGTTGCCGGCGGCAAGTCGCAGGAAGAGGCGATCGAGCGCGCCGAGCAAGCTTTGGCGCAGGCGGTGGACGGCTGGGTCGAGCAGGGCCGCGCGCTGCCGGAGCCGACGCCGATCGAGCGAATCGTTCCGCCCAAGGGCTCCGACGTCGCCGCCTTCTTCATGGTCGGCGTCGATCCGCCCGATCCGTCCGAGCGCGTCAATGTTTATCTGCCGAAGAGCCTGATCACGCGGATCGACAAGCGTGCCGCCGAGCTCGGCATGAGCCGCTCGAGCTTCTTCGGCTTTGCGAGCTCGCTCGCGCTCGAATGGCCGGGCGGCTATCCGCGCGGCGCCCCGATCGCGCCGCGCTCCAAGGTGCACAAGACCGGCGCACTGCGTGCCGAGAAGCGGCCGGGCAAGAAGCCGGTGCGGTAGGAGGTTTGCCGTCAAGTTATGGCCGACCTTTATTCCCGTCACCCTGAGGTGGCCGCTTCTTCAGCGGCCCTCGAAGGGTCGACGGCCAGGCTGGTGGCCGTGCATCCTTCGAGGCTCGCCCAGCGGCGCAAGTGCGCCGCAAGGCTCGCACCTCAGGATGACGGGGCTGGCAAGTGCGCCCGACATCGCGTGCGGAGCGATCTCTCGTGCGCCTCCCGCATGGCCTACGTCCGTTTGCGCCGGTTGATCGGCTCGCACCCGCTCTCCATAGTGCCCGCGATTTGGGGGCTCCCGCCGGGGCTTCAGCGCGGGAATGCCGATGATCGACGTGACAGTTGCGGATGAGACGAGCGACGACGCGCGGGCGCGCGGCAATGTGTGGCGGCTTGCGGCGGCGCAGGCGCTGACCGGGGCCAATTCGGCCGTGATCTTCGCCACCGGCTCGATCGTCGGCGCGTCGCTGGCGCCCGATATCTCGCTCGCGACGGTGCCGCTCTCGATGTATGTGCTCGGGCTCGCCGCCGGCACGCTGCCGACCGGTGCGATCTCGCGCGCCTATGGACGGCGCGTCGCCTTCATCGTCGGCACCTTCTGCGGCACGCTGACCGGCGCGCTCGGCGCCTGGGCGATCCTGCATTCATCGTTCTGGCTGTTCTGCGGCGCGACCTTTCTCGGCGGGCTCTACGGCGCCGTCGCGCAGTCCTATCGCTTTGCCGCAGCTGATGGTGCCAGCGCCGCGTTCCGGCCCAAGGCGGTGTCCTGGGTGATGGCCGGCGGCGTGTTCGCCGGTGTGCTCGGGCCGCAGCTCGTGCAATGGACCATGGACATCTGGCCGCCCTATCTGTTCGCATTTTCCTTCGTGATGCAGGCGCTGGTCGCGCTGGTGGCGATGGCGGTGCTGTCGGGCGTCGACGCGCCGAAGCCTGCGGCAGCGGATTTGCATGGCGGCCGTCCCCTGCTCGAGATCGCCAAACAGCCGCGTTTCATCGCGGCGGCGCTGTGCGGCGTGATCGCCTATCCGATGATGAACCTGGTGATGACCTCGGCGCCGCTCGCCATGAAGATGTGCGGGCTGTCGGTCAGCGATTCCAATTTCGGCATCCAGTGGCACATCGTGGCGATGTACGGCCCGAGCTTCTTCACCGGATCGCTGATCGCGCGGTTCGGCGCACCTCGCATTGTCGCGCTCGGGCTGGCGCTGGAGGCGGTGGCCGCCATGATCGGGCTGTCGGGGATCACGGCGCCGCACTTCTGGGCCACGCTGTTCGTGCTCGGTGTCGGCTGGAATTTTGCCTTTGTCGGCGCCTCCGCGCTGGTGCTGGAAACGCACCGGCCTCAGGAACGCAACAAGGTGCAGGCGTTCAACGATTTCCTGGTGTTCGGCATGATGGCGATCGGCTCGTTCTCATCCGGACAGCTGCTCGCGCATTACGGCTGGAATGCCGTCAACATGGTGGTGTTTCCGCCGGTTCTGCTCGGGCTCGTCGTGCTGTCGCTGGCCTCGTTCGCCAAGCGGCGCGCGAAATTGCGCGCGGTGGATGAAATCCCGGATCCCAGTATCTAAAGCTTTGTTTTGAGCATGATCTTTTCGGAAAACCGCTTCGCACTTTTCCGGATCATGCTCCTGCCAATTGCTGACACTTCGATCAGCTTCGAAATGATCGGCTTGCACGGCTCCTTACATCGTGAGAACGGATGAACCCGGTCATGACGATGTCAGAAGCAAGAGCAAGAAATGGACGCATCCTCACCCACGCTGCCTGACGAATCCTCGCTCGGTTACGAGGGCTGGCGCATCGTCGTCGTCTGCTTCCTGCTTGCGACCTTCGGCTGGGGACTGGGCTTCTACGGGCAGAGCGTCTATGTCGCCGAGCTGCACAAGCTGCACGGCTGGCCGGCGTCGCTGATCTCGTCGGGTACGACCTTCTTCTATTTGTTCGGCGCCGCGCTGGTTGCCTTCGTCAGCGAGGCGATCAAGGCGTTCGGCGCGCGCAGCTGCCTGATCGCCGGCACCTTCGCGATGGCGATCGCGGCGGTTGCGATCGGCGAGGTGCGCGCGCCCTGGCAGCTCTATCTCGCCGATGCGCTGCTGGCGTTCGGCTGGGCCGGCACCAGCCTCGGCATCATCACCAACACGCTCGGCCTGTGGTTCGACAAGAAGCGCGGCATGGCGATCAGCCTGGCGCTGAACGGCGCGAGCTTCGGCGGCATCGTTGGCGTGCCGCTACTGGTGGCGGGGATCGGCACGTTCGGCTACTCCGGTGCGATGATCGCGGCAGCTGGGCTGCTGATCGTGGTGATGGTGCCTGTCATCCTGATCTTCGTCGGCCGGCCACCGGTGCATCTGCACGCAGTGACGGCCGCAGCCGCTGATGCACCATCGGCGACGCAGGTGCGCGCCCGGGCGCTGCGCGACATCCACTTCCTCTCGGTCTCGATCGCTTTCGCGCTGGTGCTGTTCGCCCAGGTCGGCTTCATCGTGCATCTGATCGCCTATCTCGATCAGGTGATCGGCCGCGAGCGTGCCACGGTAGCGATGGCGCTCTTGACCGCGATGGCCGTGGTCGGCCGCGTCTCGTTTTCCTTCGTGATCGACCAGCTGAACCAGCGCCTGGCTTCGGCGCTGTCCTTTGTCAGCCAGGCGATCGCGCTCGCTCTGATCATTAACGTACACAACGATATCGTGCAGATCGCCGCCTGCGCGCTGTTCGGCTTCTCTGTCGGCAATCTGATCACGCTGCCGGCGCTGATCGTGCAGCGCGAGTTCGACCCGCGCGCGTTCGGCGTGCTTGTCAGCCTGATCACCGCGATCAACCAGATCACCTACGCGTTCGGCCCCGGCGTGATCGGCCTGCTGCACGATCTCTCCGGCAGCTATACGCTGCCGTTCTACGGCTGCATCGGCCTCGAACTGATCGCGGCAGTGACGATTATGATGAAGGGAAGTATGGGCGCCGCTTCACCCTCCCCTGGAGGGGGAGGGTCGGATCACATTGAGCGCAGCGAAATGTGAGACGGGGTGGGGTGATCTCTCAACACGGGCAGCGTCCGAGTGGAGAGACCGTCACCCCACCCCGCCGCTCATTTCATTCGCGTCGACCCTCCCCCCTCCAGGGGAGGGTCAAAAAGTAGCCCGGATGGAGCGAAGCGCAATCCGGGGACGGTATTGCCGCTTGGAGCGAACCCCGGATTTCGCTGCGCTGCATCCGGGCTACGATCTCGCCTTGCGACGTGGCTTCTTCGTCTTCTTCGGTGCCTCCATCTTGCCGGCCGCCGCGACCCGCAGCAGGCGGCGGAAGGTGGGGCATTCCATGTGGCTCGGCGCAGGGCAGACCGCGGCGTGGCGCAGGCCGTCGCGCATCGCGTTGAGCCTGCGGATGGTGCGGTCGAGTTCGTCGGCCTTCGTCGCCAGCATCTTGCGGTCGATGCGCGGCCTGCCGTCGGGCGCGAACATTCTTGCGATCTCGTCGAGGGTGAAGCCCGATGCGCGCCCGAGCGCGATCAGCGCCAGCCGGTCGAGCACGCCCGGATCGAACAGGCGGCGCAGCCCGCGCCGTCCATGCGAGGCGATCAGTCCCTTCTCCTCATAGAAGCGCAAGGTCGAGGCGCGCACGCCCGACAGTTCCGCCACCTCAGCGATATCGATGTCCCGCATGGCCCTTGACCTCAAGTTCACTTGAACTGGCAGTGTGCAGCCTACCGCTTGCGGAAGGCAGGCATCAAGAAGGACGAGAATCATGGACGTCGTAGCGCAGGTCGACGACGAGCAGCGCAAACTCTGGAACGGCGCCGCCGGACGCGCCTGGGTCGAGACACGCGACGTGCTCGAGGGGATGTTCAAGCCGCTTGAAGAGCTGTTGGTTCGGGCAGTGTCCGATGAAGCGGCGAGCCGCGTGCTCGATATCGGCTGCGGCACCGGCGCCACGACCTTCGCCGCGGCTCGGGCGCTCGGCCCGGAGGGGCATTGCACCGGCATCGACATCTCCGGGCCGATGATCGCGGCAGCGCGTGATCGTGCGGAGCGGGAACGGCAACCGGCCAGCTTCATCTGCGCCGATGCGCAGAGCTATCCGTTCGCGCCAGCGAGTTTCGACATGATCATCTCACGGCTCGGCGTGATGTTTTTTGCCGACCCGGTGCAGGCCTTCGCCAATCTCCGCCGCGCTGCCCGCCGGGGCGCTGCACTCCGTTTGATCGTCTGGCGGAGCGCCGCCGAGAACCCGTTCATGACGACCGCGGAACGGGCGGCGAAGCCGCTGCTGCCGCAGCTTCCGCCGCGGCGCCCCGATGCGCCGGGACAGTTCGGCTTCGCGGACCGCAAGCGGGTCGAGAGCATCCTGAAGGACAGCGGCTGGGATGCAATCGCGGTCGAGCCGGTCGATGTCGGCTTGAGTTTTCCGGCAACAGAGCTGACCCGTTACGTGAGCTGGCTCGGCCCGGTCGGCACGATGCTGCAGGGGATGGAAGGGCCGCTCCGTGCAGAGGTGATCGACACCGTGCGCGGTGCGTTCGACCGCTATCTCGATGCCGGCGAGATTCGCTTCACCGCGGCCTGCTGGATGGTCGCAGCGCGAGCGCCAGTGGAGGCTGCAAATGGCTGACGCCCTGGACTATCTGGCGAGTGCGGTGTTGATCGGCGCCGGCGCGACCATCGCGATGGATATCTGGGGGATGGTCCGCACGCATCTGCTCGGCATGCCGTCGCTGGACTACGCGTTGGTCGGCCGCTGGCTCGGCCATCTCGCATCCGGGAGGGTGCGTCACGACCGCATCGCCGCGTCGCCGCCGGTTGCGGGCGAACGGGTGATCGGGTGGGCCGCGCATTACCTGATTGGGATCGGCTTTGCCGGCGTGCTGCTCGCGATCTTCGGCCTCGATTGGGCGCGGCAGCCGACCATCGGTCCGGCATTGCTGGTCGGGATCGGCAGCGTGGTCGCACCGTTCCTGGTGATGCAGCCGGCAATGGGCGCCGGCATCGCCGCCAGCCGGACGCCCCGGCCATGGGCCGCGCGGCTGCAGAGCCTCCTGACGCATGCGGTGTTCGGCGTTGGGCTCTATGCGGCCGGCTGGATCGGGCGTGTGGTGTTTGACCCGTAGCCCGGATGGAGCGCAGCGTAATCCGGGGATCGTTTCCGCGCACGCAGGTTTCCCGGATTTCGCTTCGCTCCATCCGGGCTACGGAGTTGCAATTATCGGGCTACGGAATTACGCCGCCCGCTGCTTCAGCAAATCCTCCAGATCCAGCCGCCGCGTGAACATCGCAAGCTTGCCGTCGGCGCTGCGCGGCCATTCGGCTTCGGGCCGGTCCCAATACAGCTCGACGCCGTTCTCGTCGGGATCGCGCAGGTAAAGCGCCTGGCTGACGCCGTGGTCGCTGGCGCCGTCGAGCTGGATGCCGGCCGACAGCACCCGATGCAGCGCATCAGCGAGCGCCGGGCGGCTCGGATAAAGGATGGCGGTGTGGAACAGGCCGGTGGTGCCGGGCGGCGGCGGATGGCCGCCCTTGCTCTCCCAGGTGTTGAGGCCGATGTGGTGGTGATAGCCGCCGGCAGAGATGAAGGCCGCGTCGGTCCCCAGGCGTTGCTGCAGCTCGAAACCGAGCACGCCGCAATAGAAGCCGAGCGCCCGCTCGAGATCGGCGACCTTGAGGTGGACATGCCCGATCCGCGTGCCCGCGATGATGGGGGGATTCTCTGGCATGACCTGGCTCCGTTGGCATCAATGCCGTGCCATCAGGGGCAAGGCTTCTCCTGCTGATATAGTCCGGATTTGCCGGGGCCGGAGCGATCCATCCGGAAACGCAGCGTTTCCGAATGACGCCACGGCCGCCTGGGTCTAGCAGAGCTCCGACAGCTCGCCGCCGGGCAGCTGGAACTCGAACGTGTTCAGCGTCATCGACACCATGGTGTAGTAGCCGCAGAGGCCGATCACCTCGACCAGGCCGCGCTGGCTCAGCACCTCGACCGCCTCGTCATACAGTCCCTTGGGCAGGCCGTGACCTTCGTGCAGCGCCTTGGCGACGTCGTAGATCACCCTGGCCTTGGGATCGTCGAAGGTCGGCGTCCGGCGCACGCGGATGTCCTCGATGATCTTCGGGTCGAGGCCGCCCTTCAGCGCGAGGCGCTTGTGGGCATACCATTCGTAATGCGCGGTCCAGTGCCGCGCGGTGACCAGGATCGCGATCTCCGACAGTTTTGGCGGAAAGATCGTGTCGAAGCGCAGCACCTCGCCGAGCCGGGTGGCGTGCCGCGCCATCTCCGGGCTGTTCAGCCAGGCCATCATCGGCGCCGGTGGCGCGCCGCGCTTGCCGGCGATCGACTCGTCGTAGGTTTCTTTCTGGGCGGCGTTCATTTCGCTAGGCGAAAGCAGCTTCAGCCGCATGTCCGTTTCCTCTTGTTTTTCAATCGTTACCCCATCTCGGCGATACACCCGATCGCGCGAGGTGAGTAGCGACGCCAGAGCATGGCGCGGCCGCGAGGCATATTGAATTCGGCGGCTGCGTAGGTCTAAGGTCGAATCCAATTCGTCGATTTTGACTGGAAACGCACCATGGCTGACCTCGAGAAATTCCGCGCAGAGACCCGCGCCTGGCTGGAGCAGAATTGCCCGGCGGAGATGCGCAAACCGATGACCTCGGATGGCGACACCTTCTGGGGTGGCCGCAACGCGAAATTCTCGTCGGACGCGCAGCGAGTCTGGTTCGAGCGGATGCGTGACAAGGGCTGGACCGTGCCGCATTGGCCGAAGGAATATGGCGGCGGCGGCCTCGACGGCGAGGAAGCCAAAATCGTGCGCCAGGAGATGGCGGCGATCGGCGCGCGCCAGCCGCTGACCTCGTTCGGCATCTCGATGCTCGGACCGGCGCTGCTGAAATACGGCACCGAGGAGCAGAAGAGGGAGCATCTGCCGAAGATCACCGCGGGCCTGATCCGCTGGTGCCAGGGCTATTCCGAGCCGAACGCCGGCTCCGACCTCGCCTCGCTGCAGACCCGCGCGGTCGGCGACGGCGACGACTATATCATCAACGGCCAGAAGATCTGGACGTCCTACGCCAACTATGCCGACTGGATCTTCTGCCTGGTCCGCACCGATCCCGCGGCCAAGAAGCACGACGGCATCAGCTTCATCCTGTTCGACATGACGTCAAAGGGTGTGTCCACAAAGCCGATCCTGCTGATCTCCGGCTATTCGCCGTTTTGCGAAACCTTCTTCGACAATGTCCGCGTGCCGAAGTCGCATGTCGTCGGCACCGTCAATCGCGGCTGGGATGTCGCGAAATATCTCTTGCAGCACGAGCGGGCGATGATCTCGGGCATGGGCGAGCGCGGCGTCGGCCGTCCGCTCGGCCAGATCGCCGCCGACTCGGTTGGCGCGGACGCGCAGGGCAAGCTCGACGACGCGCAGCTGCGCAGCCAGATCGCGAACTTCGAGGTCGACGAAGCGGCGCTCGCCGCGGCCGCGGAGCGTGCGGTCGATCTCGCCAAGGCCGGGCAGTCGCATCCGGCGTTCTCCTCGGCGATGAAATATTACGGCACCGAGCTCAACAAGCGCCGCTACGAGATTCTGATGTCGGCCGGCGGCATCGACGCGCTGGAATGGGAAAGCGACCGCTCCCGCGGCGGCGCCCGCCCGCGCGCCTGGCTGCGCACCAAGGCCAACTCGATCGAGGGCGGCACCTCGGAGGTGATGCTCGGCATCGTCGCCAAGCGCATCCTCGATCTGCCGGGGGCGTAGCTGCTGCCGTCGTTCCGGGGCGTCGCGCCGCGGCGAACCCTAGAGCGCGGTTGCGCACCGTGAACCTCGAGATTCCGGGTTCGATGCTGTCGCATCGCCCCGGAGTGACGAACTCGGAAATTTTCTACTTGGAACGTTAGATCGGATTCTCCATGGCCCTCGTCCTCACCGAAGAACAATCCATGCTGCGCGACAGTGCGCGCGGTCTCATCAGCGACAAGGCGCCGGTGGCGCATCTGCGCGGCCTGCGCGATGCCAAGGACACCACCGGCTTCTCGCGCGAGCTCTGGACAACCTTTGCCGAGATGGGCTTCTCCGGCCTGTTGGTGCCGGATCAGTTCGGCGGCAGCGGGCTCGGCTGCGTCGAGGCCGGTATCGTCATGGAGGAGATCGGCCGCACCTTGATGCCGTCGCCGTTCCTTTCGACCGCGGTGCTTGCAGCCTCGGCGCTGTCGCGCGGCGGCAGCGAGGCGCAGAAGGCGCAGCATCTGCCGAAGATCGCCGACGGCTCGCTGCTGGCGGCGCTCGCGATCGACGAGGGCGCCAAGCATCGCCCGCTGCAGACCAAATTGCGGGCGACGCGCTCCGGCAACGGCTTCAAGCTGTCCGGCGACAAGGCCTTCGTGGTCGACGGCCACACCGCCGACCTCCTGATCGTTGCGGCGCGTTCGGCGGGCAGCGCCGGCGACAAGAACGGATTGACGCTGTTCCTGGTCGATCCGAAGGCGAAGGGGCTCGCGGTCGAGCGCACCGCGATGGTCGATTCGCACAACGCGGCGCGCATCGTGTTCGACAATGTCGAGGTCAACGCCGACAGCGTGCTCGGCGAGGTCGATCAGGGTTTTGGGCTGCTCGAGGGCGTGCTCAATATCGGCCGCGGCGCGGTTGCATCCGAAATGGTCGGCCTCTCCGACGAGGTGTTCGGCCGCACCGTGACTTATCTGAAGGAGCGCAAGCAGTTCGGCAAGGCGATCGGCGAATTCCAGGCGCTGCAGCACCGTGCCGCCCAGCTCTACATCGATATCGAGATCACCCGCGCCGCGGTGTTGAAGGCGCTGCAGGCGCTCGATACGGATGCCGAGAAGGCCGCCACTGCGGTCGCGGTGGCAAAAGCGCGCGCCGGCACCACCGCCACGCTCGCCGTGCAGGAAGGCGTGCAGATGCATGGCGGCATGGGCATGACCGACCAGTTCGACATCGGCTTCTTCATGAAGCGCGCCCGCGTCTGCCAGGAACTGTTCGGCGACAGCAACTTCCACACCGACCAGCTGGCGAGCGGCAAGGGCTACTGAGCCGACGCGTCAGCGTCGCCTCGTCTGTTGTCGCCACGCAAAAACTGTCATCGCCCGGCTCGACCGGGCGATCCAGTATTCCAGAGACGCCAGTGCTTGAGCGGAGAAGCCGCGGCGTACTGGATCACCCGCTTTCGCGGGTGATGACAGCTGAGGATGCGGCGGCTTGAGTAGTCCGTCATTGCGAGCGAAGCGAAGCAATCCATCTCGCCGCTCGTGGCAGCATGGATTGCTTCGTCGCTATCGCTCCTCGCAATGACGCCGGAGAAAGATCACCGGATCGGCGGCGCGTACTGGACGCCGCCGGCGTTCCAGAGCTGATTCATGCCGCGCGGGATCTTCAGCTTGGAATCGGCGCCGACGTTGCGGTCGTAGACTTCACCGTAATTGCCGACATGGCGGATGATGCGCACCGCCCAGTCCTTGGTCAGGCCGAGATCCTCGCCATAGGAGCCTTCGGTGCCGACCAGCCGCATCACTTCAGGCTTCTTGGACTTCAGCGCCTCGTCGATGTTCTTCGAGGTGATGCCGAGTTCTTCGGCGTTGATCATGGCGTAGAGCGTCCACTTCACGATCATCATCCAGTCGTCATCGCGCAAGCGCACCACCGGCGCCAGTGGTTCCTTGGAGATGATGTCGGCCAGGATGGTGTGGTCGTTCGGCTTGGAGAGGTTGAGCCGCAGCGCATAGAGCTGCGAGGCGTCCGAGGTCAGCGTGTCGCACTGGCCGCTGTCATAGGCCTTCACGACATCGTCCAGCTTGTCGAACTTCATCTCCGTGTACTTCATGTTGTTGGCGCGGAAATAGTCGGCGAGGTTGAGCTGCGTCGTGGTGTTGGCCTGCACGCAGACCTTGCTGCCGTTCAGATCGAGCGCGGAATCAATGTTGCGCGAGCGCGGGATCATGAAGCCCTGGCCGTCATAGTAGGCGACTGCCGGGAAATAGAGATCGTAATTGGTCTCGCGCGACATGCTCCAGGTCGAGTTGCGCGAGAGGATGTCGACCTTGCGGTTCTGCAGCTCCTTGAAGCGCTCGCTGGCGTCGAGCGGAACGAACTTCGCCTTCGTCGGATCGTCGAAGATCGCCGAGGCCACCGCGCGGCAGAAGTCGACGTCGAAGCCGGTCCAGTTGCCCTTGTCGTCGGGGATAGAGAAGCCCGGCAGGCCCTTGTTGACGCCGCACAGCACGTCGCCGCGGCGGACGGTGCGCTTCAGCGTGCGGGTGTCGTAACGCTCATAGGTGAAGGCGGCGGCCGCAACCAGCGCGGCGACCGCGAGCCCGATCGTCAGGCCGCCTCGAAATGTACGCATGGGTTCTCTCTCGCGAATGATCGGGGGAAAATCAGGTCGGATATCGAAGGCGGGGTAGAGATGTAGAGATTACAGTTCGGGCTTCTGCCGGATGATCACCTTGGTGCCGACGGGCACGCGGTTGTAGAGATCGGCGACGTCGGCATTGACCAGGCGGAAGCAGCCGGACGAGATCGCGGTGCCGATGGTATCGGGCCGGTTGGTGCCGTGGATGCGGTACACCGTGGTGCCGAGATACATCGCGCGCGCGCCGAGCGGATTGCCCGGGCCGCCTGCCATGAAGCGCGGCAGATAGGGCTGACGCGCGATCATTTCCGGCGGCGGCACCCAATCCGGCCACTCCGCCTTGCGGGTGATGGTCACTAGGCCCTGCCACTGAAAGCCGTCGCGGCCGACGCCGATGCCGTAGCGGAGCGCACGACCGTTGCCTTGCACGAGGTAGAGATGACGTTCGGCGGTGGAGACAATGATGGTGCCCGGCGCCTCGTTGGTCCGGTAGTACACGACCTGCTTCTGCCATTCCGGATCGAGCTCGTAGCTGTCGTCGGCGATCAGGCCCGGCTCGTCGGCATCTGGACGATTCTGGGCGAAGCCTTGCGACGTCGACAGCACGAGCGCGCCCGTGGCGATCAACATCCAGACCAGGTGACGAAGTTTCGTCATGCAAGGCTCTCCTTGTTGGCGCGCAGCCAATGGTTGCTCCACCCAAATCACGGCAGCATCAAATCTCAGCGGCAGCTTGATGGCAAGTTTAGGGCGGGTGTCACACTAGATCACTGTAATGCTTCCGTTTTTGTCGATGGGGGCGGTGGCACGCGGCGCGGGCCGCCTCATTTCGGCGCGATCCAGAGTCGCAACGCGAACGAGACCAGCGTCACAGCGCCGACGCCGCCGAGCCAGAGCGCTGCGAACCACAGCAGGCGCTGGCCGAGTGGCCGCTGATTCGGAGCCAGAGCCATTCCCGTTCCGATGGAATCGGAACGGGGCTCTGGACTCTCGTCTTGACGCGCTTTCTTGACGCGAACCGGGATCCACTTCGCTGGAAAACGCTCTAGCGGCATCAGTGGTATCCGTGCCCGGGACGCACCTTGCCGCGGAACACCCAATAGGCCCAGGCGGTGTAGCCGAGGATCAGCGGCACCAGGATCGAGACCCCGACCAGCATGAAGATCTGGCTGTTGGCCGGCGCCGCCGCCTGCCAGATCGTGATGCTCTGCGGCACGATGTACGGATACATGCTGATGCCGAGCCCGGCATAGGACAGCACGAACAGCCCCAGCGTCAGGAAGAACGGCTGGTGGTCGTTCTTGCTGCCGAGCGCGCGCAGCAGCAGCGCGGTGACGGCGGCGACCGCGATCGGCACCGGCGCGGTGAGGATGATGTTGGGCCAGGCGAACCAGCGCTGGGTGTACTGTACGGCCAGGAACGGCGTGGCGATGCTGACGGCGCCGATCGCGCACAGCATCGCGACCAGCAAGATCCAGCTCAGCTGATAGGCGCGGTCGCGCAAATCGCCCTCGGTCTTCATCACCAGCCAGGTCGCGCCGAGCAGCGCATAGCCGATCACCAGCGCGAAGCCGGTCAGCACGCTGAACGGCGTCAGCCAATCCCACCAGCCGCCGGCATAGTGGCGTCCCTCGACATGGATGCCCTGCAGGATGGCGCCGAGCGCGATTCCCTGCGCCAGCGTGGCGACCAGCGAGCCTCCGGTGAAGGCGAGATCCCATTTGTTGCGCGCCTTCTGGGTCCGCCAGCGGAATTCGAAGGCGACGCCGCGGAACACGAGGCCGAGCAGCATCGCGATCATGGGCGTATAGAGCGCCGGCATCAGCACCGCATAGGCCAGCGGAAACGCCGCCATCATGCCGCCGCCACCCAGCACCAGCCAGGTCTCGTTGCCGTCCCACACCGGAGCCACCGTATTCATGATGACGTCGCGATCGGCCTTTTGCGGAAACAGCGGAAACAGGATGCCGAGGCCGAGGTCGAAGCCGTCCATCACGACATAGACGAACACGGCAAAGGCGATGATGAAGGCCCAGATGATGGCGAGATCGATCATCGCACGGCCTCCACAGCTGCAGCACCCGCGGCCGGCGTGATGCCGGCGGCGCGGGCGGGGAGATCCTTGGTCGGGCCCAACTCGCCGGGATGCGGCGGCTGCGCCATCAGGCGCAGGATGTAGATCACGCCCGCGGTGAACACGGCGAAATAGACGATGATGAAGGCGATCAGCGAGGAGCCCACGGCGGGCGCCGCCAGCGGCGATGCCGAATCCGTCGTGCGCAGCAGCCCGTAGACCGTGAACGGTTGCCGCCCGGTCTCCGTGGTGATCCAGCCGGCGAGCACCGCGATGAAGCCGGCCGGGCCCATCAGCACCGCGAAGCGATGCAGAAGTTGTGACTGGTACATCATGCCGCGCCAGCGCATCAGCAGGCTGAACAGGCCGAGCCCCATGATCAGGAAGCCGAGCCCGACCATGATGCGGAACGCCCAGAAGGTGATCGGCACCGGCGGCCAGTTCTCGCGCGGCACGGTGTCGAGGCCGGCGAGCGGCGCGTCGAGCGAGTGCTTCAGGATCAACGACGACAGCTTCGGCACCTCGATCGCGTATTTCACCTTGGCATCTTTTTGGTCGGGCCAGCCGAACAGGATCAGCGGCGCGCCGTCCTTGTGGCTCTGGAAGTGGCCTTCCATCGCCATCACCTTGGCGGGCTGGTGCTCCAGCGTGTTGAGGCCGTGCTGGTCGCCGGCGAGGATCTGGATCGGCGCCACCAGGGTTGCCATCCACATCGCCATCGAGAACATCACGCGCGCACCGGCCAGATGCTGGTCGCGCAGCAGGTGCCAGGCGCCGACCGCGCCGACCACCAGCGAGGTGGTGAGGTAGGCCGCCAGCACCATGTGCACGAGGCGATAGGGAAACGAGGGATTGAAGATCACCTTGAGCCAGTCGGCTGCGACGAACTGGCCGTCGGCATTGACCGCATGGCCGGTCGGCGTCTGCATCCAGGAATTGGCCGACAGGATCCAGAACGCGGAGATCAGCGTGCCGATCGCGACCATCAGGGTCGCGAGGAAATGCAGCCTCGGGCCGACGCGCGACAGCCCGAACAGCATCACGCCGAGGAAGCCGGCCTCGAGGAAGAACGCGGTCAACACCTCATAGGCCATCATCGGGCCGATCACCGGCCCGGTCTTGTCGGCAAAGGACGACCAGTTGGTGCCGAATTGGTAGGACATCACGATGCCCGAGACCACGCCCATGCCGAATGCGACCGCGAAGATCTTCAGCCAGTAATTGAACAGGTTGATGAAGACTTCGCGCTTGGTGATGAGCCACAGCGCTTCCAGCACCGCGAGATAGCTCGCAAGCCCGATCGAGAATGCGGGAAATACGATGTGGAACGACATCGTGAAAGCGAATTGCGCGCGGGCGAGCACGACCGCATCCCAGCCTTCGAACATGATCCACCACCTGTCGTCGACCTGTGCTGGACCTTAGCACGTCAGGTGTGACGACAAAGAGGGCGGATTGTCCAACTAAACCGGATTGAGTTTTGGTTGAATCGGCTTGGCGCGGTCTCGGTTCACCTCTCCCCATTGGGGAGAGGTCGGATTGCGCCTGGCGATGCGAAGCATCGTCCAGTGCAATCCGGGTGAGGGCTCTTGCTCTCTCGATAGACCGCAACCCCTCACCCGATTTGCTGCGCAAATCGACCTCTCCCAAGGGAGAGGTGAGCTTTCGACGCCGTTCCAGCTCGACCCAAGCTCAACAGGCACTAGCTGTTGGCGTTGAGCAGCCGGGCGACGGTGCGGTCGATCTCCTCGTACTGCCCCTCGCCGGCATGCTGGAAGACGATCTTGCCGTTTTGGTCGATGATGTATTGCGCCGGCCAATACTGGTTGCCGTAGGCGTTCCAGGTCTGCGAATTGTTGTCCTGCGCCACCGGATAGAGGATGCCGTGCCGCTTCAGCGCCGCCTGCACGTTGGAAGCCGAATGCTCGAACGGGAATTCCGGGGTGTGGACCCCGATCACGACGAGGCCGCGATCCCGATACTTTGAATAAAGCTGGGTGACGTGCGGCAGCGTGTTGACGCAGTTGACGCAGCCATAGGTCCAGAAATCCACCACCACGACCTTGCCGCGCAGGTCCGCCAGCTTCAGCGGCTGCGAATTGAACCAGTTGCTGATCCCGGCGAACTCGGGCGCGGTCTGGCTCTGTCCGGTGGTCATGGCAACTGCCCGCGGCACCGGCTGCGCCGGCGCGTCGGACTCGGTGCAGAGGCCGGGGATCACGGCGCCGCCGAGGCCAAGGCCGGCAACCAGTGCGGATACAGCAATCAAGCGCAGGGACATCGATACCTCCTTGTAAGCTCACAGGCCGATCTGGCCGTTGGGATAGAACTGGGTCAGCCACGCCACGATCAGCGTGTCGTATTGCAGGTAGGACAGCGCGGCGAAGGCGATGATCACGACGCCGAAGCCCTGCTGCAGCCGCGGCGCGATCCGCGCCATGCTGCGCACGCGGGTGGTGACGGCCTGCCCGCCATAGGCAATGGCAAGCATCGGGATCGCGGCGCCGATCGCGTAGGTGACGAGCTGCAGGCTCGCCCACGCGGTATCCTTCGAGGTCGCGACGATGGTCAGGATCGAGCCGAGCACCGGACCGGCGCACGGCGTCCACACCAGGCCGAGCGTGCTGCCGAGCACGAAGCCGCCGAACAGGCTTTGCGATGGCGCAGCCTGTCCGACGCTGCCGGCGGCACCCGTCAACCGGATCGCCAGCCATTCGAACGGCGCCGGCCAGATCATCAACAGGCCGAAGCCCGCGAGCAGGACGGCCGCGCCGGTCCGCAGCAAATTGGGATCGAAATCGAAGGCGCGCGTGATCGCACTCAGCAGCAATGCCACCGCAGAGAATGACATCACGAAGCCGAGCGCGATCATCGCAGGCCGCGCCTTGCCGGTCTGGCCTATCGATACCCCAAGTAGAATCGGCAGCATCGGCAGGGTGCAAGGGGCAGCGACGGTGGCGACACCGGCAAGCAGGGCCAGGGTAAGAGCAGGGGCAAGGCTGAGCATCGTCGTCCGTCCATCAGAAGTCCCGGCGCGCCAAAGGGCCGTGCCGGGTACACCTGATGTTCTTCGCGATGAGAGTTCGGCCGTTACGGTGGAGCGATCGCAGGCGCCGTCACGTCTGTGTGAGATGGCGCGCGCTTGGCCTCACGACCTCGCGCCAAAAACAGAGCGACCCGGCGGGGGGCATCCCGGCCGGGTCGTTGGAGGTTACTTGGGAGGTTAGAACTAGGGAGGTATCGAAACTGGTCCGGTGAATTGGGGTTGGGGTTGCGTCGTTGGATATCAGTATAGAGATCGCGTTTTTCCGGGTGATGTCGTCGATTGTTTCAATTGTTTCGTCGCCGAACTTTTTTGGCTTCGTGGACAATTGCCCGGGTTCCTTGAACTCCTCCTAAATATCTGAATTTGCTTTACTTTAAGCCGCGACGCTGTCCACGCCGGCGCCCCTCAGGAGGTCGGCGAGCTGCTTGCGGGCATAGAACATGCGGGTCTTCACCGTGCTCTGCGGGATACCGATGATCTGGCCGGCCTCCTCGACCGACTTCTCATGGTAGTAGACCAGGTTGATGATCTCGCGGTGGGCCGGCGACAGCTTGGCCACGCAGGCGCGCAGGATCTCGCTGGTGGTGGCGCGATCGAGCGAGGTTTCCGGCGTGTCGGCGCCGTCGGCGATCTCCAGCACGTCTTCCTGGTCGATGTCCTCGTGCTTGCGCTGGCGCAGCGCGGTCAGCGCCTTGAAGCGGGCGATCGACAGCAGCCAGGTCGAGACCTGCGAGCGGCCCTCGAACTGGGCCGCGGTGCGCCAGACGTCCAGGAACACCTGGCTGACCAGGTCCTCGGCCATCGTGGTGTCGCGCACCATGCGGAGCACGAAGCGGTAAACCCGGACGTTGTGACGGGCATAGAGCGTGTGCATCGAGGTGCGGTTATTCTTGGCGATACGCGCGAGCAGCGTTTCATCCGAGGTCGCGCGAGCAGCATCGATATGCTTCGTGGCTGCAGAGTTGATGGCGATGACGTTCGGCATGACAGGCTCCCAGTTCGCCGTTGGGCGGCGGTTCGTTGGGAGAAACGTTAGTTACGGCCCGTTTCCGGATGTCTGCGCGAAAGACGGAAAATGGTTTCGTGACCGGGAGAATTGTTTCGTCGCTGCCCTGGCGACGAAACATTCGGGACCAAAAAGCCAATCATTTCAACGCACGGAAAATTGGAGTGCCCGGAATCGTCCCGTGGGAACGATTCCGGGCCATGACTTTTGGCACTGTCGGGGCTTATTCGGCGGCCTGCAAAGCGGGCGTTGCCTTTTTCGGGGCAATCCAGAATGCATCGGGCCGCTCGAACAGGAAATTGGCCCGGACCGCCAGCGCCAGCCGCCAGATCAGCAGCGCGCCGGCGACGCCGACCGCGGTCACGATCAGCGAGACCAGGCCGATGTCGGGGATGACATCGAACCGCAGCAGAGCCGTGCGTGTCGCGGCCATCGGCAGGAAAAAGGCGAGGTAGATCACGATCGAGTGCTCGCCGCAGAAGCGCAGGAAGCCGAGCCAGTGCGTCCGTGCCAGCAGCGTGCCGGTCACGATGATCGCGCAGGCGCCGGCAAAGCCGAGCGCCAGCGAGACGATCGGCCACTCACTGATATCGAGCGCAACCAGGCCGCCATTGATCAGTGCCCAGAGCCCAAGCCCGAGCAGTGCAACCGCAGGTCGCGAGCGTGCACGGTCCGACAGCGCGAACACATGATCGGCCAGGACATAGCCGGTGTAGAAATAGACGAAGCGGGCGCTGAACTCGTCGATCACGTACCAGCCGGTCGTGACATGCGCCGATTCCAATGCCGCCGCGATCAGCCAGATGATGAGCGGGTGGACGTTGCGGGTCAGCTTGGTGACGACGAAGAAGATCGGCAGCAGATAGATGAACCAGAGCGTGCCGAACGGCTGGACGAAGGAGGTGAGGTACTGCAGCCCAACTTCGGCCCAGCCCGCCTCGGCAGCCAGCGACGGCGCCTTGAAGCCGAACTGGATCGTCACCCACAGCACGTAGAAGTAGGCGAAGTGCATCACCTTGCGGTCGAGATAGGTGCGCCAGTCGCGATCGATCACCACCGACAGGAACAGTCCCGAGATCAGGAAGAAGTCCGGCATCCGGAACGGTTTGGCGAACATCACGACATAATGCATGAAGCCGGTCTGCTCGGCGGCCTTCTCGACCCCCAGCACCGAATGCATCATCACGACCATGATGATGCAGATGCCCTTGGCATAGTCGACCCAATCGACGCGCGCGCTCGCGTTCCCAAGCGATCGATCAAGTGATCGATCAAGGGAACGATCTGTTGCAGCGGCTGTGCCGTTTGTGGTCATCCTTGTCCCGTTTCGGCGTAATCGGCCCTATCATCGGCCCGATCGGTTGCTTTCTCCTTTATCAGTACAAAGGCTGTGCCAGCGAACCTGGGCCCTGTCCCCGGTTCCCTGGATCAGGCGAATGGTCTAAGAGGCCAAGAATCCGAAAGGACTCCTAAAAGAATCCGACGTTCGTTAACCACAGGACGCAAGGCTGGCCGAGCGCCGTGGCCTGCGATGAGACTCCTTGCCGCACCAATTCGACAGCCCGCTGCCGATCGACGCCGTGCTCGACGAGCTCGACCGCACGCT
This sequence comes from Bradyrhizobium sp. NAS96.2, assembly GCF_001908235.1. Lineage (GTDB taxonomy): Bacteria > Pseudomonadota > Alphaproteobacteria > Rhizobiales > Xanthobacteraceae > Bradyrhizobium. Next base: position 45,123 of record NZ_LGHK01000194.1, read on the forward strand.
CGACCGCCACAATGCCGCAGTGCTGGTCGCGCCGCCCGGCGCCGGCAAGACCACGCGCGTGCCGCTGGCGCTGCTCGATGCACCCTGGGCGAGGGGCAAGAAGATCATCGTGCTGGAGCCGCGCCGCATCGCCGCGCGCGCCAGCGCCGAGCGGATGGCGAAGACGCTTCGTGAGCGTCCCGGCGAGACCGTCGGCTATCGCGTCCGCTTCGGCTCGAAGGTGTCGCGCGCGACGCGGATCGAGGTTGTCACCGAGGGCATCTTCTCGCGCCAGATCCTCGACGATCCCGAGCTCAACGGCGTCGCCGCGGTGCTGTTCGATGAATTCCACGAGCGCTCGCTCGATGCCGATCTCGGGCTGGCGCTGGCGCGCGACGCGCAGACCGGCCTGCGCGAGGACCTGCGCATCCTCGTGATGTCGGCAACGCTCGATGGCGCGCGTGTCGCAAAGCTGCTCGGCGATGCGCCTGTGGTCGAGAGCGAAGGCCGCGCCTTTCCGGTCGAGACCCGTTACGTCGGCCGCAAGGTCGATGCGCCGGTGGAGCGGCAGATGGCCGAGTCGATCGCGACTGCGCTGCGCGCCGACGCCGGCTCGGTGCTTGCCTTCCTGCCGGGCGCGGCCGAAATCCGCCGCACGCAAACGTTCCTCGCCGAGCGCGTGCATGACGCCTCGGTCGAGATCGTGCCGCTGTTCGGCGCACTCGATGCCACTGTGCAGGATCGCGCCATCGCACCGGCGCCGAAGGGGATTCGCAAGGTGGTGCTGGCGACTTCGATCGCCGAGACCTCGCTGACCATCGAGGGCGTGCGCATCGTGGTCGATTCGGGCCTCGCGCGGGTGCCGCGCTACGAGCCGGATATCGCACTGACCCGGCTCGAGACGGTGCGGGCCTCGCGCGCTGCGGTCGATCAGCGGCGCGGCCGTGCCGGCCGTACCGAGCCCGGCGTCTGCTACCGGCTCTGGGACGAGCCGCAGACCGCATCACTGCCGGCCTATACCGCGCCCGAGATTCTCTCTGCCGATCTGTCCTCGCTGGTGCTCGACCTCGCGCAATGGGGCGTCAGCGATCCCTCAGGCCTTGCCTTCCTCGACCCGCCGCCGGGACCGGCACTGAAGGAAGCGCGATCGCTGCTGTCAGAACTCGGCGCGCTCGATGGCGATGGCCGCATCACCGAGGAAGGCAAGAGCCTGCGCGCGCTGGCACTGCCGCCGCGGCTGGCACGCATGATCGTGGATTCCGCGCGCTTCGGTATGGGTGAGGAGGCGGCCGAGATCGCCGCTGTGCTGACCGAGCGCGGGCTCGGCGGCGACAGCGTCGATCTCGACGTCCGGCTCGACCAGTTCCGCCGCGACCGCTCGCAGCGCGCATCGAGCGCGCGCAGCATGGCCGCGCGCTGGGCCTCGCAGGTGGAGAGGTCAGAGACTCGCTCTTCTCCCTCCCCCCTCGTGGGGGAGGGCCGGGGAGGGGGGCCCACAAAGGGATTGTCTCTCGATAGCGATCTATCCACCGGCGTCATGCTGGCCTTCGCATTCCCGGATCGCGTCGCGAAGAACCGCGGCAATGGCAGCTTCGTGCTGGCCAATGGCCGCGGCGCCGCCGTCGAGCAGACCGCCGCGCTGGCGCGGCTGCCCACTATCGCGGTCGCCGAATTGACCGGCACGGCGGCGAGCGGCCGCATCCTGCTGGCGGCGCCGATCACCCAGGACGAGATCGAGCAACGCTTTGCCGACCAGATCGAGAATGTCGAGGAGGTGACGTTCGACCGCGGCGCGATGGCGCTGCGCGCGCGCCGCCGGCGTTCGCTGCATGCGATCACCCTGTCGGAGGCGCCGATGCCGCTCAAGCCATCGGCCGAGACCGCGCGGGTGTTCGCCGACGGCCTGATCGCGGCCGGGCTCGACCGCCTGCCCTGGTCGAAGCACTCGAAACAGTGGCGCGACCGCGTCATGTTCCTGCGCAAGGCCGAGGATGACAGCTGGCCTGACCTGTCGGACACTGCGCTCGCCGCACGCGCCGACGATTGGCTGGTGCCTGCGCTCTACGACAAGACGGCGCTGAAAGACCTGTCGGCCGGCGACCTGTCGGATGCGCTGATGGCGTTGCTGCCGTGGGAATTGCGTGCGCGGCTCGATCGCGAGGCGCCGACGCATTTCGAAGCGCCGACCGGAACGCAGCTTGCGATCGACTACGAGGCCGAGCAGGGCCCGACCATTGCCGTCAGATTGCAGGAGCTGTTCGGGCTCAACACCCATCCCTCGATCGCCAAGGGCGCGGTGCCGCTGGTGCTGGAACTGCTGTCGCCGGCGCAGCGGCCGGTGCAGGTGACGCGCGATCTGCCCGGCTTCTGGCGCGGCAGCTACGCCGCGGTGCGTTCCGACCTGCGCGGCCGCTACCCGCGCCATCCCTGGCCGGAAGATCCCGCCAGCGCAATGCCGACCAGGCGCGTGAAGCCGCGCGGCACGTGACGGATCACGAATTTCATGCCACCCCGTCATTGCGAGGAGCGATAGCGACGAAGCAATCCATGGCTCCGCGGGCGCGGAGGGATGGATTGCTTCGCTTCGCTCGCAATGACGGGGCATAGATTCGCGCCATCCGCGGCGGAGCGCTGGCAAGTGTCCGCCAACAGTGGTTAGATTTGCGGGCTGGGATGGGATCACGGGCTCGCAATTGGGGACGCCGCCATGGAGATCAAGAACGCATCGCCGTCGCTGTACAATGAAGACCTGGCGCCGGCCAGGGAACGCAACTGGGGCGCCTTCAGCATCTTCAACGTCTGGACCTCCGACGTCCACAGCCTCTGGGGCTATTATCTTGCCGCCAGCCTGTTCCTGCTCTGCGGCAGCTTCGTCAACTTCATCCTCGCGATCGGCATCGGCTCGCTGGTGATCTTCGTGCTGATGAGCCTGATCGGCAATGCCGGGGTGAGGACCGGCGTCCCCTATCCGGTGCTGGCGCGAGCCTCGTTCGGGGTGTGGGGCGCCAACATCCCGGCGCTGGTGCGCGCCATCGTCGCCTGCTTCTGGTACGGCGCACAGACCGCGGCCGCCTCGGGCGCGATCGTCGCGCTCTTGACCCGCATCGACAGCTTCAAGGCGTTCCACCAGTCGAGCCACATGCTCGGCCATTCCACGCTCGAGGTGATCTGCTTTGTCGTGATCTGGGCATTGCAGCTTTTGATCATCCAGCGCGGCATGGAGACGGTGCGCCGTTTCCAGGACTGGGCGGGACCTGCGGTGTGGCTGATGATGGTGATCCTTGCGATCTATCTCTGCATCGCGGCCGGCGGCATCTCGCTCACCGCGCCGATCCCGCAGGACGTGCTGCTGGAGAAGACCAAGGAGGCCGGCGTCCCCGGCGTGCCCGGCTCTTTCCCGGCGCTCTGCGCCGTTGCTGCGACCTGGATCACCTATTTCGCGGCGCTCTATCTCAACTTCTGCGACTTCTCGCGCTATGCGCCCGACGTGCAGGCGCTGCGCAAGGGCAATATCTGGGGCCTGCCGGTCAATCTGATCCTGTTCTCGCTGGTGGCCGGCGTCACCACGATCGCGGCGTTCAACGTCTATCACGAGGTGCTGCTGCATCCCGACCAGGTCTCGGCGAAGTTCGACAGCTGGTTCCTGGCGCTGCTCGCCGCGGTCACCTTCGCGGTGGCAACGCTCGGCATCAACGTGGTCGCCAATTTCGTCTCGCCGGCGTTCGATTTCTCGAACGTGTTTCCGCGCCAGATCGACTTCAAGAAGGGCGGCTACATCGCGGCGCTGATCGCGCTGGCGCTGTATCCGTTCGCGCCCTGGGAGGGCAGCGCCGCCTCGTTCGTCGGGTTGATCGGCGCGACCATGGGGCCGATCTTCGGGATCATGATGGTCGACTATTATCTGATCGCGAAGGGCCGCGTGAACGTGCCGGCGCTGTACCAGGAGGACGGCGAATATCGCTTCCAGAACGGCTGGAACGTCAGCGCGCTGATCGCGGCCGTGGTCGGTGCCCTGTTCTCGTCGGTGCTGCCGAATCTCACCTCGATCCTGCCGTCCTGGTGGGCGGTCTATGGCTGGTTCTTCGGCGTCGGGATCGCCGGCGCGGTCTATTACGCGCTGCGCGTTGCGATGCCGAGCCCGGTCGCCAGAACCGCCTGACGGGCCGTTTAAGAGCCGGCAAATTCGATCCGGGCAGGGCGGCCGATATGATTCGGCCGCTTCAGCGCGTGCGCATTAACCCTTCGCTCATCCTTTTCGCCAAAATGGCATGCTCGCGCTGCCGCCCTCGCTCGCGGCGGGGCGCCCGGCGTGGTGAAATTGCGTGTTCGGTTTTCCGAGTATGGTGTCATGCGTAACCTGATGATTTTCGCGGCCATCCTGATCGGGCTGGGCACCTTCATGGCCCAGATGGCCAGCAAGATGTCGCCCGCCGCCGCGACCACCGCAAAGCAGAGCATCGCCCCCGCCGTCACGGTGGCGCAGGCCAGCGCCCGCACGCTCAGCATTTCGCCCGATCCGCGCGGTCATTTCGCGACCGACGGCCGGATCGACGGCCAGCGCATCAACTTCATGGTCGACACCGGCGCCTCCGTGGTCGCCCTGAACGAAACTTCGGCCGCGCGCTTCGGGCTGCGCCCGGTGCCGGGCGATTACACCTCGCGCGTCACCACCGCCAACGGCACCATCAAGGCCGCGCGTGCCCATATCGCCATGATCGAGATCGGCGGCCTCATTGTGCGCGACGTCGACGCGCTGGTGCTGCCGGACGAGGCGCTGTCGGAGAATCTGCTCGGCCTGTCGTTCCTCTCGAAGCTTAAGCGCTTCGAATACGCCAACGGCAAATTGTTGCTGGAGCAATAAATCTGGCCATTTCCGGGATTTCTGTGGCGCCCCGGTCGCCGCCATTTCTGCCGTAATTGTCGGCCACCAGCCCCCGTCCTACCTTTCGCTCGGCCGGCGCATTCGCTAAAGGCTGCGGCGACGTCTTTCCGTATGCGACCATAAGGCCGACCCATGTTTCCCAAGCCGAAATCCGTGCTGGTCCCGAACACCTATGCCTTCGAATCCGAGCCGATGGTGAAGCCGACCGGGTTTCGCGAATACGACGCGCGCTGGCTGTTCAACAAGGAAATCAACCTGATGGGCGTGCAGGCGCTGGGCATGGGGCTCGGCGCGCTGATTGCGGAGCTTGGCGTCAGCCAAGAGATCGTCACTGGGCACGATTTCCGCGGCTATTCCGCCTCGATCAAATACGCGCTGATCTCGGGCCTGATGGCGGCGGGCTGCAAGGTGCATGACATCGGGCTCGCGGTGACGCCGATGGCCTATTTCGCGCAGTTCGATCTCGACGTGCCCTGTGTCGCGATGGTCACCGCCTCGCACAACGACAATGGCTGGACCGGCGTCAAGATGGGCGCCAACCGTCCGCTCACCTTCGGCCCCGACGAGATGACGCGGCTGAAGCAGATCGTGCTCAATGCCGCATTCAACAACAAGGCCGGCGGCTCCTACCAGTTTCACGAGAACTATCCGGCGCGCTACATCGCCGACCTCACCAACCGTCCGAAGCTGAAGCGCAAGCTGAAGGTGGTGGCCGCCTGCGGCAACGGCACCGCGGGCGCGTTCGCGCCGCAGGTGCTGGAGGCGATCGGCTGCGAGGTGATCCCGCTCGACACCGAGCTCGATCACACCTTCCCGAAATACAATCCGAATCCGGAAGACATGGAGATGCTGCACGCGATCCGCGACGCGGTGCTGGCGCACAAGGCCGATGTCGGGCTCGGCTTCGACGGCGACGGCGACCGCTGCGGCGTGGTCGACAACACCGGCGAGGAGATATTTGCCGACAAGGTCGGCGTCATGCTGGCGCGCGACATGTCGGCGATCAACGCCAACGCGCAGTTCGTCGTCGACGTGAAGTCGACCGGGCTGTTCGTGACCGATCCTGTCTTGCAGAAGCAGGGCGCCAACACGGTCTACTGGAAGACCGGGCATTCCTACATGAAGCGCCGCACCAACGAGCTCGGCGCGCTCGCCGGCTTCGAGAAGTCCGGCCACTTCTTCTTCAACAAGCCGTTCGGCCGCGGCTATGACGACGGTCTGGTGTCGGCGATCGCGATCTGCGAGATGCTCGACCGCGCCCCCGGCAAGTCGATGGCCGATCTGAAGGACGCGCTGCCGAAGACCTGGTCGTCGCCGACCATGTCGCCGCATTGCGCCGACGAGGCCAAATACGGCGTGGTCGATGCCGTGGTGAAGCACTTCGAGACGCTGCAGCAGAGCGGCGGCAAGGTCGCCGGCCAGAACATCCGCGATCTCGTCACCGTCAACGGCGTGCGCGTCACGGTCGAGGACGGCAGCTGGGGCCTGGTGCGCGCATCCTCGAACAAGCCGGAGCTCGTTGTCGTGGTCGAAAGCCCGGTCAGCGAGCAGCGCATGCGCGACATGTTCGAGGCGATGGATTCGGTGCTGCGCACGCATCCCGAGGTCGGCGAATACAATCAGAAGATTTGAGGGCGAGGCTCGCCCCGAGCAAACTGTCATCACCCGGCTTGACCGGGTGCGCCGCGGCCTCTCGATCGAAAATGACTGCCTCTGGAATACTGGATCGCCCGGTCCCGTCTTCGCCAAGGCTTCGACGAGGCCATGAGTCCCTGGCGCGCCGAAGCTTTAGCGGAGGCGGCGAGCCGGGCGATGACAGCGAGGCTGGTCGCCGATCTCGCCTTCCTCACGCCGCCCGCAGCGAGGCGAGGAAGCGGTCCAGCTCGGTCTTCAGCCACTCCGACTGCGAGGTCAGGCCGTTTGCCGCATCGAGCAGTTGCGCGGTGGCGCCGCCGGCCTGTTCGGAGGCGCGGTTGACGTTGAGGATGCCCTTGTTGACGTCGCGCGTGCGATCGGCGGCCTGCTGCAAATTGCTGGAGATCTCGCGGGTCGCAGCGCCCTGCTGTTCGACGGCGGCGGCGATCTGGCCGGAGACGTGGTCGATTTCCGCGATGGTGGTGCCGATGGTCCCGATCGCGCTGACGGCCGCGCCGGTCGCGTTCTGGATGTCCTGGATCTGAACCGAGATCTCCTCGGTCGCCTTGGCGGTCTGGTTGGCCAGCGCCTTGACCTCGCTCGCCACCACCGCAAATCCGCGGCCATGCTCGCCGGCGCGCGCCGCTTCGATGGTTGCGTTCAGGGCGAGCAGGTTGGTCTGGCTGGCGATGCTCTGGATCAAGGTCACCACCTCGCCGATCTTCTGCGTACCGGCGGCAAGTCCCTGGACCACGCTGTTGGTGCGGCGCGCCTCGTCGGCAGCCTTGGCGGCGATCTTCGCCGAGCGCGTCACCTGCTCGGCGATGCTGTTGATCGAGGCCGTCAGCTCCTCAGTCGCGGACGCCACGGTCTCGACGTTGCTCGACGCCAGCGTCGATGCGGAGGCCGCGGCGGTGGCCTGGCGCATGGTTTCCGCGTTGCTGCCGTTCATCGTTGCCGACAGGCCCTGCATCGCGTTCGCCGCCACCGCGACGGCTTCGACGACCTCGCCGATCTTGCGCTCGAAGCCGGCAGCGAGCTCGCGCCGCGCGGCATCACGATTCTGCTTGGCCCGTTCGGCCTCGATGCGTTCGGCATTGGCGCGGGCTTCGGCGGCAACGGCGGCCTCGGCTTCGGCCGCCTTCTGCGCCGACGTCCTGAACAGCTCGGCGAGCGTGTGCGCGAGCCAGATCAGTACGCCGGCCTCGATCAGGAGGATCACGGCGTGGAGAACGACGCGGCCGAAATCGGCGCCGCCGGGATAGATCGCGGCCGGCAGGATGAAGTTCAGCGTCAAATGATGCAGGGCAACCGCCGCGGTGCCGGCGACGATCGGCCGGTAGTCGCAATAGGCGACCAGGCACGCCAGCGCGGCGAAGAAGTACATGTGCATGTCGACTTGCCAGCGGTGGCCGGCGAACTGGTAAACCAGCATCGACACGCCACCCATCAAGGCCACGGCGACGATCAGGCGCGTTGAAACGCCGTTCCCCGACATGCGCCACGAGGTCGTCGCGACGAGCGCCATCGCGGCCATGAAGCCGGCCGGGATCAGCCAGTCGGTGTGTAACGTCAATCCGACGATCACTGCGATCGGAACGTGCAGCCAGAGCACCACGAGCAGGATCTTGCTGGCCGTCTCGCGCAGCGTGGCCATCTCATCGCCTTCGAAGGTCATTCCCAACCCCCAGATTGTCGTCCGCCTTGAAGCAGCCGGCGATCGCCTGCGGCTCCATGGTCAGCAGCGCGCCCGCCTCGTACAGCCGGCGCAACCCGCCATCGCGGTCAGGCCGCACCACCAGCAGGGCCGGAATAGCGGTCATTCGAACGATCGACGCATTGGCGGAAGCGGCGGCCAGCAGCGCGCGTTCGGCGCGCCACCATGGCGGAAACGCCACGGCCACCACCTCAGTGCCCGCACGCGCCTGCAACGACAGCATCGCGGTCGCGATCCAGCTCGCGATCAGCAATGCAGCCGCGCCCAGCCATGCGGGCCGTCGACTCGCTGGGGTGATCTCCCCCGGCACCATCGCAGCATAATACCGCCGCCGGGGCTAACTTCCGGTAAATGCCGTGCGCAGGCGAACTACCTGGGGGCGTATCGACGATCGTATGAGGTTGTGCGGCGGCCGTTACGCCGCGGGCACCGGCAGCGCCGTCACCGACTTGATCTTCTCCATCGCAAAGCGCGAGGTGACGTTCTTCAGCGGCACGGCCGAGATCAGCTTCTTGTAGAATACGTCATAGGCCTGCATGTCCGCGACCACGACGCGCAGCATGTAGTCGACGTCGCCGGCCATCCGGTAGAATTCCATCACCTCGGGCATCGCGCTGACGGCGTCGGCGAATTTGCGCAGCCAGGCTTCCGAGTGGTCGGCGCTCTCGACCGAGACGAACACCGAGATCCCGAGCCCGATCTTGTTCTGATCGACCAGCGCCACGCGGCGCAGGATCACGCCATCGGCCTCGAGCCGCTGGATGCGCTTCCAGCACGGCGTCGACGACAGCCCGACCCGGTCGCCGATTTCGGCGACGGAGAGCGAGGCATCCTCCTGCAACACGGTCAGGATCTTGCGATCGATGGCGTCGAGGCGGCGGCTGTTGTCATGAAGCTGAATGGCGACATCGGTCATAGAAGAAAGTTCCACATGAAGGTTCAAACTCCCTCATATAGAGAAAAATCTTCCAAATCAAGCGGGTCGTAACCGGTCAGGCTGGCCGGGCGTCGGCGTGTTCGCCCAAAAACGCTTCAACTTCAGTACGTTGCGGTGCGGCATAAGCGCCGCCGAAGCGGGTGCATTTCAGTGCCGCAGCCGCGGACGCAAAGCGCAGCGCCTGCCGCAGCTCCTGCTTCTCGGTGATGGCGAGGGCAAACGCCCCGTGGAAGACGTCGCCGGCCCCGAGCGTGTCGACGGTATGGACCGGGAAGGCCGGGCTCTCCTCGAGCTCGCCCTGCTCGTTGAGAAAGATCGTGCCCTTCGGGCCGCGGGTGCCGGCCAGGAAGGAGGGGGTGAGCTTGGCGAGCTTGTGCAGCGCCTGGCCGTCGTCGGTGACGTCGGCGGTCTCCTGCAGCGGCTCGCTGGAAAACACCAGATGCGAGGAGGCGGTGAGCAGCCCTTCCCGCATCGACATCGCGCGGTCGACGTCGACCACCACGGGAATGCCGCGCCGCACAGCCTCGGCGCACAGCTCGGTGCAGAACGGCGCGCAGCGGCTCTCGGTCAGGATCGCCGCGCAATCCTCCAGCAACAGCTCGGTCGGCGGCAGCTTGACCTTCCAGAGCTCGGGATCGCGGAACGTGACGATGGTGCGCTCGCCGGTGTCGTCGATCATGATCGCCGAGATCGGGGTGACCAGGTCCGGCATGTGGATCAGATGGTTGGTCTCGATGCCTTCCTCGGCCAGCTTGTCGAAAATGTAGCGGCTCGAAGTCTCCCGCGAATCGCCCATCGGCCCGCAGATCGAGGCGCGGCCGCCCAACCGGACGATGCCGATCGCGGCGTTCAGCGCGTTGCCGCCGCAGATCTCGTCGAAATGCGTCGCATTCTCCTTGGAGCCGCGCGCCGGAACGTTGACGCGGAAGGTCAGGTCGCGCACCGGCAGGCCAATGCAGAGGATGCGGGGCGGGACTTTCGGGGCGCCGTCTTGAAAATTCATGCAGGGATCCGTCCCAATGGTTCCGTCAACTGGCTCAACCTGTGTCCAGTCTAATCGGCAGAACGATGTCCGGTTCCCGCTATTGGTCCAACGGATTCCGGTGGTGCACCCAGCGGCCGAGCAAATGATGGGCAATCGCGAACGGATGCGGGCCGGCGAGGCCGTCGGGGTGCTGGCGCTTGAGCATCAGCGTCGCCTCGGCGTGGTCGAACCAGCGCGCATCTTCGAGCTCGGTGCGGTCGACCACGATGTCCTCGTTGGTCGCGCGCGCGGTGCAGCCGATCATCAGCGATGACGGGTAGGGCCAGGGCTGCGTCATGTAATAATTGACGTCGGTGCAGCGGATGCCGCTTTCCTCGAAAATCTCGCGCCGCACCGCATCCTCGATGGTTTCGGCGGCCTCGACGAAGCCGGCGAGGCAGGAATACATCCCGGGCATGAACTGCTTCTGGCGGCCGAGCAGCACCTTGTCGCCCGACGTGACCAGCATGATCACGACCGGATCGGTGCGCGGAAAATGCTCGGCCTTGCAGCTCGGGCATTCGCGCTTCCAACCGCCGTCCCGCATCGCCGTGCGGGTGCCGCAGTTCGGACAGAAGCCGTGGCGCTGATGCCAGGTCACCATCGACTTCGCCATCGCGATCGCCGAGAGCTGCTCCGGCGGCACCACGCCCTGCATCGCCATGCCGCGCAATTCGGTGATCGCAACGTCGGCGCGCCCGACCAGCTTCTCGGCCGCCTGCGGCGCGATCCCCATGCCGAAGATCGGCGCGCTATCGCGCAAGCCTAAGAAGATCGTGCCGGGATTGGCGCCGTAGCTGCGGGCCTCCTCCAGCGAGAGCAGCGCGCGGGCCCCGCCTTCCTCCTGCTTCACGACCAGCGAGTCGCGATAGATCACATAGGCGCGGGCTTCGCGGTGGCCCTCCAGCGCGAACAGCTTCTCGTCATTGCTGCGCAGATGCGCGGCGCGGTCCAGCACATGGGTGACGAAGGCCGGCTGGCCGAGCGGAAATGAATCGAATGCGGACATTGAATCTCAACCCAACCAGATCTTGCGGCGAAGCGCGCTGATGAAATTCTGCACTTCCTCGGCGTCATGCGCCAGCGGCGGCATCACGCCCCAAACGGGACGCGGCCATGCAGCGTCGCTGGTACGGCGCGCGATGATATGGACGTGAAGCTGCGGGACGAGGTTGCCGAGGGCTGCGACATTCAGCTTGTCGCATTTGGTGACCTCTTTCAGGGCCCGCGAGACGCGGGTGATCTCGGTCATCAGCTGCGCCTGCTCGACCTCGTCGAGGTCGATGATCTCGACCGCGCCGTCGCGCCGGGGCACCAGCAGCAGCCAGGGATAATGCGCATCCTTGATGACGAGCACCTTGCACAGCGGCAGGTCGCCGATGTCGATGGTGTCTTTCTTGAGCTGCGAATGCAGCGACCAGTTGGAGGCGGGCATGGGGGGCAAATAATGCCTTTCCGTGTTCCCAGACAAGCCCCGCAAAGCCAAGCCCTACAAAGCCGGTCAGGCCGCTTGCTTTCCGGCGCTTTTGGCCCCAAATAGGGACCGGGAGATTGGCGGTGGACGAGCCACTCGCCAACCGGGTCAGGTCCGGAAGGAAGCAGCCCTAACGAGGTCCGGATCGGGTCGCTCGTCAGTCTCCTACCTGTTTTTTCCGAGCGAATCGCGCTGGAATGGCGGTTTCCGCGCCCGGCGCTCGATTTCGGCTCCCATCCGCACGCCGGCTGCAAGAGACCCTTAAGTTGCGGATCGACGCATGAATGACGCTGGCGCCCCCTCCCAACCGCCCGACGGCGAAGGCCAGAGTGGCTTCGATCTCGGCAGCGCGCCTGATACCGCCAAGCCGTACCGCGTTCTCGCCCGCAAATACCGCCCCTCCAGCTTCGAGGACCTGATCGGCCAGGAGGCCATGGTCCGCACCGTCTCGAATGCGTTCGAAACCGGGCGAATTCCGCAGGCCTGGATCCTCACCGGCGTCCGCGGGGTCGGCAAGACCACCACCGCGCGCATCCTCGCCCGTGCCTTGAACTATGCCAAGCCGGACGGTTCGGTGAAGGGGCCGACCATCCACATGCCCGACCTCGGCGTGCACTGCCAGGCGATCATGGAAAGCCGGCACATGGACGTGCTGGAGATGGACGCCGCGTCCCACACCGGCGTCGACGATGTCCGCCAGATCAATGACAGCGTTCGCTATGCGCCGGCCAGCGCGCGCTACAAGGTCTACATCATCGACGAAGTCCACATGCTGTCGACGGCGGCCTTCAACGCCTTCCTGAAGACGCTGGAGGAGCCGCCGGAGCACGCCAAGTTCGTGTTCGCCACCACCGAAATCCGCAAGGTTCCGATCACGGTGCTGTCGCGCTGCCAGCGCTTCGATCTGCGCCGCGTCGAGGCCGACGTGCTGATGAAGCATCTCGGCAATATCGCGGCCAAGGAAGGCGTCGAGGTCGAGCCCGAGGCGCTCGGCATCATCGCGCGTGCCGCCGAGGGATCGGTGCGCGATTCGCTGTCGCTGTTCGACCAGGCGATCGCGCATGCCGCCGGGAATGTGAAGGCCGACGCGGTCAGGCAGATGCTCGGCCTTGCCGACCGCACCCGTGTGATCGACCTGTTCGATTCGCTGGCGCGCGGCGATCTCGCCGCCGCCTTCACCGAATTCCGCGCGCAGTATGATGTCGGCGCCGATCCGGTCGTGGTGCTGTCGGACCTTGCCGAGTTCGTCAATTTCGTCACCCGCGTGAAGGCGATTCCGGCAACGGCCGACAATGTCGCGTTCGGCGAGACCGAGCGGGTGCGTGCGCGCGAGTTCGCCGCAAAGCTCTCGATGCGGGTGCTGTCGCGGATGTGGCAGATGCTGCTCAAGGGCATCGCCGAGGTGCAGACCGCGACGCGCCCGGCGGCTGCCGCCGAGATGGTGCTGGTGCGGATCGCCTATGTCGCCGACCTGCCGACGCCGGATGAAGCGATCCGGATGATCGAGCAGAATGGCGGCGGCGCGGCGCCCGCGACGTCAGGCTCCGCCGCCTCGTCACCGTCACGCGGTGCGCCGGCTTCGGCGATGTCGGCAATGCCGTCGGCCCCGGTGCGCGCGCCGCAGGCTTCCCCGCGCGCCGATCTCGCCGCGCGTCCGCAGATGGCGGCACCGGTCGCCGATGCTGCACCGACGCTTCGGATCACGAGCTTTCCGCAGCTGATCGCGCTCGCCGGCGAGAAGCGCGACATCATGACCAAGAGCGCGCTGGAGGCCGATGTGCGGCTGGTGCGCATCGAGGACGGCCAGCTCGAGATCGCACTGGAGCCGAAGGCGCAGCGCGCGCTCGTCACCGACCTGTCGCGCAAGCTCGAACTGTGGACCGGGCGGCGCTGGACCGTGATCATCTCCAACGAGGCCGGCCAGCCCACGGTGCGTTCGCAGAACGAACTGGCGCGCAGCGAGCACCAGCGCGCCGCGGAGGCCGATCCGCGGGTGCAGGAGGTGCTGGCGCGCTTTCCCGGCACCAAGGTGATCGAGGTCCGCCGCCTCGCCGCCGAGGTTCCGGTGGCGGATGCGACCGGCGAAGACCCGATTGAAACTTCCGACAGCGACGACGATTGATCTGATTACAGGAGCGCACGCATGGCTGATTTTCTCGGCATGATGAAGCAGGCAGCGCAGCTGCAATCCAAGATGCAGGAGATGCAGGAGCAACTCGGCAATGTCGAGGTCGAGGGCATTTCCGGCGGCGGCCTGGTCAGTGTGCGCATGACCGCGAAGATGGAAGTGAAGGGCATCAAGATCGATCCGTCGCTGATGAAGCCGGAGGAGCGCGAGGTGCTCGAGGACCTGCTCGTCACCGCGCATGGCGATGCCCGCCGCAAGGCCGAGACGGCGATGCAGGAGAAGATGATGGCGCTGACCGGCGGGCTCGGCCTGCCGCCGGGATTTGGTTCGACCTAGAGCGCAGCGAGATCGAGATGAATCATCATCGCTCTTTAGTGAGCATGGCCTTTTCGGAAAACCGCTTCGCACTTTTCCGGGTCATGCTCTAATGGCTGCAAGCGTTGCCGGTCCCGAGATTGAACGCCTGATCCAGTTGCTGGCGCGGCTGCCGGGCTTAGGTCCCCGTTCGGCGCGGCGCGCGGCACTGCATCTGATCAAGAAGCGCGAAGCCCTGATGACGCCGCTGACCGCGGCGCTGCAGGTTGCGATCGACAAGATCCAGGTCTGCAAGACCTGCGGAAACATCGATACACAAAACCCCTGTACGGTGTGCACCGATCCGCGCCGCGATCCCTCGATCATCGTCGTGGTCGCCGATGTCGCCGATCTCTGGGCGCTGGAACGCGCCAATGCAACCAATGGCCGCTATCACGTGCTCGGCGCAACGCTGTCGCCGCTCGACGGCGTCGGTCCGCAGGATCTCACCATCGACCAGCTGGTGGCGCGCGCGCACGCGCCCGAGGTCAGCGAGATCATTCTCGCTTTGAATGCGACCGTCGATGGCCAGACCACCGCGCATTACATCACCGACCTGTTGGCGGACGCCAATGTGCGGGTGACGCGGCTGGCGCATGGCGTGCCGGTCGGCGGAGAGCTTGATTACCTCGACGAAGGTACGCTATCGGCTGCGATGCGGCAGCGGACGCTGTTCTAGAGCATGATCCGGAAAAATGCGAAGCGGTTTTCCGAAAAGATCATGCTCAAACAAAGAGCTAAGGCGCGATGACGATTCAACCTAATCTCATCGCGCCGTAGCGCACGCTCGAAGGCCAGACGCGGCAGCGTTTGCAAGCGATCAGTCACAAGTCGAAAAGATCGCGCTTAAACAAAATGATAGGGTGGATGACGATTCGGGGACGGTCATCCACGCTCTGACGGATCAGCTACGGAACACCTGAAAATGACGACACACCGATTCGGCGTACGCTTGGGCTTTGCGTTTCTGGCGGCAATGTTCGTCGCGCCCGGCGCGATCGCGCAGCAGAGCGATGCGCCGCAGAAGCCCGGCAAGATGATCCACGCCGGCGACGTGCTGTCGGGGGAACTCGGCGTCATGAAGGTGCGCGATGCCAAGAACCGCGGCAAGCGCGTCGCGACCTACCAGATCACCAGCGAGCCGCGCCGCCTGCCGCCGCCGAACGGTCTGTGCAATCTCGAAACCGGGCCGGAAACCTTCCAGCTGATTCCGACCAACGACGCCCAGGCTGCGCAGCTCAAGAGCCTCTCCGGCAAGGCCATCTCGGTGAAGGTCGACGAGGTCGCCTGCGCCAGGGACGCCGGAGAGATGAGCGAAGCCATCGTCACCAAATGGAGCGTGGTGGCGAAGTAGGTTCTTGTAGCCCGGATGGAGCGAAGCGAAATCCGGGACGGTCGTGCCAGTCGAGAGGTTTCCCGGATTGCGCTTCGCTCCATCCGGGCTACGGCGGCTGAGCTAGACTCGCACCGGCCCCAATTCATCAAAGTGCCCGCGCCGCTGCAGCCAGGCGAGCAGGATCAGGCTCGGGACCGCGACCAGGACGCAGATCACGAAGAATATCTGCCAGCCGACGGCCTTGGCCACATAGCCCGCGCCCGATGACAGATAGGTGCGGCCGACCGCGGCGAGCGCCGTCAGCAGCGCGTATTGCGTCGCGGTGTGCAGCGGGTTGCGGCATAGCGCCGACAGATAGGCGACGAAGATGACGGTGCCGATCGCGCTGGTGAAATTCTCCGCGGTGATCGCAAGCGCCAGCGCCCATTGATCGACGCCGACATGCGCGAGCCAGGAGAATGAGAGGTTGGCGACCGCCTGCAGCACGCCGCCGATCCACAGGCTCTGCGCGAGCGAATAGCGCCGTGCCACGAAGCCGCCGGCAAAGCCGCCGATCAGGGTCGCGGCGAGGCCGACACCCTTCACGATCGCCGCGTAATCGACCTTGGAAAAGCCGATGTCGATCACGAACGGCGCGGTCATGGTGCCGGAAAACGCGTCGGTGAACTTGAACAGCACCACAAAGGCGAGCGCCGCGAAGGCGTCCTTGCGGCTGAGGAACTCGGAGAATGCGCCGAGCGCCGCATGAAACACGCGTTCCGCTGCGTTCTGCGCGTGCGTGGCCGCCTCCGCGCCTTTCGATTGCGCCGGCTCGGTCGCGGCAAGCGCCGTGACGATGCCGATCACGACCAGCGCGGCCATCACCACATAGCCCCACATCCACGCCGACGAGCGCGCGAGGCCAGCGGATTCGAACCCACTGACGATGAACAGCGCGCCGGCGGTCGAGACCAGCATGCCGACGCGATACGCCGCGACATAGGACGCCATGCCGGCGGCCTGCTCGCTCTCGGGCAGGCTTTCGACGCGGAAGGCATCGACCACGATGTCCTGCGTCGAGGAGGCGGTTGCGACCAATAGCGCAGCGAAGGCGGCAAACCACGGCGAGCGTGCCGGATCGGCCACCGCCAGCACCAGGATCGCCGCGATCAAGAGCAGCTGCGAAAGCAGCAGCCAGCCGCGGCGGCGTCCGAAAACTTGCGTGAACAGCGGGACGTGCAGCGCGTCGACCAGCGGCGCCCAGAGGAACTTCAGCGTGTAGGGCGTGCCGATCAGCGCCAGCAACCCGATGGTACCGAGATCGACCCCGGCCTCCTTCATCCACACCTGCAGCGTCGAGCCCGACAGCGCCAGCGGCAGGCCCGACGAGAAGCCGAGCAGCAGCACGATCAGCACCCGCGGCTGCAGGTACACCGCGAAGCCGTCGCGCCATGAGGTGGCGGCGGGCTCCTGCGGCTTTACGGACGCGTCTGACGTCGCTTCAGGTGCGGTCATAGGGGAGTTGTTACCAGATTCGGCCGCAAAAAGACTGTCATCGCCCGGCTTCACGTAGACGTACGCGCGCCCGACTGCCGCCTCTGGGATACTGGATCGCCCGGTCAAGCCGGGCGATGACACCGCATTTGTGGCGAAACTGCTGCCTACTCCCCCGCCTGCAGCTTGCGCGGGGCGGGGAACAGGTCGGTGGCGGCGGGCTTGACGAAACGCGGCACCTCGATCGGGGTCTCGGACTTGCTGAAGTCGAGTTCCTCGATGCGGCCGGCGCGCTTCTCGATCTTGTCGGCCGAGATCAGGATCTGCCTGACGTCCTCGTTGACCTGGCCGAAATGGGTCTGCAGCTTGAGTACGCGCTCGCGCAGGCGGCCGAGGTCGTCACCAAGGTGCATCACCTCGTTGCGGATCTGGTCGGCGGCGTCGCGGATGCGGGCGTCCTTCAGGATCTGCTGCATCACCTGGATCGCCAGCATCAAGAGCGAGGGCGACACCAGCACGACGCGGGCGCGATAGGCCTTCTGGATCACGTCGTCGAAGCCGTCATGGATCTCGGCATAGACCGATTCCGACGGCACGAACATCAGCGCGGTGTCCTGTGTCTCGCCAGGGATCAGGTATTTTTCGGCAATGTCGCTGACATGCTTCAGCACGTCGGCGCGCAGCCGCTGGCAGGCCGATTTGCGTTCCTCGTCGCTGCGCGCATCGTGCAGCGCGGTCATCGCCTCGAGCGGAAATTTGGCGTCGATGCAGAGCGGGCGCTGGTCGGGCAGGAACACCACGCAATCCGGCCGCTTGCCCGTGGTCAGCGTGTGCTGGAACTCGTACGAGCCCTTCGGCATGCCGTCCTGGACGATCGCCTCCATCCGCGCCTGGCCGAACGCGCCGCGCGATTGCTTGTTGGCGAGCACGTCGCGCAAGGTCGTGACCTGGGTGGTGAGCTCGTTGAGGTTCTTGTGGGCGTGGTCGATGATGCCGAGCCGCTCGTGCAGCACGCGCAGCGAATCCATCGTGTTGCGGGTCGATTGTTCCATCGACTGGCCGACCCGGTGGGTCACCGAGTCCAGCCGCTCGTTGACGGCGCGGGCCATCTCGGCCTGGCGGCCGGCCAGCGCCTGCGCCATGGCGTCGACCCGTCCGGAGGATTCGCTCTGGGCCCGCAGCATGTCGGCGAGCCGCTCCTCCAGCTCGTCGGCGCGAATGGCCTGGGCCATCGCGAGTTCCGCGCCGCGCCGGCTGGCCCGCGCGATCACCAGGGCGATGGCAAACAGCAGGATCAGCGCCAGCGCGCCAAGCCCGATCAGCGCGTCGGAAACGCGGACCGCAAGGTCGCCAATCGTGAGCAGAATCTCGTTCATGCCGTCCGTTGTAGCCGATTCGCTGTGGGACGCGAACGAAGAGGGAACACTTATGGTAAATGCTTTCCGAATTTTCTTGGTTAACCGGGGGTAAAGAAACGTGGTTAAGGTTGTCCTAACGGGTTCCTGAGCGCATTGACCGCATCAGGCCCGCAGCTTAAATCGCCGCCATGGCTTTAAGAGAAATCATCATCCTGCCGGACAAGCAGTTGCGGCTGGTGTCGAAACCGATCGAGAAGGTGACGCCGGAGATCCGCAAGCTCGCCGACGACATGCTCGAGACCATGTATGATGCGCCCGGCATCGGACTTGCGGCGATCCAGGTCGCGCAGCCGCTGCGGCTGATCACCATGGACCTCGCCAAGCGCGACGAGAACGGCGAGACCACGCCGCAGCCGCGGGTGTTCATCAATCCGGAGATCATCTCGCATTCGGAAGAGCTGTCGGTCTACGAAGAGGGCTGCCTGTCGATCCCCGAATATTACGAGGAGGTCGAGCGTCCGGCGCGGGTCCGCCTGCGCTTCACCGACCTCGACGGCAAGCTGCATGAGGAGGATGCCGAGGGGCTTTACGCCACCTGCATCCAGCATGAAATCGACCATCTCAACGGCGTGCTGTTCGTGGACTATCTGTCGAAGCTGAAGCGCGACCGCGTCTTCAAGAAATTCGAGAAGGCCGCCAAGCGCGCAGCGGACTAGGCGCGCCATCGGCTGTCTCACGCCCGGAAGAATCTGATCGCATGCCTCTCCGCCTGATCTTCATGGGCACGCCCGATTTCGCCGTGCCGACATTGCTGGAACTGGTGGCGCACGGCCATGAGGTCGTGGCCGTCTACACCCGCGCGCCGAAGCCCGGTGGTCGGCGCGGCCTGCAATTGCAGCCGACGCCGGTCGAGCAGGAGGCGCGCCGGCTCGGCATTCCCGTGCTGACGCCGAAGACGCTGAAGACACCGGAAGCGCTCGAGGCGTTTCGCGCGCATGACGCGGATGCCGCGGTCGTCGTCGCCTACGGCATGATCCTGCCGCAGGCCATTCTCGACGCGCCGAAGCTCGGCTGCTTCAACCTGCATGCTTCGCTGTTGCCGCGCTGGCGCGGTGCCGCGCCGATCAACCGCGCCATCATGGCGGGTGACGCCGAGAGCGGCGTGATGGTGATGAAGATGGATGTCGGCCTCGACACCGGCGACGTCGCGATGGCCGAGCGGCTGCCGATCACGGACAGCATGACGGCATCCGATCTGCACGACGCGCTGGCGCCGCTCGGCGCCGACCTGATGGTGCGCGCGATGGGCGCGCTGCAGCGCGGCGGCTTGCAGCTGACCAAGCAGAGCGCGGACGGCGTCACCTACGCCGCCAAGATCGAGAAGGCCGAGGCGCGAATCGACTGGACGCAACCGGCGCATACGGTGCTGCGGCACATTCACGGACTGTCGCCGTTCCCCGGCGCCTGGTGCGAGCTTTCGGGCGAAGGCGAGCCGGTGCGGCTGAAAATCCTGCGCTGCGAGCTGGCGAAGGGCGCGGGTGAACCGGGCGATGTGCTCGACGATCATCTTGCGATCGCCTGCGGCGATGGCGCGGTCCGGATTATCGAGCTTCAGCGCGCCGGCAAGGGACCGATGAAGGCGGCGGACTTCCTGCGCGGCACGCCGCTGAAGCCGCCCGCGCGGCTCACCTGATGCCCCGCTACAAGCTCACCATCGAATATGACGGCACGCCGTTTTCCGGCTGGCAGATCCAGGACACCGCGCCGACCGTGCAGGGCGCGCTGGAGACGGCGGTCAAGGCGATCTGCGGCGAGGATGTGCGCGTCCATGGCGCAGGGCGTACCGATGCCGGCGTGCACGCGCGCGGCCAGGTCGCGCATTGCGATATCGCCAAGCATTTTCCGCCGGGCCGCTTTCGCGACGGGCTGAACGCGCATCTCCGGCCCGATCCGATCGCCGTGCTCGCGGCCGACATCGTGCCCGACGATTTCGAGGCACGCTTCTCGGCGACCAGGCGGCATTATCTCTATCGCATCACCAACACCCGCGCGAACCTCGCGCTCGACGTCGGCCGCGTCTGGCGCGTGCCGCGCGCGCTCGATGCCGACGCGATGCACGCCGCTGCGCAGCGGCTGCTCGGCAAGCACGATTTCACCACCTTCCGCGACACCGAGTGCCAGGCCAAGTCGCCGGAGAAGACGCTCGACCAGCTCGACGTCACCCGCGACGGCGCTGCCATCAACATCGTGACGTCGGCGCGCTCATTCCTGCACAGCCAGGTGCGTTCGATGGTCGGCTCGCTGGTCTGGGTCGGCGAGGGCCGTTGGAGCGCGGACGATCTTTTCGCCGCACTCACCGCCCGCAACCGCGCCGCCTGCGGCCCCGTTGCGCCGCCGGACGGGCTCTATCTGATGCGGGTGGATTACTAGGCGGAAGTGACTTCGTAGGATGGGTGGAGCGAAGCGATACCCATCGCTTTCGCCGAGGGATGATGGGTATCGCTGCGCTCCACCCATCCTACGCGGACTACCGCATCTGGTGCGGGTGGATTACTTGCGGCCACAATCCCTACTGTGCATGGGGTTGTTTTCGATGTTTTTTGTCCAGGCGGTGAGAATGGTCTCGTAGCAACCATTAAGCCGTGACGGTTGTTTCGAGCCAAGGCGTTCCGCGCTGGACGACAGTGTTGGCATAGATCAGCAGCTTCCGTGCG
>NZ_LGHK01000195.1 GCF_001908235.1 Bradyrhizobium sp. NAS96.2
CGAGAGCCGGATGCGGGCGATCTGCATGTCCGGTTCGATGAGCGAGATGTGGAAACGGAGTCACGGTCGAACTACTAAGGCACCGCCAGACGAAAGAGGCGGCAACAGATATGTTCAGCCTACAACCACCGCGCCACATCCGACTCTACTATTTTCGACGGGCTTAACCGGGTATCTCACCGGTTGATGTCCGTGTTGCCCCGGAAGCAGACCTGGAGAAGGGGGCGAAGCGACGCCGGCAGCAGCCGCAGCGCCCTCGTGATGCCGCTAGTCAAATCGCACATGTGCAGCAATGCTGCCGCACGCGCCGGTCTCAGATACAAAACCTATTGACAGCGATCGGCTTCATTCGTCTTTCCATTTGATCGAGCAGCCAATCGACGACTTTTGGTCAGCCGGCGCCAGACCGGTGGTCGCAGTCGCGCGCATGGCCTCGACAAGCTCCCGGGGCGCCCCCGCGCGAGGCAGAGTTGTGCGCCCTTCGTCGAGCCGGCCGCGATACTTGAGCTTGCGGTCGGCATTGTAACCGAAGAAGTCCGGCGTACAGACCGCCCCATACGCCCGAGCGACTGTCTGGGTCTCGTCGTGAAGGTATGGAAACGGGAAATCATGAGCCTTCGCGAAACGCTTCATATTCTCAAATGAGTCTTCGGGATAGCTCGCCGCATCGTTCGAGCAAATCGCCGCAAAGCCTATGCTCTCCGACATCAGCACGCGGGCGTCCGAAACCATGCGGCCGATCACCGCTTTAACATAGGGACAATGGTTGCAGATGAAGACGACGACTGTGCCTTTTTCGCCCGCAACGTCGTCCAGTGCGTAAGTCTTGCCGTCGGTGGCCGGAAGCCGGAACTCCGCCGCCGGCGTATCAAGAACGACTTGGATAGCTGCTGTCGCCATATCGCACCTCCTTGTGCCCCTATATACGCTGATGACGGCCTGCTGGGGCACAGTTTCCAAAACCTTTTCGCCAGTCGCGTCGTTTTGACCGTACGTCGACCCCTCCCGGTCGACCCTTAACAGCCGCCATTTGGACGAGCGCGGGAATTCGTCGGTGTGGGCCACGAACGGACGTTAGCGCCTCCAATGCCCCGGCCCGATGGGCGGCGACCATAATATGCTGTTGTCCAAAGTTTGTTCGTCCGGCGCCTCTGAATGATTGCCTCGAGACTCACCGCCGGCCGCGCTCCTGCGATTTTTTTTCGCCGATCAGACAGGGCACCCGAGGCTCTTTCTCGGCGGCTGGGACGATCCCGCTCTCTGGCGCGAGGCCCGCAACTTCGCGAACAAGCTTGGTCCGGATCGCTTCCTGGAATTTTTCGCGATCCTTGATCGTCATGACGAAGGCGCCCGGCCCTCCGATCACGCAGTCCTCGTAATAGAGATCGAGATTCTCGATATCGGTCGTCGAGAGGGATGGCTCCTTCACCATGATCGGGAGGCCGTTGATAATGATGCCTTTCTCCAGGGCAGCGTCGCGGGCGCCGGTTACGGGGGCTCCATCGTTGTTCGGCCCATCGCCGGAAATATCGATGACACGCCGCAATCCGCGATAGGGGTTGTCTTCGAATAGCTGCACCGCGAAATCAATCGCGCCGGAAATCGAGGTACTCGAACCGCGACGAACCGGCGCTTTCATGATCTCGGCAGCCACGGCATCCGCCGATTCCGGACCGTCGATCACGCGCCAGGGAATGATGATCTTCTCGTCGCCCGACATCGACCACTCGAAATAGGTCACGGCCACCTTGCTGCCAGGAATGGCCCTCAGCGCCTGAAGGAAGTCTTTCGAGACGATGGCATGCGCATAGCCCTCGAGCTGAATGGCAAGTTCGTCCATATCCATCGAATAGGAGACGTCGACTGCGATAATGAGCTCGACATTGACGGGCTGTACACTGCGGTTGGCGTCGGCGAATCGAGAGTTCGGGGTCGGCGCGGCAATGCCAGCAACGTCACCTCCGACTATCGCCCCCGCAGCAAGCACCGCCCCGACCGAGACACACCAGCGCATGGTGGCTCTCCCGTCCTTTCACGAGCATGGTGGCACCCAAAACGCAGTCCGAAAAGCGGAAACATGCAATTGCCCGGAGCCCGCTTAGATCTCCGCTGGAGATTCTGCGCTGTCTGCGCCCTTCGGATCGCAATC
This sequence comes from Bradyrhizobium sp. NAS96.2, assembly GCF_001908235.1. GTDB lineage: Bacteria > Pseudomonadota > Alphaproteobacteria > Rhizobiales > Xanthobacteraceae > Bradyrhizobium. Next base: position 2,150 of record NZ_LGHK01000195.1, read on the forward strand.
CCTCACGCCAGGACACGATGAACCCCTCGCCGGAGGCACTCGGTCACGCATTTGCCTGCGGCATCGCTATCACTAATGCGCGCGCCGGGTGCCGTTATTGACCGATCTCGGGGCTGCACTCGTTCGGGCGTCTGCCTGCGGCACCGCTATCACCTGACACGCGACCGGGTGCGTTTTCTCTGGCCTCCGCGCTGCTCCGGCGTTTGACCGTTCAGCCATTCCGGGACTGATAATAATTCTCTTATGCAGCCACACCAGACCGGCCGCTTCAAGGCCAAGCCCTACGGGGGCTTTGCGGCCTTGACCCGTCCGTTCTGGCGCGGCATGGGGCCTGGCATGGATCTCGGGCACCCAAGAACCAGCACCAAGCGATCGTTGAGGGGCTCGCTGTCTGCGATTTGCTTCGGTCTTTTTTGCTAGTGCATCGGGAGAAAATGCTCTCCGTCGCTCAATGAAGCCATGCAGCCCAGCTGGCTGCTCGCTTCTGCAGGCCTGCGACTGCTACGCATGGCTGTTGCGAGTTGCCCCAACGAGCTGTCCTCGGGAAAGAAGCCGAGCGGGTCCGGGCTCCCGACCATGGTCGGCATGGGGGGCCACGAGCTCCAGGCTGGCGGTCTCGGATGAGAAAGGAAGGCAGGACGCAGGCGAACCCTCAGTTCAAGGAAGGCACCTCTTGGCCCAAACCGAACGTTATGCCGGTGCCGCATGTCTCGGAAGGGCCAAGCAGCGACTTCGCGGGGAGGGCGGCCCTTGGCGCAAAGCGGTCAATCTGCCGGATCCGCACGTCTCTGCAGGGCCAAAGGCTGACGTTACGCTCGGCTCTCCGGTGGGGTCACAATAGGTTGGGCAGGACGATGACTGGGATTGCGCTGGCACTCCGGGCGGTGCAGACCGCGGCCGTTCCTTGCCGGCAAGCGGGGGACCACGATTGTGTACGGACGTAGGCGGCGCTAGACTCCTCCGATTAAGGATCGACGCTCTTGCTCTGGGAGGTCGATATGGACCTGGCGGACTGGCTGCGACGCCTGGGCTTAGACCAGTACGAAAGCGCATTTCGTGACAATGACGTGGACACGGAGACGCTGCTCAGTCTGACGGCAGAGGATTTGCGTGAGCTCGGCGTCACGTCACTGGGACATCGCAAGAGGCTCCTCTCGGCGATCGCCGCCTTGTCCCAGCTGCGTGACGGAGAGGTGGAGGACGATAGCGGGCTGCCGGTGAAGGAAGTCGGTTCCTCGCCGCCGTCGAGGAAAATTGAGCGCGCCGAGCGCCGTCATCTGACAGTGATGTTCGCCGACCTTGTCGGGTCGACTGCCCTCTCGGTGCGTCTGGACCCCGAGGACATGAGAGAGATCCTTGCTGCCTACCACCAAGCGGTTGCAGCGGCGGTGGCGCGCTTCGAGGGATACATCGCCAAGCTTATGGGCGACGGCGTGCTCGTCTATTTCGGCTGGCCGCAGGCACATGAAGACGAGGCCGAACGTGCCGTGCGCGCCGGGCTTGCAATCGTGGAAGCCGTAGGGAGGCTAGACAAACGAGCGGGTGTCGCTCTTTCCACGCGTGTCGGGATCGCAACCGGGCCGGTCGTCGTTGGCGACCTCATCGGGGAAGGGGCTGCCCAGGAGGAGGGAGTTGTTGGGGCCACGCCCAACCTCGCAGCGCGTTTGGAGCAGCTCGCGGAACCCGGTGCTGTGGTAAAAAGGATCTCCGAAAGCACACGGCGCCTCCTTGGCAGCTGGTTCACACTCACCGATCTGGGCCCCCAGCAGATCCGAGGGATCGAAGCCCCGCTACCGGCGTTCCGCGTTCTTGGCGAAGCGGCAGCCGAGGGTCGGTTCGAGGCCTTGCGACGCGCCGATGTTGGCCCGCTGATCGGACGCGAACACGAACTCGCGCTCCTCCTCGATCGCTGGGAGATGGCCAAAAGCGGCGAGGGTCAGGTCGTGCTGCTGTCCGGCGAGGCCGGCATCGGCAAGTCTCGAATTGTCCTTGCACTCCGTGAGCGTGTCCGAAACGAACCTCGGTTCCGGATCGGGTATTACTGTTCGCCCCATCATGCGAACAGCGCGCTCTGGCCTGTAGTCACCCAGCTCCAGCGGGCGGCCGGGTATCTCCGTGAGGATGCACCCTCATTGAAGCTCGAAAAGCTGGAGCGGCTTCTCGGCACGGCCGGCGAGTTCGGGGAGGACGCGGCGCTGTTGCTCGCCGAGCTGATGGGGCTGCCGCTCAATGGATCCTACGCGGCGCCGGGAGGGACGCCGCAAGAGAAGAAGGCGCGGCTCTTTGGCATACTCTTGGCACAGATGGAGGGGCTTTCGCGGCAGCGGCCGATGCTTGTCGTCCTCGAGGACGCGCATTGGCTCGATCCCACGTCGGTGGAGCTGTTCGAGCGAATGGTGGACAGGATCCGGGTTCTGCCAATCCTTCTCGTCACAACCTTGCGGCCTGACGTGCCGACGCCTTGGACGAATTTTCCGCACGTCACATTACTCAGTCTCAACCGTCTCGGGCGGCCAGCATCCCGAACGCTCATCCAGATGGCGGCGGGTGAACGGTCGCTTCCGCCAATCGTGATCGAAGCCATTCTCTCCCGTACGGAGGGTGTGCCTCTGTTCGTCGAGGAATTGACGAAAGCGGTCATCGAATCGGCGATCTGGAAGACAACGGCTGGCGGCAGCGATCTCGAGCTCGCCGGACCACTTCCGCCGCCGGCCATTCCGGCGACGCTGCAGGATTCGCTCATGGCGCGTCTCGACCGCCTGGCTCCGGCACGCGAGGTCGCACAGATCGCCGCCTGCATCGGTCGGGAGTTCGATGAGGACGTCGTCAGGGCGGTCGCCGGATATTCCGAGGCGCAGCTGGCGGCGGCGCTTGGTCAGCTCTGCCAGGCGGGACTCATCCAACGACGTGGGACGCCGCCCCATCATGCGTACAGCTTCAAGCACGCGCTTGTCTGCGACGCGGCCTACGCCACCTTGCTCAAATCGTCCCGTCAGCAGCTGCATGCGCGCGTCGCACAAGCGATCGAGCGGTTGCGGCCAGAGATCACGGTGGGCCAGCCCGAGATCGTCGCCCATCATTTTATTGAAGGCGCACTGCCCGACCAGGGGGCAATTTATCTGATGGCCGCCGGTCGGCTGGCAAAGGCGCGGCATGCTGTCAAAGAGGCTGTATCCCAACTTGAAACGTGCCTGCAGCTTACGACCCGTCCTCGAGGGGATGCAGCGCCGGCCGCCCGGCGCATCGAGCACGAGTGCCTCCTGATGCTCGGTGACTTGGCCGGCGTCGACGACGACCTTGATGGAGCGAACGCCTACTACGAGCGCGCCATGGCGCTTGGCGAGACCGACGCTGACCGCGACCGCGCGCGCAAGTGCATTCATCGTGCCAAGTACGCAATACGGGACGGTGCACGGCTCGTCTTCTACGAGCACGGCAGCGGCGAGCCGACCGTCGTTTTCATAAATCCGATCGTATACGGGCTTGCGACCTTTGAGCCGATTCTCGAGCAGCTTTGCCAGGAATTCCGTGTCATCACGATCGACTGCCGGGGTGCCGGACGATCCGACCCTCTCGTGCGCCCTTACTCAACCCTCCAACACATGGAGGACCTCCGCGCGATTATCCAGGCGGCGGCCGCCGCCCCAATCATCGGTGTCGGCATCTCGCGCGGCTCAAACCTGCTCATCCAGCTTGCTCACAGGCACCCGGAACTCGTCGGAAAGATCGTGACGGTGGGCACGCCGATGATTGGAACGCTGCCGAACGGGCGCCCGGTTTTTAACCCGGATTACACAGCGCTTCGTCAGGACGCCTACGCGCGGGGCGCCGTTGAGGAACTAGTTCGCTTGCAAACACGGTATGTCTACAGCGAGCCAGATACCGACGAACTGCGACGGATGGCCTCCGAGCGCATGTGCAGGTTGCCGATTGAGACCATCCTTAGCTTCTACGATCCGGACCCAGGCATGGACATCGCGCCGCTGCTCGAATCGATCGCCGTCCCAACCCTCGTTACCCACGGCCGGGAAGACCGGCTCGTCACATGCGAGGCCAGCGTATTCATCGCGTCTCGCATTGTCGGCGCGCAGCTCTATCTCTTCGACGGCAGGGGACACAACCCGATGTTCTCGGCTACGGACGAGTTTTGCGATGTGCTTCGCAATTTCATTCGGACAGGATGCGCGGAAAGAACGTTTCGAGGATCGGCGGCGGCGTGAACCAAGGTCTCAAACAACTGCCTGGCCGCGCAGAGCATGAGCGGCGCCCGAATACCCGAACGTCACTGACGCGCAGCGAATGTCTCAATTGGGGCTTGGCGGGGAGGGCAGCTGTTGGCGCAAAGCGGTCATTCTGCCGGACTCGCACGTCTTTGAACGGCTAACAGGCGACATGGGTTGAAGCCCTTGCGCCCAAGTGTCACTGGCCTATGTGAGGAGCGGCGAGCACTCGCTCATTGCGACTGCCAGCCCGGCATTACAGGAAGCCAAGGAGGATCGCATGAAATTCCGTCCGCTTCACGACCGCGTCGTGGTCAAGCGCATCGAGGCCGGACAGAAGACCGCAGGCGGCATCATCATTCCCGACACTGCCAAGGAAAAGCCCTCCCAGGGCGAAGTCATCGCCGTCGGCCCGGGTGGCCGCGACGAGAGCGGCAAGCTGCTTCCGATTGATATCCAGGTCGGCGACCGCGTGCTGTTCGGCAAGTGGTCGGGCACTGAAGTCAAGATCGACGGCCAGGAGCTGTTGATCATGAAGGAGAGCGACATCATGGGCGTTGTTACCGACGTCGCCGGCTCCAAGAAGGCGGCCTGACGCCGACCGCCGCTGACGTTCACCCCTGCGCTGCCTCGCAGGTGAGAGACGAATTTCAATTCTGGGAGGAAAAATATGTCAGCTAAAGAAGTCAAGTTAGGCGTCGATGCCCGCGACAAGATGCTGCGCGGTGTCGACATCCTCGCCAATGCGGTGAAGGTCACGCTCGGTCCGAAGGGCCGCAACGTCGTCCTCGAAAAGTCGTTCGGCGCTCCCCGCATCACCAAGGACGGCGTTGCCGTCGCCAAGGAGATCGAACTCGAGGACAAGTTCGAGAACATGGGCGCGCAGATGGTGCGGGAGGTGGCGTCGAAGGCGGCGGATGCTGCCGGCGACGGCACCACCACCGCGACCGTGCTGGCCGCCGCGATCGTGCGTGAAGGCGCCAAATCGGTTGCCGCCGGCATGAATCCGATGGATCTGAAGCGCGGTATCGATCTTGCGGTCGAGGCCGTCGTTGCGGATCTGGAAAAGAACTCGAAGAAGGTCACCTCGAACGAGGAGATCGCCCAGGTCGGCACCATTTCGGCCAACGGCGATGCCGAGATCGGCAAGTTCCTTGCGGACGCCATGAAGAAGGTCGGCAATGAGGGCGTGATCACGGTCGAGGAAGCCAAGTCGCTCGAGACCGAGCTCGACGTCGTCGAGGGCATGCAGTTCGACCGCGGCTACATCTCGCCCTATTTCGTCACCAACGCCGACAAGATGCGCGCTGAGATGGACGACGCCTACATCCTGATCAACGAGAAGAAGCTCTCCTCGCTGAACGAGCTGCTGCCGCTGCTCGAGGCTGTGGTGCAGAGCGGCAAGCCGCTGGTCATCGTCGCTGAAGACGTCGAAGGCGAAGCCCTCGCCACCCTCGTCGTCAACCGCCTGCGTGGCGGCCTGAAGGTCGCGGCCGTCAAGGCTCCGGGCTTCGGCGATCGCCGCAAGGCCATGCTGCAGGACATCGCGATCCTGACCGGCGGCCAGGCCATCTCGGAAGACCTCGGCATCAAGCTCGAGAACGTCA
>NZ_LGHK01000196.1 GCF_001908235.1 Bradyrhizobium sp. NAS96.2
ATGCTCCTGTTTTGAGTGAAGGTTGCGAACCCCTCATCTCAAGACAGGACGCCCCGTTGCGCTATCGTCTTGGCTACGCTGACCGCAGCAGCGCCCTACCGCGCGAGCGGTTTAGTCCTGGGGTCACAAGGCGATATCCCCGACGTCGGGTCGCGTGTCTGCTTTGCCCGTGCAAGCGGACTTCAAATCGAAAGCCGTACCCGCGGCAAAATGATACAAGCGTCGGGAGCGGGACACCGGTGCCACAACGCGGCAACACAGATCAGAACGCATACGCCTGCGAGACCATGATGTCAGAGAGCCCAGAGCCCACGACGCTCCGATTTTCGACCGCCGAATGGCCGGCGCAGAACCAGCTCGCGATATGGCGCGAAGCGATCGGACGCCGCGTCTTTCAATTCGACACGATGCCGTTGCATGACGGGCCGTTCCACGCCGAGGCGACCGCGCAGGCCCTCCCCGAGCTGTGCTTTGGATCCTGGACCCTCGGCAATCTACGCACTGCCGTGACGCACGAACTGCTCGACGGCACCGACCACCTCATGCTCCGCATCTCGCTGAGCGGCGCGCCCGTCCTGTCGCACCGGGGCCGCGAGGTCACCAGCGCTGCCGGCGATGCCATCCTGATGTCGACCACGGAGCCGTGGGTGAGCATCTCTCCGTCACTGACGCGCTTCCTCAGCCTGCGGCTGCGGCGCAGCGCGCTTACGCAGCTCGTGTCGTATCCCGAAGATGCGCTGATGCGCCCGGTGCCGCGCGAGACCGAAGCCATAAAACTGCTTGCCTTCTATCTTCAAAAGCTGATCCGCATGGATCCGATGTCGATGCCCGAACTACGGCAAGTCGTCGTCACCCACATCTACGACCTCGCGGCGTTGGTGATCGGCGCCACCCGCGACGGGGCGGCTGTGGCGAAGGACCGGGGCTTACGCGCCGCGCGGCTTGCCGCCGCCAAAGCCGACATCCATGCGCATTGCTCTGATCCCGACCTCACGCTGGTCACCGTCGCGGCGCGCCGGAATCTCTCGCCGCGCAGTCTTCAGCGCCTGTTCGCCGACGAGGGAACGAGCTTCACCGAATTCGTCCTCGACGCCCGCCTGACGCAGAGCCATCGGCTGCTGACCGATCCGCGCCGGGGCGATAGCAACATCAGCAGCATCGCGTTCGAAGCCGGCTTCGGCGACCTGTCCTATTTCAACCGCGCGTTCCGCCGCCGCTACGGCGCGACGCCCTCCGACGTCCGCGCCACGATGCGGCGTTGAGCGCGTTAGGCCGCGACGGATACGGATCGAATCGCTATCGCGTTGGCTCTTCGTTTTCGTTGCGCAGTGGATGGCGTTCCGATTCCGAAGTTCGGAAGCACATGCGGCTCACTCTTATACGAACTTCGGAAATCACGGAGCACTAAAGCGCGATGAGATGAATTTGAATCGTCATCGCGCTTTAGATTCTTGCTTTCGCATGATCTTTTCGGAAAACCGCTTCACACTTTTCCGGATCATGCTCTAGCTACGCAGCGAGCGCCTCCAGCACCGCGGTCGAATCGGCAACCCAGCCGAAGATGCCACCCTGGGCCTTGATCATCTTCAGGCCCATCTCGTGGAATTCCGGGAAGTAGGACGCGCAGCCATCTGAAATCACGACGCAGCGATAGCCGCGGTCGTTGGCTTCGCGCACCGTGGTGTTGACGCAGACCTCGGTGGTGACGCCGCAGACCAGCAGATTCTCGATGCCGAATTTCCTGAGGATGTCGCCGAATTCGGTGGCGTAGAACGCGCCCTTGCCGGGCTTGTCGATCACGATCTCGTTCTCGAGCGGATAGAGCTCGGGGATGATGTCATGCCCCGCCTCGCCGCGGATCAGGATCCGCCCCATCGGCCCGGGATCGCCGATCCGCAAAGACGGCGCGCCGCGCTCGACCTTCGCCGGCGGCGCGTCGGAGAGATCGGGCAGATGGCCCTCGCGGGTATGAACCACCAGCAGGCCGGCGTCGCGCACCGCCGCGAGCACCGCGGCGATCGGCTGCACCGCGCGGGCGAGCTGGCTGACGTCATTGCCGAGCGTCTCGCCGAAGCCGCCCGGCTCCATGAAATCGCGCTGCATGTCGATGATGACGAGGGCCGTCCTGCTCCAATCGAGCGTGATCGGCGCCGGCTCCGCCGCGATTGTCCCGCCTGAATTTGCCATGACGCACGCCCCGAATGCGAGAAGACCCAAGCTTGATTAAGCAAACCGCGTGCCATTGCGCAATGATGCAGCCGTCGCGCGCGACGGCCCGAAATGTCCGGCATCTCAATCGCTTGGACCCGCGCTCGGCCGTTCGCCCTCGCCGGTTCTCGTCCGCTTGATTTGCGCATCGTTCGATCCTGCTGGCATGATCGTTGCTAGCTAAGACTAAGAGCTGGACCGGAGCCCGAGCGAACAGCGACGAGCGTTCGCGAAATGACAACGCTTCAAACAACAAGCGGGAGGACAGGCATGAATGGACTTGGCGGCCTCAACAAATCACCCAACGGCGTCGTGATCGGACTGGTGCAGCTGCAGCTGCCCGTGGTTGCGACCAAGGCCGATCTGGCACGGCAGACCGAACGCATCGTCTGGATGGTCGGCAAGGCGCGGCGCAATCTCGCCACCATGGACCTGGTCGTGTTTCCCGAATATTCGCTGCACGGCCTCTCGATGGATACCAATCCGGAGATCATGTGCCGCCTCGACGGGCCCGAGGTCGCGGCCTTCAGGCAGGCCTGCATCGACAATGCGATCTGGGGCTGCTTCTCCATCATGGAGTTCAACCCGCACGGCAATCCCTACAATTCAGGCCTGGTCATCGACGATCACGGCGAGATCAAGTTGTACTACCGCAAATTCCATCCCTGGATTCCGGTCGAGCCGTGGGAGCCGGGCGATGTCGGCATTCCCGTGATCGACGGGCCGAAAGGCGCCAGGATCGCGCTGATCATCTGTCACGACGGCATGTTCCCGGAGATGGCGCGCGAATGCGCCTACAAGGGCGCCGAGATCATGATCCGCACCGCGGGCTACACCGCGCCGATCCGCGACAGCTGGCGCTTCACCAACCAGGCCAATGCGTTCCAGAACCTGATGGTGACGGCCAATGTCTGCATGTGCGGCTCGGACGGGTCGTTCGACTCGATGGGCGAAGGCATGATCGTCAATTTCGACGGCAGCATCATCGCGCACGGGACCACCGGACGGGCCGATGAGATCATCACCGCCGAGGTGCGGCCCGACCTCGTGCGCGAGGCACGGATCAACTGGGGCGTCGAGAACAACATCTATCAGCTGTGGCACCGCGGCTATGTCGCGGTGAAAGGCGGCGCGATGGATTGCCCCTACACGTTCATGCAGGACATGGTGTCCGGCCGCTTCCGCCTGCCCTGGGAAGATCAGGTCAAGATCACCGACGGCACGTCCTGCGGCTTTCCTGCACCGACACGGATGTTCGGCAAGACCGCGAAGGCCGCAGAGTAGCCGCCGTAAGCGGCTACTTGAAGAAATGCACGAGGCCGATGCTCAAGGCCAAGAGCAGCATCAGCGACAGCGTGACCGCGGCCGTCACCCGGCCACCGACGGTCGAGAGCACGCGCACGTCGACACCGAGCCCGAGCGCCGCCATCGAGACGACTGTGAGGATCGCCGCCGTCTTGGTCACCGGCGCGATCGCGACGTCGGGCACCAGCTGGAACGAGCGCAGCGCCGCCAGCACCAGGAAGCCGATGATGAACCAGGGCACCAGTTTGAACGGGCTGATCGAGGCGGCCTTTGCATTGGCAGTACCTTGCGCGGCCGTGCCGGCCTCGGTGCTTGCCTTGCGTCGCCGCGCGACGAGCAGCGAGAGGGCGACCACGATCGGACCCAGCATCAGGACGCGCACCAGCTTCACCAGCGTGCCGATCTGGGTCGAAACGATGCCGGCCGGCACGGTCGCCGCCAGCACCTGCGGCACGGCGTAGACCGTGAGGCCGGCGAGGATACCGTATTGGGTCGCGGTCAGCTTCAGCAGCGGAATCAAGAGCGGCAGGCCAAGCACCATCAGCACGCCGAGGATGGCGGTGAACGAGATCGAAGAAGCGATGTCGTCGCCATCGGCCTCGATCACGGGCGCCACCGCCGCGATCGCGGAATTGCCGCAGATCGAATTGCCGCAGGCGATCAGGATCGCGAGTTTTGTCTTCAACCCGAGCAGCCGGCTAAGGCCATAGCTCACCGCCAGCATGATCACGACGGTCAGAGCGATCGCGCCGATCAGGAGCCAACCCGACGCCAGGATCGCGGCGAAGCTGATGGACGCGCCGAGCAGCATCACCGCAACCTCGAGCAACTGCTTGGCGCTGAAGGCAATGCCCGAGCGCCAGCGCTCCGACGGTTCCCAGGCGGTGCGCACCGCCATCCCGAGCAGGATCGCGACGACCAGGGCCTCGATATAGGGGTGGTCGAAAACCCGCTCCTCGGCGGCCTGGACGCCGAGCGAGATGACCGTGACCACCCCGCACAGCAGAATGCCCGGAATGAGCAGGGTGATGCCCTTCAGCACCCCCTGCTTCTGCCCCCGATCTTGTTGTTGCGGCACGAAATCCTCTTTTCGGAGAAGATTTTATGCGCCAAGGCGGGCCTCTTGGCTAATATCTTTTCGGACTGCCCCGATAGAGAGAAGTTATGTCCCTTAACCTGCATCTGCTCCGCCTGTTCGCGGCCGTGGCGAGGAGTGGAAGTTTCTCCCGCGCCGCCGACCTCCTGCACATCAGCCAGCCGGCGATCTCCAAGGGCGTGCGGGATTTCGAACTGCAGGTCGGCTGCCGGCTGCTCGACCGCACCCCGAAGGGGGTGCGGCCGACCCGGGAGGGCGCGGCGCTGGCCCGCCATGCCGAGACGCTGTTCGCGGCCGAGCGCGCCGCCGAGGACGAGTTGCAGGCGCTGCGCAACCTCGACAGCGGCTCGCTGCGCATCGGCGCCAGCACGACGATCGCGACCTACATGATCCCGGAATATCTCGGCGTGTTCCACCGCGCCTTTCCCGGCATCGACCTGCATGTGGTGAGCGCCAACACCAGCGATATCGCCGCTCTGATGCTGGGACACGAGGTCGAAATCGCGCTGGTCGAGGGCCCGGTCGAGGACGAGAACCTGAGCAGCGAGGCCTGGCGCACCGACGTGATGGTGCTGATCGCGGCCCCGGATCACCGTTTCGCGGCCGCCGCGGGCCCGATCGACGTCCGCCTGCTCAACGACGAGATCCTGATCGTGCGCGAGCCCGGCTCGGGCACGCGCGAGGTGGTCGCGCAGGCGCTGGCCGCCCACCGCGTCGAGCCGCAGCGGACGCTGGAGATCGGCAGCACCGAGGCGATCAAACAGGCCGTGGCATCGGGCGTCGGTGTCGCCATCGTGTCGATCGCGACGATCGACGATCAGGTGAAGCTGGGCAAACTCAAGGTGATCCCGATCAAGGGCGTCGATATCGAGCGCACGCTGTGGCAGCTGAAATCGCCCGGCCGGCTGGACGTGCCGGCGGCGGTCGCGTTCGAGGGGATCATTCGGGAAAACCAGGCGGCGAAAACGGCGCCGCGGATGCAGCTGGCTAAAGCGCGGCGAACAGACCCTGTGCCCAGGCAACGGCACGCTCGAAGCTGAACACGCCGGGCTCGAAATAGACCGCGCGCGCCAGCACGATGCCGACCACCAGCACCCAGAACACGCTGGTGCCCGCGGTCTTCAGCCATTTCGATACGCCCTCGCTCGCGGCCGAAGAATCGACTGCGGGGACCGGCTCACCGAAGGGATCGAATGCGGATTGGCTCATCGTCGTAACCATCTGGACTACCCGCAGAATGTCGCGACGGCGGGGGCGGAAGCAAGGGTAGCAGAATGCCTTTTGCGGCGGCTAATTGGAAGGACGTTTTCTGGCCCGAAAGGCAGGGAGTATTTCCTTCTCGGCGCCTAAAGCGCGATGCGCTTTAGCTCTTTGTTTGAGCATGATCTCCGCGCAAACGCGTTCCGCGTTTGTCACGAGGGAAAACCGCT
>NZ_LGHK01000197.1 GCF_001908235.1 Bradyrhizobium sp. NAS96.2
TGGCGTTGTCGGCCTGGTGGCTCGCGGCCGACGCATTGCGCGGCAAGCCTGCGCTCGCAGCCGGCCTCGGCGTGGTCAGAAGCGAGCTGTGGCTGCGTGACGGCTGGAGCGAATTGCAGACCTCGCCCGAGACGGCCGAAGCCGCCTTCACGCGTGCGCTTCGGCTCTCGCCGATGGACGCCGGCGCCTGGTTCGGTCTCGCCTCGGCCACCGGGCGGTTCGATTGGCTGAACCCGACCGCATCGAAGGCGCTGAAAATGTCCTACTACACCGGCTTCAACCGCAGCGACCTGATTGCGCCGCGCCTGCTCCTGCTGGCGCAGGTCGATACCACGCGCGATGTGGAACTGGTCGATCTGCTGCAGCGGCAGATCCGCCTGATCCTGACCCGCGCGCCGGAGCTGAAGGGCGCGATCGGCCAGGCCTATCGCGTGGCGACCGACGCCAACCGGCGCATCATCGAGGCGCAATTCAAGGACGCCAACCAGAGCCTTCCGGAGTAAGGCGCGCCGGCACCCGGGTGGCCGCCGGATGCCAGGCCGTCACGACGTCCGGCCGTCAGACACCCTTGTGCCGCAGCACCGCGCCGACCGTGCGCAGCAGGATGCGCAGGTCGAGCACGAAGCTCCAGCTCTTGATGTAGATCAGGTCGTGCGCGACGCGCAGCTGCATGTCCTCGATCGCGGGCGTCGCCCCGCGCAATCCCTGCACCTGGGCGAGACCGGTGATGCCGGGCTTGACGTGCTGACGCTGCGCGTAGCTCGCGATCAGTTTCGAATATTTGTCGTCATGGGCCAGTGCGTGCGGCCGCGGCCCGACCAGCGACATGTCGCCGCGCAGCACGTTCACCAGCTGCGGCAGCTCGTCGATGCTGCGGCGGCGCAGCGTCGCGCCGATCCCGGTCAGCCGTGAATCGTTCGGACGAGCCTGCACGATGACATCGCCATCCTCGAGCACATGCATTGAGCGGAATTTGAGGATGGTGAATTGCTTGCCGTCGAATCCGTTGCGGCGCTGCCGAAACAGGACCGGCCCCTTGGAGTCGAGCTTGATCGCAATCGCGGTTCCGAGCAGGAGCGGCGCAAACAGCACCAGGAGGCCGCTCGACGCCACGATGTCGAACAGCCGCTTGCCCGCACGCTCAACCGAGGTGAGCGGCGAGCGCTGCATTTCCAGCGTCGGTATCGGGCCGCTCGCCACCATCCGCAGCGCGAGGAATCTCTCCGCGGTCCGATCCGGCAGCAGCCGCACCGGCAGCGGCGACGCCCGCAACTGATCGCAGACGAATTGAATGCGCGGCTCCTGCTGCCAAGGCATGGCCAAGACGATCTCGTCGGCGCCGCACTCCCGTGCCGCGCGAATGGCCGACGCGACGGCCGCGCGATCGCCTTCGTCGTCGGACTGGCCGGACAGCTGAATCCGCCGCACCTCGCTGAGGCCGAAATCGCGCAGCAGGTTCGATTGCCGCACCCGGGACAATTCGTCCGCCATCCCGACTACGACCGCGCGGCGGGTCGCCAGCATGCCGCGATCGATCGCACGTTGCAGCGGCGCCTGCAGCAGCATCCGTCCGGCCACCAGCCCGAGGCCACCGATCAGGCCGAATGAGATCACCGATCCGCGCGAGACGCCGGAGCCGACCTTCAGGAGGAAGATAATCAGGGTCATCAGCAGGACGACCAGCAGCCATCCGCCGAGCAGGCTGCTCCAGCGCCGGTCGAGGCCGGCCAGCACCTGCGCATTGTAGAGGCCCTGCGACTTCGCCACGAACATGTGAAGGATGGCGGCGAGGACCCCGATCCCTAGAAAACCCTCGAAGCTGTTGCTATAAACTGTGTGGTAGTAGAACAGATGATAGGCCGCGCCGCCGATGATGCTGGAGAGCACGACGATGATCATCTCGAAGGCGACGGCAAACGCTTCGAGCGAGGCAAACGCAAACGCAACCGAGAAGGCGCCGAAGTTAACCGGTACCTTCGCTAATCGAGCGTCCGAAAGGTCGGTCATCGGGAATTAACATTCGTGTTAACAATTCATATGTTTCATATCAGGCAGGTCGTGAGCTCGCAAGACCTGCCGGCAATATCAGGCAGAGAGCGTCCATGAGTTCAACGGCTGGCGAAACCGAGGCCGCGCTGGTGGCCCTCCTCCACTTGATCCGCCTGATGGGCGCCGAGCTCGTCGCAGGCCAGCACCGCGACGACGTCGAGGTACTGGTCAAGGCGGTCGAAACAAAGCTGCGATCGGCCCGTTTTCCGGGCGAAATGCCGAATCAGGACATCGTCAAAGGTCTGGATCTCGCCGAGGCGAGGCTGCGTCCGATCCTCGAGGAGCTGCGCGCACGATCAGAGAAGGCGCATCTGAGCGACCAGCTGCTGCTGGCGCCCAGGCCTTCACGTATCCATTAACAACGGATCAGCTTTGGTCAGCTCTGGACTTCACCACGGCGGGGTAAACCGCTCCCGCCGCCGGACCTGAGCGCAAGCTTCTCCTCGATCTTCATTTTCTCGAGCAGCAGATCGGTCACGATCCGGCGCAACCGTTCATTTTCCAGCCGCAATTCGTCAATACGGTTGTGAACGTGGGGGATCCCATCTCGATCATCGGTGCGAGCGGCGAGTTCGGTCACAGTACCATTCGCCTGGTGGCCGCGTGCGGCCTCCTGCTTGCGCCAGCGGTGAAATGTCATCACGCTAACGCCCAGCACCTTGCACGCTTGGGCTTGTGACTGCCCCCGCGCCATGAGTTCCTCGGCCTGTTTGACCTTGGAACTGATCTCGTCAGTTGAATGACGCCTCATTGGTCATCTCATTGCCCCCTAGATTAGCAATCATCGCATGGCCTATAAGCTATGTAAATGCAACAGGAAATTCAAATTGAGGATTTCCCGGGGGTCTTTCGGGAGCCTCGAACTTGCCGTCGGTAACGCTGCATTTTGCGAAGAAACGCCGAAGCCGCAAGGTATTTACCGAAATAAATGAGCAATATTCCCGCGCCCGACCGACCTCACAGGAAAAGTTATACGACTTTCTGTGTATGAGAATTTGATCTGGATAACTGGCGCACCGTTTGCATTCCGAATGAGAAGCAAATGAGAACATCCAATCGGTCCATCGACAGATTGTGAGTGCACCATGCCTCTCCGCGATAGTTGCGCTGCCGGCCGAGCGAGAGTTTCACAAAATTCTAACAAATTAATCCCGCGACCTTCGCGTCCGGTAGCTTGCGGGCGCGCTCGCGCAGCGGTAGTTACTAAGACGTTAGGCATCATGAGAGTTTCAACATATTTGAGGATTATTTTCACGAGACCTAACACTCATAGCTCGATCCGCGAATTATCAATTAAGCGCTTTGCCACCCGAGGCCATCAGGCGGAACCACGACCGCCGGATCATCTGCGAACTATTCTGTGCTGACGCTTGTCAGGGCCAGCCCCTGATCAACACTTTTTGCGAGGATCGACACTATGGCGCGTCTCAAGGTCTTCGAGGGGAAGCAATCCGCGTCGAGCGAGGCGACCGACGCCCTGGAACGGCTCGTCGCGGAGAATTCCGAGCTCCGGCATACCGCCGTCGAGCTGGTCCTGCAGACCTGGATCCTGCGCGAGCGCCTGTCCGATGTCGTGGCGCACAAACCGGTGCGGCAAGAGCACTGACCCAGACACGAACCTCAACGCAGACGTGTCGCGGACGCCGACAGGCGGCCCGCAGCGCAATCGGCCGCCAATCCACACCTCAATCTTAAATTGAGCTATCCGCGAGCATGGGCAAGCCGACACCCTCGCCGGGCCGGCGCGGAAGTGGTGGTGGCAATTGCGCGGTGAGAAATTCGCGGACGAACGTCAGCGATGAACCCGGCGCAGCGCAGCGCGCGGGGTGGCCTGCTCACGCGATACACCGAACGAGCGCGACGCAACCGGGCGCTCGTGAATTTCACGCAGCTCAGCGATATCCAACATCAGCGCAACGACCTCGTTGCGCAGCGATTGGTTGGTCGCGAGCAACGCCTCTTCGATCGGCTGATGCAAATGTTGGATCTTGTGCTGCTTCATGGCGTGCCCTCGCTCTGCGGTTAAGGGTATGAGCGATGTGATTGAAGTTTCGATGACAGAGTTGGATCGCGCACATGGAAGGCGGTTAATGGGGCAGGTTTGCGACCAACGTTACACTGACCGAAATTTTTCCAATTTGGTTCCACAACCTGATCGCGAAAGGTTTAATCGATGGCCGTATTGTGTCGCTGCGATGGGATGTCGACGGCGGCGATGCGACACGCGGCCAAACAGCGCAGCTGACGCCGACCGCGGGGCGCGACCAAGAGCATGAAATCATTTGACGATCATTGAACGCAGCAATCGCGGGTGAAGCCGGCGGAACATCTGCGGGCTATCACAATGTCGCCGCGTCAAAGGCCGGTGGCTTCAAGCGATGTTCCAGCCTCGAACCAGATATTCCACCAACGACGACATGCACACACTAAATCTGCTGCGCTCAACCAATCGGATTCGCGCAGCGCATATCAGGTTGAACCGAGCGGCATAGATGCAGCGACTGACGCCGCCATCTGCGCCGATCGCAAAATGTTTCGAACCGTTACCGACATCGAGGCGCCGCGGACATCGGCGCTCTGATCGGCCCTGACGATGAGATGGAAAGATTCAACGCTTCACGCTCGATCGCGCAAGAGATTCGCCTCGACCTCGGCCAAACACGACAATGCTATTCTAATTCAAAGTGGATGACGCCGACGCGTTTAGGCTTCAGTGGAAGGAGCAAACCGCTTCGCGCTTCTCTCGCATGCGCTCGGCACGATCATCGCAGCGAACAGCCGGTCGTGCCATCAATCGCCATAAGCATCGCTAATTGGCGACGCGCGTCGTGATCCCGCGCTATTTCGATTTGGGAGACGTGTCGTCGTCCATTTTGCCACCATTGGTGACGCACTTGTTGAAATAGTCGCGCTGATCCTTCGCGCCGCCCCTCGCGCTGCCGGAAGCGGGATTGCCGGGCTGTCGCGGCGGAAATGCCCGCGCGACCAGAGCATCGCAGGCGCGTGCGACCTGGACGTCGATCGCGTGCGCCGGAGCGATCGCGCCTGACACGATCATGGCTGAAGCAACGGCAAAACCACTGATAACTCTCATCGCCACACTCCGTTCCACGCCGCGCAAGTTTTTCTCGAGCCTGGATCTAGAGGAGCGCATTATTTCCGGTCGACGTCGTGATAAGCCCGATACCAGTCGACAAATCTGGCAATGCCGTCCTCGATCCGCGTCTGCGGCCGGAAGCCGATGTCGCGCTCCAGATCGGAGACATCGGCCGATGTCTCAAGGACATCCCCTGGTTGCATCGGCAGCAACTGCTTTTCGGCCTGGCGGCCGAAGCCCTGCTCGAGCAGCGCCACCACATGCATCAGTTCTTCGGGCCTGCTGTTACCGATATTGTAGACGCGCCACGGCGCCTTGCTCGACCCCGGATCGGGATGCGCTCCCGACCAGTTGGCGTCGCCCGCGGGCGCGCGGCCGATCAGCCGCACCATCGCCTCGACCACGTCATCGACATAAGTGAAGTCGCGCCGCATGTTGCCGTTGTTGAACAGCTGGATCGGCTTCCCCTTGGTGATCGCGTCCGCGAACGCGTAGAGCGCCATGTCGGGCCGATACCAGGTCCCGTATACGGTGAAGAACCGCAGCCCCGTCGTCGGGATGCGATAGAGGTGGCTATAGGAATGGGCGAGCAGCTCGTTGGCCTTCTTCGTCGCCGCATACAGGCTGACCGGATGATCGACATTGTCGTGGATCGAGAACGGCAGCTTGGTATTGGCGCCGTAGACCGACGACGAGGACGCAAACAGCAGATGCTTGCACGCCGTGTGCCGGCAGCCCTCGAGGATGTTGAGGAAGCCCTCCAGGTTGGAATCCACATAGGCATGCGGGTTCTGCAGCGAGTAGCGCACGCCGGCCTGGGCCGCGAGATGCACCACGGCCTCGAAGCGATAGCGCTCGAACAGCGCCTTCATCCCGGCGCGGTCGGCAAGATCGAGCTCGAGGAAGGTGAAACCCCGGTGCTGCTTGAGCAGATCGAGCCGCGCGCGCTTGAGCGCCGGGTCGTAATACTGGTTCAGGTTGTCGATGCCGATGACCGGCTGCCCTGCCCGCAGCAAATGCTCCGCCAGGTGAAAGCCGATGAAGCCGGCGCAGCCCGTGACGAGTAGATTGCCTGCGATCACCACGTTCCGCCTGTGCCTTTCGCCTTGCGCCGGACCAGGCCGCACGCGCCGTCAGGCGCGGGCCGCAGCTTCTGCCTTCGCGTTCCGGCCGCGGGGTGCGTCAGATGCTGGCGGCCGCAGGTTTGTAGTCCGGAAAGCGGCTCAGTACCGCGGCCTTCATGAACTTGAAGTGCGCAATCTCGGTCGCCAGTTCCTTCAGCCGACGCTGGCCGTTGGATATCTCGGCGTCAAACAGGTCTTGATGATAATTGTCAAGCGCCTCGCGTTCCAGATATTCGTCGGTGCCGTTGCCCAGCGTTACCGCGGCGCGGGCCAGAACATCGTCGACGCGGCGGCCAAGGCCGGATTGCTCGCTTTCGGCCGCCTGCAACGCGGCCTCGATCGCGGCCATGATCGATCCGATCCGGGCGCGATCGGTCTCGGCATCGCGCTCGGCCGAGCGTGCCTTGAAACCTTCCTCGCTGCGCCGCGACCGGACCAGGTCATGCGCGCGAGCCCGCAAAAACAGCTGAAACATCTGTCAGTATCCGGTTCGGGCCACTCAGGCAGTATCGCTCAAAAATCGCCCGGTCTTAGTTAAAAAAGGGTGAATCGCGCTCTTGCCCGGCCCTCAGGTCGGCCTTCCACTTGATCCAGGCCTTGTCGTGCTTGTGATAGAGCTCGAGCCACCGTCCCTCGACGGCCGACGGCACCGGCTCGGCGCCCAAAGCTTCCCGGTCCAAGGCTTCCCGGTCCAAGGCTTCCCGGTCCCGGCCTTCCCCCTCCAGCACCGGCAGGGAGGTGTCCAATCCCTCGAACTCCGACGTCTCTTCAAGCGTGAGACCGACCAGCACGCGCCGGCCACTGACGTCGACGACATACCGCCTCGGCGAATGCCCCCTGAGATCACTCATGCTGTGCAAGTTCCCTCGCGATCCGCGCAGGCCGACGACAAGACCAGACCGGCACGCGAACCCAGCCTGGCTGCCGCAACGAAGACAAGATGACCGATTGCATATCGCCCGCCAACCCCAACCCACCACACTGTCGCGCTACCTCTGTGGAGCTAGCCCCGCTAGAACGCGCGGCGCATGTGGCCGAAAGTGGAGACCGGCTGTTCCCGCCTCGACGATCGCGCGGCCGGCGGCGCCACATAGGGCGCATAGATCCGATATTGCGCGCGGCGCTTGTGCGACCGCCACGAGCGCGCGGCGAAGCCGGAGAGGAAGCCGGCGACGAACACCGCGGCAAGAATGAGAACAGGAGAAAGCATAACAATCGTCCACGTTAGCCCCGATGTTATTAACATTCGAAGTTGTGACGACATCATGATTGGGCGCGCCGAAAGAATGTTCAGCCGCTGGAATTTTTGTGCAATCAAACGGCGCAACAATGGTCAGGCGCCAACACCGGTTGTTCTCGAGAGATCAACGTCTCAGGAGAACCACCACAGCATGAACTTCAGGAACAGCGAGCTGAGGAGATAGATCCATCCCGCCATCGCCAGCACCGTCAGCCCGACGAAGACACCTGAAACGCTTTTCTCCTTGAAGCGCGCCAGCAACGAGTTTTTTTTCTTCTTGCGGATAGAACATCTCAAGCTCAAGACGCATCTGATTCAAATCAGCTAGCAGCCAATTTCGATGATCTCGTGACGCGTCACCGCAGCGCGCATCACAGATCTCCCCAGTGCAAAATCTCGTGAAGGCGTGGGCCTTCGCTCAAAAAATCCTGACTCAAATTTTCCTTCTGCGCGAGATGGTCACGCATGATTTGACTCCGGCGATTGCAGCCGCCCGCGCGCCGGAATTTCCGCCCACATGTTGCGATCTGCGGCGCGGATGCGCGTCGCGCGTCAAGACGGTCGCGCAGCTCGACCGGTGCCATGCATCCGCATGCCCGAGCGGCCCGCACCGGAGGCGCGCGTGATCGGCCGCACGCACCGCCACACGCGCATGGCACCCTGCTCCAACAGCATCTCAATTTAACAATGAAGACCTCGCACGCCGGAGACGATGGTCGGCAGCACCTACACCCGGAAGAAGGCAAACCAGATGACGCCGAGGATCAGTACGGCGAGCCCGGTCGAGGCGGTGAGCAGCGCGAGAACCGAAGGCCCGGGCTCGGCCTGGCGCGCCTCGGTCGGGGTTTCGATGATCTGACCATGTCGTTCCCTGGCCATCGCGACCTCTTTGCTTAAGTGCCTGTAATTCCGGCGATTGCCGCTCCCCTTCGAAAGGCCAACGCGGGATCCGGAGCGATGTTCCGAACCGCTTGGCGGCGGTCCGGCAGCCGTTGCGGCCATCGCGTCAAACCGGCGCAGGCTGAAGCCACGGTTAACGCCGTTGCCAGATTCACGGGGCCGTGTTGTTTCAAACTGGGGTTCCCGGTGTTATCCTTGACCGTTCCGTCGGTCGCGTAATCGGAGTTTTCCCTATGGCCCCTCGCGCCAACTGGAAGGGCTTTTTGCGCCTTTCGCTCGTGACTTGCCCGGTTGCCCTGTATCCGGCGACGTCGGATACCGAGAAGGTCTCGTTCAACCAGATCAATCGCAAGACCGGCCACCGCATCAAATACGCCAAGGTCGACGCGGAGACCGGCGAGGAAGTCTCAACCGACGACATCATGAAGGGCTACAAGGTCGACACCGACACCTATATCGAGGTCACCAAGGAAGAGCTCGACGACATCGCGCTGGATTCGACCCGCACCATCGAGATCGACGAATTCGTGCCGCGCAGCGAGATCGACAGCCGCTATCTGATCCGCCCCTATTACCTCGTTCCCGACGGCAAGGTCGGCCACGACGCCTTCGCGGTGATCCGCGAGACCATCCGCAGCATGAACAAGGTCGCGATCGGTCGCGTGGTGCTGACCAACCGCGAGCACATCATCGCGCTCGAGCCGCTCGACAACGGGCTGATGGGCACGCTGTTGCGCTACCCGTATGAGGTGCGCAGCGAGAAGGAATATTTCGACGACATCCAGGACGTGAAAATCACCAAGGACATGCTCGATCTCGCCAAGCACATCGTCGAGCAGAAGTCCGCCGAGTTCGATCCGGAGGAGTTCGAGGACCGCTACGAGCAGGCGCTGATCGACCTGATCAACCAGAAGCGCAACGGCATCAAGATCGCCAAGCCCGCGGCGAAGGCCAGCGGCAACGTCATCAACCTGATGGACGCGCTGAAGAAGAGCCTCGCCAACGAGAAGCAGGCCGCTCCCGCCAAAGCCGAAGCCAAGGCCGAAGCAAAGGCCGCGAAGGGCAAGAAGCCGAAGAAGCGCATTGAGGGCCAGCGCGAGATGCTGCTGCCGATCTCGGGCAGCGGCAAGCGCGAGCCCAAGGAAGCCATCAAGCCCGAGCCGAAGAAGGCCGAGAAGGCAACGCGGACGCAGGGCACTGCGGCGCGGAAGAAGGCCGGTTGACCGGCGCAAACGCGGCGGTTGCAGACGACCCGAGCCACCGCGCCTGAGGTGCCTTGGTTCTAGTTGGTTCTAGACGTCCTGGTCGGCGCCGTTTTGACGAACCGATCGCGCCGCATCGCGGCGGCACGCTGGTTACGCTGCACCGCCGACTACATCATGAAGCTATCGGAAGACGCCCAGCAGGACGCGCGCTGGTAGGTTGCGGTCGAGCATTAGAACAAAGTGTCGGCTGGCTGATGTTCGCGCGCATCGCGATGCTGCGCGCGTTGAACGGAGACCGCGAAGGGCGGCTGAACAGGAAAGTGCGAAGCGTTTCCGGCGGCGCTTACTTGAATGCCGCACCGACGGCGCTGAACTGGCCGCTCACGCTGGTGCCGATGCCTTTGACGCCGGCGACGATCACGATGCTGATGCCGCCGGCAATGATGGCGTATTCGATCGCCGTAGCGCCGACATCGTCACGCAGAAATCTTGCAAGCAACGCGCGCATGAAACGCTCCTGTCCGACGCCCGCGGCTTTTTCTCCCGCGCCGTAGTAATATTCCAGCAAAACTAGGCCACATTGGTTGACGGCCCATTGAGGGACAGGATGAACGATCGCTTAAGGGTTGCAGAGAAAATCCATGCTAGTTTTGCCTACATCCTGACCTCGCCCGGCGAGGCGGCCAGCCGCGATTGGGCGTAAACGCATATCAGGACTACCTGATCCGGCCCGCAGCTCGGCTTTACCGGCCAGCGGAATCCTGTTCCTTTATCGGACAGGACGACAACGAGGCCGGAGCGAACCGGCCGCATCCGAAGGGAGTGACCGTCATGAAGCTCGGCACCGCGATCGCGGAAATCATGAAGCGCGAGGGGATCGAGATCCTCACGGGCTACCCGGTCAACCATTTGATCGAATACGCCGCCGCCGCCGACATCCGCCCCGTGATGGTGCGCCAGGAGCGCATCGGCGTGCACATGGCGGATGCGATCTCCCGCGTCACCTCGGGCGAAAAGATCGGCGCGTTCTGCATGCAGCACGGCCCGGGCGCCGAGAACGCGATGGGCGGCGTCGCGCAATGCTACGGCGAATCCGTGCCCGTGCTGGTGCTGCCGATGGGCTATCCACGCCGGCTCGCCAACATCGATCCGAACTTCAATTCCAGCCAGGCGATGAAGGCGTTTTCCAAATCCTCGGAGCCGATCAATCTCGCCCCGGAGGTCTGTAACATTTTCCGCCGCGCGTTTACCAAGCTGAAGAACGGCCGCGGCGGGCCTGTGATCGTCGAGATTCCCGCCGACATGTGGAACGAGGAGGTGCCGGAGCCGCTGAACTATACGCCGGTGCTGCGCACCCGCTACGGCGCCGATCCCGTTCACATCAAGGAAGCCGCCGCCCTGCTCGTCAACGCCAAGCGCCCGGTGATCTATGCCGGCCAGGGCGTGCATTACGCAAAAGCCTGGCCGCAGCTGAAGCGCCTCGCCGAACGGCTCGCGATCCCCGTCACGTCAAGCCTCGGCGGCAAGTCGTCATTCCCGGAGACGCATCCGTTGTCGCTCGGCTCCGGCGGCCTTGCGGTGCCACGCGCGGTGCCGAAATTTCTCGGCGAAGCCGACGTGATCTTCGGCATCGGCTGCTCCTTCACCGAAACCTCGTTCGGCATCGCGATGCCGAAGGGTAAGACCTTCATCCACTCGACGCTCGATCCGAACCACATCAACAAGGATGTCGAGGCCAAGGTCGGGCTGGTCGGTGACGCCGGCCTCGTGCTCGACGCGCTGCTGGAGGAAATCGGCAAGACCGTCACGGCGGACCGCAATGCGAGCGCGGTCGCCGAGGAGATCGCCGCGTCCCACAAGGAATGGCTCGCCAAATGGATGCCGAAGCTGACGCACAACGACGCGCCGCTCAATCCCTACCGCGTGCTGTGGGACCTGCAGCACACCGTCGACATCCACAACACCATCATCACCCACGACGCCGGCAGCCCGCGCGACCAGCTGTCGCCGTTCTGGAAGTCGGTCGAGCCGCTGTCCTATATCGGCTGGGGCAAGACCACGCAGCTCGGCTATGGTCTCGGCCTTGCGATGGGCGCCAAGCTGGCAAGGCCGGACAAGCTCTGCATCAATGTCTGGGGTGACGCTGCGATCGGCTTCACGGGCATGGATTTCGAGACCGCGGTGCGCGAGCGGATTCCGATCATGTCGATCCTGCTCAACAATTTCTCGATGGCGATCGAATTGAAGGTGATGCCGATCTCGACCGAGAAGTATCGTTCGACCGACATCTCCGGCGATTACGCCGCGATGGCGCGCGCCTTTGGCGGCTACGGCGAGCGGGTGACCAAGCCCGAAGACATCATCCCCGCGATCAAGCGCGGCATCCAGAAGACCAAAGAGGGCGTGCCGGTGCTGCTGGAATTCATCACCAGCAAGGAGACCGAGGTGTCGCGGCCGGGAACGTGACGGCACCTCACACGCCCTCACCCACTTGATTTGACCGCGGCTGCGCAGGCAAGCTCCCGCCGGCCAAAGGTCGGAGGGAGAGATGGCGCGCATCCTGGTGCTGGGGGCCGGCTTTGCCGGGCTGTGGGCCGCGCTTGGTGCGGCCCGCAAGCGCGACGAGATCGGCGCGCTGGCGGCTGACACCGAGATTCTCGTCGTCGATCGCAACGCCTATCACAACATCCGGGTGCGCAATTACGAGGTCGACCTCGGCGACGTCGCGCTGCCGCTCGACGAACTGGTCGATCCGGTCGGCGTCAGGCACAGGGTCGCCGAGGTCGCGGCGATCGATCCGGCGAAGCGCGAGGTCGTGGTCAAGACGGGCCCCGGTGCGGAGACGTTGACTTATGACCGGCTGGTGCTGACGATCGGCAGCGAGCTGGTGCGCCCCGCCATATCAGGACTTGCCGCGCATGGCTTCGACGTCGACACCTATCAGGCGGCGATGCGGCTCGACGCGCATCTGGCGGCGCTCGGCAAGCAGCCGCCGTCGCCGGCACGTTCGACGGTTGCGGTCGTCGGCGCCGGCTTCACCGGAATCGAGGTCGCAGCCGAGATGCCGGCCAAGCTCGCGGGCGCCGGCATCTCTGGCGATCATCGCGTCATCCTGATCGATCCCAATCCGGTGGTCGGTGCGACGTTTGGCGCGCATGGCCGTCCCGTCATCAACGAGGCACTGGCCGCGCTCGGCGTCGAGACACGACTGAACGTCAGGGTCAGCGCCGTCGGCACCGACAGCATCACGTTAAGCTCGGGGGAGATCATTCCGACGGCGACCGTGGTGTGGTGCGCCGGGATGCGCGCCAGCCCGCTCGCCGCAACGCTTCCGGCCGAGCGCGACAAGCTCGGCCGCCTCGCGGTGGACCATTTCATGCGCGTCGAAGGTCTTCCGGGCGTGTTCGCCGCCGGCGACGTCGCCGCCTGCCTGATCGACGGCGAACATCCGACCGTGATGTCGTGCCAGTTCGCGCGGCCGATGGGCCGCTTTGCGGGGCACAATGTGGTGGCGGACCTGTTCGGCGAAGAGCTGCTGCCGCTCAATATCGATTGGTATGTGACGGTGCTCGATCTCGGCGCGTGGGGCGCGCTCTACACCACCGGCTGGGACCGCGAGGTGCACACCACAGGCGCCGCGGCCAAGCTCACCAAGCAGACCATCAACCGGCAGCGCATCTATCCGCCGCGCAACGGCGATCGCGCTGCGCTGCTCGCGGCCGCCGCGCCGACGATCCAGGCGGCGCCGCCGACGCGGAAATAGCAGAAGGGGGCGGCTTTCCTCTCCGTCATTGCGAGCGAAGCGAAGCAATCCACCCCTCCGCCCACGCGGATAGATGGATTGCTTCGTCGCTTCGCTCCTCGCAATGACGATGCTGGTTTGAGCTTTGCTCTACTGCGACAGCTTCACGAAATCGGGAAACTTCAGCTTCCCTTCCGCGATCGCCTTCGGCCAGACCGTGATCTGCTTGCCGTTCTGCCACTGGAACACGAGGCCGGTGACGGCGCCCGGACCGGATTTGATGCCGTGGGTGAACTCGTCGTTCTTGCCGTAGAACTGGATCTTGCCGATCGTGCCGTCGAAGTCGGTCTTCTCGAGCTCGGTGACCATCTTGTCCGGATCGGTCGAGCCGGCGCGCTGGATCGCCTCCGCGATGATGTAGACCTCGTCATAGGCAGTGTAGCCGGTATAGGCCGGCGGGGTGCCGAACTTGGCCTTGAAAGCGGCCGCGAACGGTTTTGTCTTTGGCGTCACCGCAACATCGGGGGTCGCCACCGCGAGCGAGGGCACGCCTTCAGCGGCGCCGTTGGTATCGCCCCAGAACGTCGGGCTCAGCGCCTGCGCGCTGATGCCGAACATCGGGATCGGCACCTGCTGGTTCTTCCACTGCACGGTCGGCTGCACGCCGACATGGGAGATGCCGGTGACGATCACGTCGGGCTTGGCGGCTTCCATCTTGTTGAAGATCGGCGTGAAGTCGGTGGTGTCGGGCGAGAAGCGGATGTGCTCGACGACCTTCAGGCCGGCCTTCGGCAGGCAGGCCTCGTAGCCGACATCAAGCGGCTTGGTCCACGCCGCGTCCTCGCTCATGATCGCTACCGACTTGAACTTGAGCTGGTCGACCAAAAGCTCCTTGGCGGCGTCGCAGACCAGCTGCGCTTGCGCGGCCGAGGTCAGGTAGCCATGGAAGGTGTACTTGTTCTTCTCATAGTCGTTGTGGATCGCCTTGGTGATCTCGTTCGAGGCGGCGCCGGGCGTGATCAGCGGCATCTTCAGCCGCGAGGCCCACGGCTCAAGCGCCAGCACGACCTCACTGATGTAGCTCGCGATCACGGCCGACACCTTGTCCTCGCTCACCGCGCGCTGGAACGCACGCACCGAGTCTGCCGACGAGCTCTTGTTGTCGTAGGTGACGATCTCGATCTTGCGGCCCATCACGCCGCCCTTGGCGTTGATCTCGTCGGCCGCGATCTGCGCACCGCCCGGGGTTGCGGCACCCGCGATCGACTGCACCTCGGCGATGACGCCGATCTTGATCGGATCCTTGGACTGCGCATAGGCCGGTGCGGCGAGGCACAGCGCAAGCGCAGTCGCCAGCAGGCTCCCGCGGATGGCGGTTGAAGATCCTGACATGATCATCTCCCTTTGCTTTGTTATTTTTCAATCGTCGAACGTCAGAGAAAGTCCTTGCCGGCCTCCGCGGCGAACCGGCCCGGGTCGCCCTCCCAGACGATCCGCGCGTGCTCCAGCACATAGACGCGGTCGGCATGCGGAAGCGCGAAGGTCACGTTCTGCTCGCCGAGCAGCACCGTGATCTTGGTGGTCTGGCGCAGTCTCTCCAGCGCCTTCGACAGCAGTTCGAGGATGACTGGCGCAAGGCCAAGCGTCGGCTCGTCCAGGATCAGGATCTGCGGCTGCATCATCAATGCACGCCCGATCGCCAGCATCTGCTGCTCGCCGCCGGACAGCGTCTGCGCCATCTGGCCTTGCCGCTCCTTCAGGATCGGGAACAGCTCGAACAGCCAGGCGAGCTGCTTGGCCCGCGCCGCATCGTCGAGATGCTGGCCGCCGAGGTCGAGATTCTCCCGCACCGTCATCTCGCCGAACAGTTCGCGCGATTCCGGGCATTGTACGAGGCCCGAGCGGGCGATCTTCGCAGGCCCGGTGCCGCGCAACTTCTCGCCGCCGCGCAGGATCTCGCCGGTATAGGGCAGGAAGCCCGAGATGGTGTTGAACAGCGTGGTCTTGCCGGCGCCGTTGAGGCCGACGACGGAGACGAACTCGCCCTCATGGACATGGATCGAGACGTTCTCCAGCGCCTGCGCCTTGCCGTAATGCACGCTGACATTCTCGACCTGCAGCAGCGGCACCTTGTCCTTGAACGAGGTCTCGGGGCGCGCATGGGTCTCGATCGCACCGCCGAGATAGACCCGCCGCACGGTCTCGTTCTTCATCACGTCCTCGGCGCGGCCGGTCGTGATCTCCTCGCCGAGATACATCGCAAGCACGCGGTCGACCAGCGCCGCGACGCTCTTGACGTTGTGGTCGACCAGCATCACCGCGCGCCCCTCGTCGCGGAAGCTGCGGATCAACTGCGAGAACACGCCGACCTCGGCGCTGGTCAGGCCGGCGAACGGCTCGTCGACCAGCACGACCTTCGGGTCGCGCGCGATCGCCTTCGCCAGCTCAAGCCGGCGCAGATCGGCGAATGGCAGCGTCGGCGGGCGGCGGTCCATCACCGCCCCGAGGCCGACGCGCTCGGCGATCCACTTGGCGCGCTCGGTCAGCGCCTTGTCGGGAAACAGCATGAACAGGCTGTCGGGCAGCAGCGCGACCATGATGTTTTCCAGCACGGTCTGCCGGTTCAGCGGCCGCGAGTGCTGGAACACCATACCAAAGCCCTTGCGCGCGATCTTGTGCGCCGGCAGGCCCGCAACATTCTCGCCCTCGAACAGCACCTCGCCTGCGGTCGGGCGCTCGATGCCCATCACGCTCTTCATCGCGGTCGATTTGCCCGAGCCGTTCGGCCCGATCAGGCCGAGGATCTCGCCGGGGCGCAGCTCGAAGTTCAGATTCTTCACCGCGGTCAGGCCGCCAAACCGCTTGGTCAGGCCGCGAACCGCGAGCGTCGGAGTTTTTGTCACAGTCTGGTCCATCAGGAACGCGCCTCGCGTGACAGGGCCGCTCCGAGGAAACCGCCGGGGAAGAACAGAACGACAAGCAGCGCCACCGCCGAGACGATGAAGGTCGCAAGCTCGCCGGTCGGGCGCAGGAACTCGCCGGCCACGATCAGGAAGATCGCCCCTAACGCCGCCCCCAGCACGGTGCGCCGACCGCCGAGCACCGCGGACACGATCACGTTCACGCCGACCGCGACGTCGACCACGGTACCGACCGAGGCGGTACCGAAGTAGAACACCAAGAGTGCGCCCGACAGGCCCGAGAAGAAGGCGCTGACGATGAAGGCCGCGAGCTTGTGCTTGACGATATTGAAGCCGAGCGCGCCGGCCTGCACCGGATCCTGCCCGCTCGCCTGCAGCACGAGCCCAACAGGCGATTGCGACAGGCCATACAGGATGGCCGCGCTGATGGTCATGAAGCCGAGCGCGATCCAGTAATTGGCGCCGGCATTGATGGTGATGACGTCGGGGATCGTCAGGCCGATCTCGCCGCCGGTCAGGTCGGCAAACACCACGACGAAGTTCTGCAACATCAGCACCGCGACCAGCGTGGTGAGGCCGAAATACGGTCCCCTCACCCGCAGCGCCGGCAGCGCCAGTACGAAGCCCGCGACGACAGACGCCAGCGCGCCGAGCAGGATGCAGACATAGACCGACCAGCCGAACTGGTTGTTGAGGATGCCGGCGGTGTAGGCGCCGGTGCCGATCAGGAAGGTCGGCCCGAAATTGACCTCGCCGGCGAAGCCGAACAGCAGGTCCCAGGCCATCGCGAACACGCCGAAATAGAATGCGACCGTGAGCAGCCCGAGGATGTAGCCCGAGACGTAAAGTGGCAGCGTCGCGGCAACCACCACGCAAACCAGCGAAATGAAGAACAGGCGCGACGTGAAGAAATTGGCCATCTCAGCGCCTCCCGAGCAGGCCTTGAGGCCGGATATACATCACGAAGACAAGCAGCAGCAGCGCCGGAATGGTGCGGTAGGCCGGCGAGATCATGTAGGCGGTAATGGTCTCCAGATAGCCGACGACGAAGGCTGCGATCAGCGAGCCCGAGACGCTGCCGAGGCCGCCGAGCACCACGATCGAGAACGCGCTCGCCGTCAGCGGCCCGACGCTGTAGGAGCTGACACCGAGGAACATGCCGAGCAGCACGCCGGCGATGCCGGCCAGGATGCCGTAGATGCCCCACACCACGATGTAGATCTGGGTGAGCTCGAGCCCGAGCAACGTGACGCCGCGCGGGTTCATCGAAGCCGCCAGCACCGCCTTGCCGGTCCTGGTGCGGTTCACCAAGAGCCACAGCAGGCCGATCACGAGGCAGCACACCAGCGCGGTGAAGATATTGTTGCGCGGCGTGCGGTTGCCGAAGATATCGACGACGCCTTCGACGATCGGCAGCACGGTCTTGGCGTTGTTGGTGAAGAAATACGCGATCAGCTCCTGGATCATGATGCCCCACAGCAGGGTGCCGGTGAGGACGAAGATTTCCTTCTCCTCGTTGGGGATCCGCGTCGAATTCTGGATCGGCTTCACGACCGCGAAATAGGTCGCGAACGACACGATCAGCGCCACGCCGACACCGAACAGCGCACCTGTGTAGATGTCGAGATGCAGCACGCTGGCCGCGGCCCAGGCCGCGACCGCTGCGGCCACCATGATGGCACCGTGGGAGAGGTTGAGAACGCCGGAGACACCGAAGATCAGGGTGAAGCCGGTCGCGCCGAGCGCATAGAGCGCGCTGATGGCGAAGCCATCGATCAGGATTTGTAAGGCAAGCATCTCATATCGGCCGCGGCAGCAGGGCTGCCTGTTGTGGAGGATGCGGAACTGAATAGGGATGCTCCCGGGAGCGGCCCGGGAGCATGATCATCAGTCAGTTCGTGGTGAGCTTGATGAAGCTCGGGAACTTGAGGTCGCTCTTGGCGACCTCCTTAGGCCAGACCGCGACCTGCTTGCCGCCCTGCCACTGCAGCATCAGTCCGGTGATCAGGCCCTTGCCGTACTTGATCGAATGGGTGAAGGGATCGTCCTTGCCGTAGAACTGGACGCGCCCGATGGTGCCTTCCCAATCGGTCTTCTCCAGCGCATCGACCATCTTGTCGGCCTCGACCGAGCCGGCGCGCTTCACCGCATCCGCGATGTAGTAGACCTCGTCATAGGCGGTGTAGCCCGCATACGACGGATAGTTGCCGTAGCGCTTCTTGAAGCCTTCCGCGAACGGCACCGACTTCGGCGTTACTGCGACGTTCGGGCCCGACACGCCCTGATACAGCACGCCTTCCGCCGCGTCGTTGGTGTCTTTGCCGAAGGTCTCGTTGGTGGCCTGCGAGGAGATGCCGAACATCGGGATCGGCACCTGCTGGTTCTTCCACTGCACCGTCGGCTGCACGCCGACATGCGAGATGCCGGTGATGATCACGTCGGGCTTCGAGCCTTCAACCTTGTTGAAGATCGGCGTGAAGTCGGTGGTGTCGGGCGAGAAGCGGATATGGTCGACGACCTTGAGCCCGATCTTCGGCAGGCACTCCTCGTAGCCGACGTCGAGCGGCTTGGTCCAGGCCGCGTCCTCGCTCATAATGACCGCGGTCTTCATGTGCTTCTGATCGACCAGGAGCTCCTTGGCGGCGTCGCAGACCGACAGCGCCAGCGCCGCCGAGGTCAGATAGCCGTGGAAGGTGTACTTGTTCTTCTCGTAATCGGCGTGGACGCTCTTGCTGATCTCGTTGGAGGCAGCTCCAGGCGTGACGAACGGCGTCTTCAGGCGCGAAGCCCACGGCTCGAGCGCCAGCACCACCTCGCTGATGTAGCTCGAGATGACGACGTTGACCTTGTCCTCGTTGACCGCGCGCTGGAACGCGCGCACCGAATCCGCCGAGGATGAGTGATTGTCGTAGGAGACGATTTCGATCTTGCGGCCGTCGATGCCGCCCTTGGCGTTGATCTCGTCGGCGGCCAGCTGCGCCGCCTGCGGGATCGAGGCACCGGCAATCGCCTGCGCTTCGGCAATCACGCCGATCTTGAGGGTGTCGGCGGCCTGCGCCCCGCCGGGCGCGAGCGCGACAAGGCCCAAGGCGGCTGCTCCGGCGAATTGCTGCATCGCATGAAATGGCAGTCGCGATGTTCTTGTCACTCTGTTTCTCTCCTCTTGTTGTTTTTCGGCTGCTTCGAGCTCTTGGGGCCGGACTATAGCCGCGACAAAATGCGCAGCAAGTGAAACTGCACGCAGATCGCCATGCGCGGACGGCAACTAAAGTAGTGGGTCGGCGCTGGCAGGCTGAATAAATTTGAGGCAGCGCGGAATAAGAGCGCGGGGCGCCAATCTCTCCTCACGTCATTCCAGGGTGCGCAATTCCGAAGCTGTGTCCTCATCCTCAGCTGTCATCGCCCGGCTCGACCGGGCGATCCAGTACGCCGCGGCTTATCAATTCAACAACGACTGTCTCTGGAATACTGGATCACCGCTTTCGCGGGTGATGACATCACGTGGTTTGAGACTTTGAATCGAGAACCAATCCTCATCGTCGTCCCGGCGAAAGCCGGGACCCATAACCACCGATGCGAATTGCTAAGCGCTATTGGAACGACGAGTCCCACCGACAGCATCCGCCGCGGCGTATGGGTCCCGGCGTTCGCCGGGACGACAGCGGTGAGCGTGGCGACCCGCCCTACTCCGCCATCTCAGCCGGCGGGCGCGCGGCGGGACCGGCGAGCGGGCGCTCTTCCATCGTGATCATGCAGATCGAGGCGGTGGTCAGCAGCACGGCGGCGGCGCCGAACACGTAGCGGAACGCATGGATCATGTCGGCCATCGGAATCGCACTCACCGTGCTGGCCGCCGCGGCATGATGTTCCCCGGCGAGCGAGATGTCGGTCCCGAGCGTCATCAACAGGATCGTGGTGAAGGCGGCGACCGTGAAGGACGCCATCATGGCGCGGAAGAAGTTCATCGCGCCGGTCACGGTGCCGACCTGCGGCCGCGCCACGGCGTTCTGCAGCGACACCACGCTGATCGGGAACGTGGTGCCGAGGCCGAGCGCGAACACGCTCATCAGCGTCAGCAAGCCCCACAGCGGCAGCGTCGTCACGGCCATTCCGACCGCACAGATCGCGGCCACCGAAGTGCCGACGATCGCGACACGCTTGTAGTGCTTCGCCTTCGCCATGGTCCGACCGGCGATCGCCGCACCGAAGGTCGAGATCGCCGCGAGCGGGATCAGCGCAAGGCCGGCCTCGCTGGCGGTGAGGTGATAGACCACCTCGTAATAGAGCGGCAGATGCACGGTGAGCCCGACCATGGCGCCGAGCGCGCAGCCGCCCGCGCCCATCGCGAACGGCACCACCGAGCCGCCGAGCAGCGACAGCGGCAGGAACGGCTCGTCGGCGCGGCGCGCGTGCCAGACGAAGGCGCCGGCGAGCGCGATCGAGGCGCCGATCATCGCGATGATGGTCGGCGACAACCAGGACAGACGGGTGCCGCCCCAGGTCAAGACCAGCATCAGCACGACGGCCGAGGCCATCAGCAGCACGCCGCCGAGCCAGTCGACCTTGCGCTTGCGGTGGAACACCGGGATCTTGCTCATCTTCGGCAGCAGCAGCGCCAGCGCGGCGGCTGCGAGCGGCAGGTTGATCCAGAAGATCATCGACCAGTGCAGATGCTCGGCGAACACGCCGCCGACCACCGGCCCGAGAATGCCGCCGGCCATCCAGACGCTGGAGAAATAGGCCTGGTAGCGACCGCGCTCGCGCGGGGTCACCACATCGGAGATCACGGTCTGGACCACCGGCATGATGCCGCCGCCGCCGAGCCCCTGCAGGCCGCGGGCAATGATCAGCATCGTCATGCTGGGCGCGATCGCGCACAGCACCGAGCCGACCACGAACAGGCTGAGCGAGGTGATGATCATGACGCGACGGCCATAGATGTCGCTCAGCGTGCCGAACACCGGCGCCACCGCGGTGGAGGCGAGTAGATAGGCCGTGATCACCCAGGACAAATTGGTGACGTCGTGAAACTGGCGCCCGATCGTCGGCAGCGCGGTCGCGACGATGGTCTGGTCGAGTGCGGCCAGGAACATCGTCAGCATCAGGCTGATCACGATGGTACGGACTTCATCCGGATTGAGCGGTGCCGGCGGCGCCAGCGGCGGCGCATCGCTGAGTTCGATCACCTCGCTTGGGAGATGAGACAGCTCTTCGGCAATGTCGTCGGGCAATGTGGATTGGTCGGCAGGAAACGGGCTCTGCCGTTCATACTTGTTCATTTGGGGCGTAATGCTGCTGCGCGGGCGCGTCCCGCGATGGAATCATTCTCTGCTTCGGAATTTATGCAGCAATTGCCTGCTGAGGCAGCCACCCCAGCGCATGGGTGCATCCCGCCGCGATGTTCTCGCGATGACGTGATCGCGAAAGCGCCGGCATCAGCTCCGGCACGTCCCCGTTACGGCTCGGAAATCTACTTGGAGGCCTTCGGGCGCTTCTTCAATTGGGCCCGTTTCGGCAGCAAGGCCGGCCAGCGCACGATGTGATCCTCGAGATCGGCGTCGTTGACATCGATCTCGGTGCCCTCCACCCGGCCGCGCACCGAGACCCCGGCTTCGTGAACGGTGTTGGGATCGCCCGAGATCAGGGGATGCCACCAATAGAGGTCGCGCCCCTCGGCCACGAGGCGGTAGCCGCAGCTCGGCGGCAGCCAGTTCAGGGTGCGGACGTTTTCGGGCGTGAGGCGGACGCAATCCGGAACCTGCTCGGAGCGGTTCGAATAGTCCTTGCAGGCGCACAGGCCGGCATCGAGCAGCTTGCAGGAGATATGGGTGAAGTAGATCTTCCCGGTGTCCTCGTCCTCGAGCTTCTCCAGGCAGCAGCGTGCGCAGCCGTCACACAGGCTTTCCCATTCGGCGTTGGACATCTCCTCCAACGTCTTGGTTTTCCAGAAGAATCCCTCCTGGCCCGACTGGCGCTTGGGCGGTGCGGTCATGCTATCCCTAAAATGGCGGTGCTGCTCTTCTTGGGACGCCGGCACGGCTGGCGCAAGGGGGTGGTATTGCGGGGTCGAAAAAGCCGGTGGGCAGCGTTACGGCTTTCATTAAATTCGCAAGCCGCGCCATTGGTTTATGGCAGCCGCTCGGATAGAACGTGGAACGAGTCCCCAACGACGCAAAAGCGCCTTGGGATTGCCGCAACATCGAAGCAAGACGCTGGCCTGTGTCCGTTTCGGGCGCCCGCAGCGCTGTCGAACTGATCAAGGGTCCGGTCCTTTCAGATCATGCCGTCGCATTGGAAACAGAAGGTCCGGAACTTCTTCCTGGACCTCGATGCGCGTATCGACTCGACGCTGTTCTCGTCGGGCAAGGGCCTGCGCGAGCTCTACGAGCGCTATTCCACCTTCATGGACCGCTTCTACGTCGGCCGCTGGAAGCGCTGGGTGTTCATCGAGCCGCTGTCGGAAGCCGCGACCATCGGGCTCGGCGGCATGATCCTGATGCTGACGCTCGCGATCCCGGCTTTCCGCGAGACCGCCGACGAGGACTGGCTGAAGAAGTCCGACCTCGCGGTGACCTTCCTCGACCGCTACGGCAACCCGATCGGCAGCCGCGGCATCAAGCATAATGACTCGATCCCGCTGGAAGACTTTCCGGACAATCTGATCAAGGCGACGCTCGCGACCGAAGACCGCCGCTTCTATGACCATTTCGGCATCGACGTGCCGGGCCTCGCCCGCGCGCTCGTGACCAACGCGCAGGCCGGCGGCGTCCGCCAGGGCGGTTCGTCGATCACCCAGCAGCTCGCCAAGAACCTGTTCCTGAACAACGAGCGCACCATCGAGCGCAAGGTGAAGGAAGCCTTCCTCGCGATCTGGCTCGAGACGCGCCTCACCAAGAACGAGATCCTCAAGCTCTATCTCGACCGCGCCTATATGGGCGGCGGCACCTTCGGCGTCGACGGCGCGGCGCATTTCTACTTCAACAAGTCGGTGCGCGACGTGAACCTCGCGGAAGCCGCGATGCTCGCCGGCCTGTTCAAGGCGCCGACCAAATACGCCCCGCACATCAACCTGCCCGCGGCACGCGCCCGCGCCAACGTCGTGCTCGACAATTTGGTGGATGCCGGCTTCATGACCGAGGGCCAGGTGTTCGGTGCCCGCCGCAATCCGGCGGTCGCGGTCGACCGGCGCGACGAGAACTCGCCGAACTACTATCTCGACTACGCCTTCGACGAGATGCGCAAGCTGGTCGACACCTTCCCGAAATCCTACACCGAGCGCGTCTTCGTGGTCCGTACCGCGATCGACATGAACGTGCAGAAGGCGGCCGAGGAAGCGATCGAGAACCAGCTCCGCCAGTTCGGCCGCGACTATCACGCGACGCAGGCCGCGACCGTGGTGTCCGATCTCGACGGCGGCATCCGCGCCATGGTCGGCGGCCGCGACTACGGTGCCAGCCAATTCAACCGCGCCACCGACGCCTACCGGCAGCCGGGCTCGTCGTTCAAGCCTTACGTCTACACCACGGCGCTGCTGAACGGCTTCACGCCGAACTCGAAGGTCGTCGACGGCCCGGTCTGCATCGGCAATTGGTGCCCGCAGAACTATGGCCACTCCTATTCGGGTCAGGTCACGCTGACCCAGGCCATCACACGTTCGATCAACGTGGTGCCGGTCAAGCTGTCGATCATGCTGGGCGGCAAGGAAGGCCCGAAGGCCGGCCGCGCCAAGATCGTCGAGGTGGCGCGCCGCTTCGGTCTCAAGGCGCCGCTGCCCGATACGCCGTCGCTGCCGATCGGCTCCGACGAAGTCACGGTGCTCGAGCACGCGGTGGCCTATGCGACCTTCCCGAACCGCGGCAAGGCGGTGACACCGCATTCGGTGCTCGAGGTGCGCACCGGCGCCGGCGATCTGGTGTGGCGCTGGGACCGCGACGGGCCGAAACCGCGGCAGGCCATTCCGCCGAATATCGCCGCCGACATGGCCGGCATGATGAGCCACGTGGTCAGCGAAGGCACCGCGCGCCGCGCCGCGCTCGACGGCATTCCGACCGCGGGCAAAACCGGCACCACCAATGCCTATCGTGACGCCTGGTTCGTCGGCTACACCGGCAACTTCACCTGCGCGGTGTGGTACGGCAATGACGATTATTCGCCGACCAACCGCATGACCGGCGGCTCGCTGCCGGCGCAGACCTGGCACGACATCATGGTTGCCGCGCATCAGGGCGTGGAAGTGCGTGAGCTCAATGGCGTCGGCATGGGCCAGAAGCTGCCGCCGCAGCCGGCGCAGGCCAATGCCCAGGCCAACGCTGCGCCGCGCGTGCTGGAAACCAAGCCGGGTCCGCCGCCGGTGCTGACCAAGCGCGGCGCGGATATCCTGGTACGCGTCGAGAAGCTGCTCGACGACGCTGCCAGGACCGCTGAAAAGACCACCGGCAAGACCACGCTCAACGAGCCCGCGAAGACCGGCAAGGCAGAGTCCTCGAGCGCGCTGGCGTTCCCCGAAAACTACGTTGCCGCGGCCGGGCCGGACGGCGCGACGGCACCTGCGCCACGCAAGAACTGACGTGCGGCTCCTCCTCACCACCCTGTTGGCACTCGTCATCGCCACCGCCGTCGGCCTCGGGCTGACCTACGCGACGGCGACGCGCGGCACCGATCTCGGCACGCTGAAGATCGGCGCCTGGACCGCGCGGCCGAAGAACGGCACCTCCGACGTCGACCCTTATTCGCGCGCCACCATCGCGCGCAGCGGCGAGCTGCCGATCGGCACCGGCGACGGCATCGCGTTCTCGGCAACCACTGACGACAAGAACAAGCCGCTCGACGGCCGCTGCGATATCGTCGTCAGCGGCGTGACGCCGGCGGCGCGGTTCTGGACGCTGACGCTGTTCGACCGCAAGGGCCACCTCGTCGCGAACTCGCTGCAGCGCTACGGCTTCACCAGCCAGGAGATCATGCGCGCCTCCGACGGCACATTCGAGATCCACATCGCCTCGCGCTCGCGCGCCGGCAACTGGTTGCCGACCGGCGGCATCGAGCGCTACGCGCTGATGCTGCGGCTCTACGACACGCCGGTCGGGGTTGCGACCCGCACCCAGCGCGACGCGCCGATGCCCTCGATCGCAACGACGGGCTGCCCATGATCCGCGTGCTGTTCACCATCCTCGCAGGCGTGCTGCTCGGCGGCGTGGTGCATCTCGTCAGCGTGCTGGCGCTGCCGCGCATCGCCTCGCAGGACGCCTATTCGCGGCTGACGCCGATGACCAAGCTCAACGAGGTGACGCAGCTGCCGCTGGCCGACCCAAGCCACTCGCCGATGCCGCTGATGGATCCGGCCTTCGCGGTCGCGATCTGCCGCTACGATCTCTCGACCGGGCCGCTCAAGCTCACCGTGCCGGTCAGCCAGGCCTATACCTCAGTGTCGTTCTACACCCGCAACGAGGTCGCCTATTACGCGATCAACGATCGCTCAGCCGGCAAGAAGGTGATCGAGCTCGACCTGATGACGGAGGCGCAGCACAACGAGCTGCCGGAGGACGAGGAAGTCACCGCCGCCGACCGGCTGATCATCGATTCGCCGACCTCGACCGGCCTGATCCTGCTGAAGGCGCTGGCGCCGGAGCCCGGCCTGATGCCGCAGGCGCAGGCCTCGCTCGCGGCTTCATCCTGCAAGGTGCAGGCCGAGCCGGTTGCGGCCAAGCAGGAAGCGCCGCCGCCGCTGCCCGTTCCAGCCCCGCCGCCGGCGGCACGCAAGCGCTAGCCGGCGACCGTCAATTTCGGGATGGCGCCGAGCAGCGCAACGACATCCCGTTGGCTGTGCGTTCCTGTCTTGGCAAACACCGCCTTGACCTGGTTGCGGATCGTTTCGCGGCTTAGCCCGTGAAGCGCCGCGATATCACCGATCGTCTGTCCCTGCACGATGCCGCGGGCAACACGCGCTTCGCTGGGGGAGAGATCGAAGAGTCCGCGAATGAGCGCAAGGCTCGGCGCCTGAGGTGCCGTAACCGGCGTCACCATCAGGATGCCCACCGCCCCATCGAAAAGATCGCGCGCTTCGCCGGGCATCGACACCAGATGAACAACCACGCGGTCCTGATTGTCGGCGCGGCACGCCGCAAAGGAACGCACGCCCTTCTCAAGCGGCGACCCCAGCTGGGACAAACCGGCGCGCAGGAGGGTGTCAGCCGCGGCATCCCTCATCGCGATACGGTCCCCGGGGAGCCAGCGCAAGACGTCCGTCATGCCTTCGATCAAGGCGTTCGCCACCAGAACACGTCCGGATCGTTCAATCGCCAACGCCGGCAGATCGACGAGCGCCAGCGCCTCGGTCGCCGCCTGCATCCGCGCCAGACGCCAGCGCGTCGCCAGCAGGCTCGCCCGCGCGAGATGAGGACGAAACCGGTCGAGAAAATCGAGATCCTGCCGCGAAAACGCCGGCTGGCCTGCGAGTCTTTCCATATGAAACACGACGAGCTCGCCGGAGGGACTATGGACGGCCGTGGCGCAGGCGTGCTCGAAACCCCACTTCTTGTTCCACTCCGTCCGATACGGATCGCGTTCCCATTCCTCCAGCGTGAAGACGTCTTGTTCGCTGACGAAACCAGGGTGATCCCGTGCCAGCAGCCTCGGGGTCGTCTCGGTACGGCTGGCCAGCCCCTCGCTGATGAAGGCCGAGAATGCCTCTTCGATCGATGGTGACATCACCACGCCGTTCCAGACACCGCTCCACCGATCGCTGCCCGAGCTGATCATCACCATGCCATGGGCGCCGCCGGCATGCGCGATGTCTTCCAAAACGTCCGGCCACAGGTCTGGAACGACAGCAGCTTCATGGATCCGATCCACGATGCGCTCGAAGTCATTGTCCGTCATTGCCACCCCTATCCACCCCAAGACAATCGACGTCAAACAAGCAGCCAGCGCAACTCCGTCCAAATACTGGCATTTCCATTGCCCGAATTTCAATTGGTAAGGTAGATGCAACGATCGCACCAGCATCGCTGGCGAACTCTGCGACGAAGGTCAAGTACGGGCCGCGCGGTCAAATCAAAGAGCGAGCGCGTGTCGGCCGCAACGGCAGGTCTCGTAGTCGACGGGATCGTGGCTGTTGACGATCGTGACATCGGAGCCATGCGCCGCCTTCAGCTGGCGCAAGCGCTCCTGGTTCTGCATCCGCGTCGCGCGATCCATGTCCGCCCGGCGCTGGAACAGGCCGAGTACCAGCGGCATCCGCGGCCGGGCATCAAGCTGCGCGTGATGAAAATACGCATCGCCCGCGTGCAGCAGCCATCTGTCCTTGTCGCGCACCGCGATGCCGCAATGGCCGAGCGTGTGGCCCGGCAGCGGGATCATCAGAATGTCCGGCTCGCGGTCACCAAGCGCGCGCACGCCCTTGAATCCGAACCAGTCCTCGCCATCAGCGCCATAGAACGCCCAGTCCGGCCCGTGCTTCCACTGTGCCGTGATGTAGCGTCCCTCGGGCGGCGCGACCCGATGCGTCACCGCCATATCGTATTCCTTGCGATGGACGTGCACCTTGGCTTTCGGAAAGTCCGGCACGCCGCCAGCGTGATCGCGATCGAGATGCGTCAGCAACAGATGGCGCACATCATCAGGCGAGAAGCCCAGCGCCTTCACCTGACGGACCGCGGTCTCGGCCGGATCGAGCCGCGGCGTGGTCTGCCGCACCCATTTGCGCCCGAGCCGCGGCGAGTCAGCGATGTCGCCAAGCCCGATGCCGGTGTCGACCAGCACCAGGCCATCATTGCTCTCGACCAGCAAGCAATGACAGACCATCCGCGCCCGCTGGAAGATGCCGCCGCTGCCG
This sequence comes from Bradyrhizobium sp. NAS96.2, assembly GCF_001908235.1. Classification (GTDB taxonomy): domain Bacteria; phylum Pseudomonadota; class Alphaproteobacteria; order Rhizobiales; family Xanthobacteraceae; genus Bradyrhizobium. The sequence goes on from NZ_LGHK01000197.1 coordinate 28,109, forward strand.
TTCACGAGCCGCTTTCCGATCGGGCACATCGTGCCGGTGTTGAGGTGATGGATGCGCATGACAAATCCTCCGCTGTGCCCGGCGCAGACTTGCCACTCGCATTTCCATAGGTAAAATATTGTCTTTCTATCTATATGATAGGACAATCCTATGGATATCCGCGAACTCCGCTATTTCGCCGCGGTCTACCGCGAGCGCAATCTGACCGCTGCGGCGAAGCGCTGCTTCATCTCGCAGCCGTCGATCTCCGCGGCGATCACCAATCTCGAGGCCGAGCTCGGCACCACGCTGTTCATCCGGCACAAGAAGGGCATGGCGCCGACGGAGTCGGCGGCACAGTTTCACGGCATCGCCCGCAAGATCATCGACGAGGCCGACGCGGCACGAAACCTGTTTCGCAAACCGCCGACGAAGAAGACGCTGACGCTCGGTCTGTTGCGGACGCTCGATCAGGCGCGAACGATCGCCCTGCTGAAGCCGCTGACAGGCAACGCCGATCTCGCGCTTCGGCTGGTTGGCGCCAGCCAAAAGTCCGACGCGCGGATCGTCGCGAGAACCATGATCGTACCCGGCGAGCACTTCATCCCGCTCTGGAGCGAGCGCTATGTAGCCGCACTGCCGCCGTCGCATCCCCTCACCCTCAAGGAGACGCTGCGGACCAGCGACTTCGCCGGCGTTCCGATGATCGATCGTTGCCACTGCGAGCAGCAGGAGTTTTTCAAGCGCACCGCGCTGCCGCGCAAGCCGGTGGCGATCGCGGAATCGGAGGAGTGGGCGATGGCGCTGGTCGCGGCCGGGGTTGGCGTGGCGATCGTCCCCGAAGGCGTGGCGCGCGGCAATCGGGATGTGGCGGTGCGCGCGATCGATGTCGACGTGACGCGCCAGGTCGGCCTTGCCTACCCCTCGGCCCATCCTCCCTCCGATGCGCTGAAGGAGTTCATTGCGAGCCTGCCGCGGCAGGCCAACAGCCGCCGCGTCAGGTCCGCAATCAAGAGGGTGAAACGGGCCTAGCCCTTCGTCACCACGGCTTGGCCCGTGACCGGCCCGGAGACCAGCGGCGCGTTGGCGGTGAGCCGGGCGAGTTCGTTGATCTGGCGTTCGGCATCGGCGGCCATGCCGTCGGGCGCCTGGATCACCAGCCGCTCCAGCGCCCAGCGATAGGACGAGATCCGCCGCTCCAGGGCCTGCTGGACCCATTGCACGATCAGCGTGTTCTCTTCCATCCGCGCCACCGCATCGGCCCGCTCACGCGGCGACACATCGGCAATCATGTTGAGGCTGGCACTGCGCTTGCGGTCAAGCTCGATCACCTGGATCGCCGTTGCGAAGAACGGCTCGAACCGCGTGATGTCGTCGCGCACCTGGTCGATCAGCAGCGAATAGCGCGAAGCGAACGAGCGATGCGGCTCGTCGATCAGGTTGCGGCCGTACGCGGTGCGATCGAACACCGCCTTCTGCCGCCAGGGCGAAGGCAGCGGCTGGTAATCGCCGAACACGCTCTTCCACGCCGGACGCGACAGCGGCGGCTCGACGAACTGATAGGCGAGATCGCGCAGCTGGCGTTCGTGTTCGGTGAGCTGGAATTGCGAGGCGTTCTTGCCGATGCTGCCGGTCGCCTCGGCGCCCATCCAGCGATGCATGTCGTCGTTGCGGAAATCGGCGCGGGTGCGGCCGAAATCGCCGCCGCTGCAGCCTGTGAGCGCCGAGCCCGCGACCAGCAGGATCAGCGTCGGGAATGACCGCCAAGCGGCGGTCCGCTGCACAGGCGCGGGCATTGCACGCTATCCGCGATCAGGAGCGCCGTCGGCGACGGCGGCCCTGCGCAGTGCCCTGCTCCGGTCCGCGACCACCGCCGGTCTCCTCCGTCGTTCGCTCGATCCGCACGACGGGAAGGATCAGCACGGTCCCCATGCCTTCGCCGGCAGCACCGGTCATGCTCGGCCGCCGCGCAGCCGCATCTGCCGGAAACTCAACGATGGTGCCCATGTTCCGTTCTCTCTGGCCCCGCACGGACATGATTTGCCCCGCGCACGCCGAGTTAAGAACGGGCATGGTTAATGACATCTTAACGGTAAGACATTGATCGGGCTGTCTTTCGGTCCCGGCGCATCCGCAAGACTACGGACGGACGAGAGGAAACTATGATCACCGGCTTGGAGACGATCGCACTGCCGCCCAAGCGTACCGAGCTCAGGACGTGGCTGCATTCAACCGCATCATCCCCCGGGCGATGAGGCGCGCACCACGCGCGAGTCACCGGTATCGACACGATGACCGAAAGCCCTGACGGCGCACAGGTCTTCCAGCTCGGGCTTGGGCACCCCCGTTAATCAATGGGTGCCATCCCCGTTGCTCGCCCCTTGATTGCAATGATAGCGTTAGTCATTGATTGCGAGGTATTACTCATGAAACTTTTTTCAGATGCCCCTCTCACGGGACCGTCCAGGCTCAGCGGCTAGCGAACCATCGCAAGGTCCGGTGACGGCTGATGCGTTTTTCGCCAGTCCAGACAACCAACGTCGGATCGGCGAGGCCAAGTTGAACAAATTCAACCGATTGTGGCGGCGGCACTTCCCAAAATGGCTTGGCTTATTTCGGGCGGGTGGCTAACAGCAAAGCGGGCGAAGCTATACCCCGCCGTATTCCTGATAGTTGGCGTACTTGTCTTCGTGGCCAATCTTTTAGCCGCTCGTGACGGCCTTGGCTTCTACGACAAGCCAATAGGTACGGACTTCTCGAGTTTTTGGACCGCTTCAAAATTCGTCCTGACGGGTAATGCGGCGGATGTGTATCATCCGCTTCAGCATCATGCTGCCCAGACAAAGCTCTTTGGCAAAGAGGTCGAATACTTCGCATGGCTGTACCCACCAACGGCGCTTTTGATCGTGGCGCCATTGGGTCTGTTATCTTACTTGCCATCCCTCTTCTTATGGCTCGCCGCAACAGGAACGGCCTACGTAATTACAGTCAAGAAATTCATTCCCGCGTCATCAGAGGCGCTTGTTCCGATTTTGGGATTTCCAGCCACTCTTCTCAACGCAACCCACGGTCAAAACGGCTTTCTTTCGGTCGCGATCATTGGATCTGGCCTGCTTCTATCCGAGCGACGACCCGTTCTAGCGGGAGTCATTCTGGGATGTATGCTTTATAAGCCGCAATTCGCGCCCATGCTGGCTGTCGTAGTGCTAGCACGCAAGAACTGGAAAACGGCCTTAGGCGCGGCGCTCAGCGTTGCAGCGCAGATTGTAGCAGCCACGCTGCTGTTCGGATCGGAGATTTGGTCCAACTTCCAATCAATTCTTCCTATGACCAAGGCCATACTGGAAGAACAGATGATTGGCTTCGGCAAGATGCAGAGCGTGTTTGCCGCGGTGCGGCTCCTTGGTGCAGGGGTCAACCTGGCATACGCTGCGCAAGCAGCGGTCGCGACTGTCGCGGCGGCGCTACTGTGGCTCATCTGGCGCAGCAAAGCTTCGCTATTGTTGCGAGCTGGAGCTGCGGCCACCGCGATGCTGTTGAGCACTCCCTTTGTCTTGGACTACGACTTCGTACTTCTCGCACTGCCCATCGCAGCGCTGACAAATGAGGGATTGAAAACCGGCTTCCGGCCCTTTGAAAAGTCCGCACTCGCTGCGGCTTGGGTGCTGCCCGCGATCGCCAGGCTCGCGGGCATGTATTGTGGTATTCCGCTAAGCCCAGAAATCATCTTGCTTCTGTTGGTGTTGATTTGGATGAGATCATCTTCTTCCGACGCTCTAGCGGGCGGATCATCGTCGAACTCTAGCGCACCAGCGGAGCCGCGACCGCAAGCACCAGCGCAATCGCGCTGACCGCCAGCCGATGCGCCTTATGCTGGTTTCCTCTCCTCGCGAGGTTAACGACATCTTAAATTGCCGATACGGACGGTTACGGATATGGCGCTGTGCCTTAATAGACACGCGCAAATTCGAGCATTCGCCTTCACGGCTTGTTTTCCTTAACTGCGTCTTAAAACAGCCTGCGTAGGCTCGCTGCCACAAGGTTTTCAAACCGAATCTTACTGGCAAGTCGCGTACGCCGAGATGAGCGCAGCTCCGCTATTTCCTGGTTTCGATGGGTTGATGACGCTCTCCCGTCGCGAGGGCGTCGACATCCGCCCCACTCTGCTGCGCGTCCTGACCGACCTCTATGTGCAGGCCAGCGCACACTCCGCCGATGAAGAGCGCCAGTTCGTCGAGCTGACGTCGCGCCTGATCGACGAGGTCGACGACGCGACCCGCGCCGCGGTCCGCGCGCGGCTTGCGATCTATCCGGCAACGCCCGCCCGAATCATGGACAAGCTCGGCCTACGGCGCGCCGGTCCGGACCAGCCGATGCCGCCTGCCGCACCGATAGCCCCGCCCGCAGTGCCGCCGGCGAGGATTCCGACCGAGGCCGAGCAGCGGATGGCGGCGAGCCTCGCGATGCGGCCGAACGATGCCGCCGAAATCTCCGACATGTTCTTTGCCGCCAGTGCCAAGGAACGCGCGCAGATCCTGCACAATCTGCAGGAAACGCCGCTGAAGGCCGCGGCACGGATTCCAGCCGCCCGCGCCGCGCGCGCGATCCATATCCTGGAGATGGCGGCGTTTGCCGAGGACCTCGACAACTTCACGCTTGAACTCGGCGAAGCGCTGATCCTGCCGTCGCGGATCGCCGCCGACGTCGTCAACGATCCCGGCGGCGAGCCGCTCGCGTGCGCGATGCGGGCGCTCGACGTGTCGAGCGCCGCCTTTCAGCGCATCCTGATGTTCCTCAATCCGGAAGCCGGCTCGTCGGTCAACTATGTCTACCGGCTGTCGCGGCTCTATGATCGCCTCAGCGAGCGCTCGGCGCTGGTGATGCTGGCGGCCTGGCGCGGCTCGACCATGGCGGTGGCCCGCAACAAGTATCGCTCGTCGCTCTATGACGATGAGCGTCATCGCGTCCGCGCAGCGTCGCCGCAGACGCGACCGGCGGTGCAGCCCGGCAGCGCGCCCGCCATTCGCAATCAGAAATCCGGAAGCTAAGGCGCGACCATCGCGTTCTAGCTTTATTGGGGCATGCGTGGACTCGCTGGCGCGGCAAGCTCGTCGTGGCGCCCTGCCGCCCGCCCCGCCGATTAACTCAGGGTGGCGAACGCGGCCGGCGTGAACTCGGCGATCTCGCGACCTTGCCGTACTTTCTCAAGCCAGGCGGCATCCTGCAGCAACGCGCGTCCGACCGCGACCAGGTCGAACTCGCCGCGTTCGAGCCGCCTGAGCAGTCCATCCAGCGGCGTGGATTGGGCGGTCTCGCCCGCCAAGGATGCGTAGACGTCGCCAGACAGGCCGACAGCGCCAACGGTTATCGCGGTGACCCCCGTGAGCTTCTTCGCCCAGCCGGCAAGGTTCAGCTCCCGATCGATCTCAGGGAAAGCGGGCTGCCAGAACTTTGGCTGCGAGAGGTGGAAGGCATCCGCTCCGGCGTCGACAAGGACGGAGAGCCATTGTTCCAGCGCCTTCGGCGTCGCGGCCAGCCGTGCACTGAAGTCTTTCGGCTTCCATTGTGAAAGGCGGAGAATCACCGGGAAGCCCGAGGTCACCACCGACCGGATTGCGTTCAGAATCTCGACCACGAAGCGAGAACGCTCGACGAGCGTCGAGCCACCGTATTCGTCGTCGCGCAAGTTGAGATGGTCGTAGAAGAACTGATTGATGAGATAGCCGTGCGCGCCCATCAGCTCTATGCCGTCGAAGCCGAGCCGCTCGGCATCCATTGCTGCCTTCGCGAACGCGTCGATGATGTCGGCCACGTCGGCCTCGCTCATCGGCTGATTGACGCGCTCGCCTGTCACTGAAAGCCCCGAGGGACTTTCATAGGGCGCCGGCGGTGTCCAGTCCGGTACCGCGTTCGAGAGCTTATGCCCCACATGAACCAGTTGCGGCGCGATGCGCCCACCTGCCGCGTGAACCTCGTCCACCACTTTCTTCCAGCCGGCGAGCGCCGTCTCGCCGTGGAAGCGGGGCATATCGGGCTCGTTGAGCGCGGCCGGGCGACCGACCCCTGTCGCCTCGGTGATGATGAGACCGACGCCGCTCTCTGCGCGGCGGCGATAATAGGCGGCGACCTCGGCGCTGGGTACGCCGCCCGGAGACATGGACCGCGTCATCGGAGCCATCACGACGCGGTTCGGCAGGTCGAGCGCGTTCAGGCGGTAGGATCTGAACAGGACGTCAAGACTGGACATGGGATGTTCCGGGGCGCGAGAGACAGTCGACCAAAGTGCATTGATGCAAGCTGTCGTCAGGCGTTTCGCTAGTTTGGTTATCAGAGTTGCGCTGGCTAACCATCACGACGGTCGCTCTCTCTGCCGCGAAGCGCTTCGACGCCGCGAGACAAAGGCCGCTTGCGTGACGATTGCTATCCGCGCTTGCAGTCTGCCCATCGATCCTGTCCTTTCTCGCGCGTCGAGGCTGGCGGCATCACGCGGATGCGCTCACCGGCTGAGCCCTGGCAGCGTACCTAGGGTCGCGGACTGCCGAACGGGACTGCGCAATGCTCGACAACGGCTGTGCATCGGCGCACCACTCCGACCGGCCGCGCTTCGCCTGGCCACGCCGCCGCGGTCTCGGGAGCTCGGCGGTCGTGTCCGGATCTGGTCCGACCGCGAGGTCGTTGAATGTCGGGATTTGCGCGGCCGTTGTGGAGCAAGCGGACATCAAATGCGCTTGCTTCCCAAGCAGCCGAGGTTGCGCCCTAGCTCTTCGCCAGATCGAGGAAGTGCCGCCCGGCACGGTCCTCGGTCTCGACGATCCAGGCATCGGGATCGAAGCGCAGCTCCTTGGTCAATCGCTCCTCGACCGACGGCTCGGACACCGGCTGCGGCGCCGTCGGCACGAACAGCCGCTCGACCGGGCGGCTGTCGTCATAGACCGTCTGCGGCGCCGGCGCGTACAGCATCGCGTTGCCGTCCATCAGCGCCACCTTGACGAACACGGCACCCGCCTCTTCTGCGCCCTTCTTGCGGACCGCGCCGAACACGCCTTCGGTCTGGCAGCGGCGCAGATAGGCCGCAACCCAAATACTGGTTTTCAATCGCATGCGCCGACCTATAGGCCAGCGGCGCGGCCACGTCCAATCGTCATGGATGTCGTCGCGCTGCGCGGGTTGACCGACACAATCGTCGCTCATATCCTTGGAATTGCGGTGCAAGCCGCGCCCGGGTCCACGGGAAGGGTTGAACCCACTTGCACCGAATACGCGGCCAACCAAGCCTTTGTGCAGCCGGTTTTGTGGACCATCGGCGATGATGCACGGAGGTTGCCATGAACCGATCGCCCGCGCGATTGAATCTCGAACATCTGAAGAAGCAGGCCAAGGAGCTCATCCGCCTTTACCGGCGGCAGGCACCCGAAGCTTACGCCCGTTTCCGGCATGCGCTCCCGGCTGCGGCCGGGCGCAGCGATGCGCAAATCGCTGCACTCGATCTGCGCCTGCACGATGCGCAGTCCTGCGTCGCGCGTGACCTCGGCTTCGCCTCGTGGCCGGACCTGCGGCGCTATGTCGAAGCCCAATTGCCGCCAGGCAAGAGCAAGGCCGACCGTGTGCGGCGATGGCTGCAGCTGGTCTATGCCGCTGACGTCGCCGGCACCAGCGATCGCGCCAATCCGCGCGTCGCGATGCGGATGCTTGCCGAGGATCCCGGACTTGTCGCCGATGATCCCTATCTCGCCTGCGCCATCGGCGATGAGGGCACGGTCCAGCGCACGGCGACCAATGATCCCACATGGGTCAACCGTCCCGGCGGGCCCCTAAAACTGCCGCCGCTGGTCGCGGTCACGCATTCCAGCCTGCTGCAGACTCCGGAGTTTCAAGCGCGGCTGCATCGCTGCGCGCGCCTGCTGCTGCAGGCCGGCGCCGATCCCGACCAACACATCAGCAGCCGCTGGCCGCCCGGATCGCTCGAGGCGCCCGATGACAGCAATCCGCTGTCCGCACTGTATGGCGCCGCCGGGCAAAACCACGATCTCGAGTTGACCAGGCTGTTGCTCGAAGCGGGCGCCAATCCGAACGACAATGAATCGCTGTACCACTCACTGGAGGGCTCCGTGACGACTGGCGTGCTGCTCGAACATGGCGCCCGGATCGCCGGCACGAACGCGATGTACAAGGTGCTCGATGACGAGAACGTCGCGGCGCTCGAATTGCTGCTGCGTCACGGCGGCAATCCGAACGAACCCGCACGCAACGCGCCGCTGACCGATTGCGGCTCGCCCTTGATGTGGGCGATCCGGCGGCGGCGATCGCCAAGATGCATCGCGACACTGCTCGACGCCGGCGCGGATCCGCGCATCACGACGCCGGACGGACTGAGCGCCTACCGCTACGCGTTGCAGTTCGGCCTGACTGAAGTCGCCGGGTTGCTGCGCGAGCGCACCGGCGACGAGACGCTTGCCGACGACGAGCGATTCGTCGCGGCGTGCGCGAGCGGCAACGAGAGCGAGGCGCACCGGATCCAGGCCAGCCGGCCCGATTTCCCAGCTTCGCTTTCACCACAGCAGCACCGGCTGCTGCCCGAGCTCGCCGCGGCAGGCGGCGACGATGCGGTGCGGCTGATGGTCAAGCTCGGCTGGCCCATCGCGGTGCGCGGCGGCGATTGGGATGCGTCCGCGCTCAATCACGCGGTATTCCGCGGCAATGCCGGGCTGACGCGCTTTCTGCTCGAGCAAGGCGCAGAGTGGACCGAACAGCACGGCTTTGGCGACAACGCCTCCGGCTCGCTGTCATGGGCCTCCTGCAATGAGCCGGTCAGCGGCGGCGATTGGGTGGGCTGCGCACAGGCGCTGCTCGATCACGGCATGCCGCACGCCACACCGGATCGCGACGATCCGGAATGGGTGCTGCTGGCCGGCCGCAAGAAGCTGTTCTCGGACGAGGTCAGGGACGTGCTGCTGGGCGAAGCCGCCTGACGCACGTCAATGTGTCGGATGCGAAATGGCCGGGATCAAGCCCGGCCAAGCACTAGTCGATCGAATGCCCGATCATGGTGCCGAGCTCGCGCACCAGACGATCGGACATCTGCCCGGTCACCGGCAGCTTGCGGGCGCGCTCGAACTTCGCGATCGCGTGCTGGGTGTCGGCGCCGATTGTGCCGGTCGGCTTGAGCTGGCCATAGCCATATTCGGTCAGTGTCCGCTGGACCGCAGCGATGCGTTTGCCGGCCGGGCTCAGATGCTGGGTCGGGATCGGCGCCGGCGGACGCACGACGCTGGACGGCGCGGCAGCCGGGGCCGGT